>JAHHHW010000097.1 GCA_019359115.1 Pelatocladus maniniholoensis HA4357-MV3
AGGCTTTATACAAAGACGGCATTCCATTGATGAAACAAGTGATTCAATTGAGTTGTTCTATTACTCCTCCATCCCTTGCAATACCTGTCTGATACTAATCCGCGTCTCTCTAAAAGAGCCGCACCCATTTAATTTAGGACAAATTTAGGACATTGAAGTGGACGTTAGAGGTAGTAAATAACCGTCTAAAAGCAGGCAAAATCGGAGTAGCCGTAAGGCAAAGGGGCGATCGCTTGTCTTTGCGTGCCACACTACCGCCGAAACCAGCAAGCAACAAAGAACATTGGCATCAGCAGGATATTTCTTTGGGTATCTATGCCAATGTGGCCGGACTTCAAGCAGCTGAAGCAGAAGCAAAGTTACTAGGTGGCAGAATTGCTAGTGGGGAATTCAACTGGAGTCAGTATCTAGAAGGCGGTGATTGTAAAGACAAGGGTTATCGCGTCTCTAGTTGTGGGTATTAGATCGATAAATTCAAAGAAGATTACTTTGCCCAAAAAGGAGACGATGCTACCAAACGGCAAACCTGGAAGGAGCACTACGAAAGGTATTTTAATAAGCTGCCGACGAATGAAAATTTGACTCCCGAAATTTTAATCGCGATCGCCACAACCACCATCCGTGAAAGGTTAGAGTAGAGTGCATTTTGTCAATCAGCTAAAATACTCAAAACAATCTAAATAAAAATGATAATCGTGCATGAGGGAGAGAGGAAGG
The DNA here is from genome assembly GCA_019359115.1 of Pelatocladus maniniholoensis HA4357-MV3. GTDB lineage: Bacteria > Cyanobacteriota > Cyanobacteriia > Cyanobacteriales > Nostocaceae > Pelatocladus > Pelatocladus maniniholoensis. The sequence goes on from JAHHHW010000097.1 coordinate 718, forward strand.
AGGCGAGCGACGCTCGCCTCCTTCCTCTCTCTTTGATTATCATTATTAAAAAAGTTTTTCATAGCTATTTTGTCCAATGAAAAAGTATTGTAACGATGGAATACTTTTGTAAAAAATGGGCAACATTGTTATATAAATTCAATGATCAAACAAGGTAATGAAAAGTTTGGTCTACTGCTATGCCCAAGCGACAAAAACAAAACTCTGACCACGCACACAAACATAATACTCCTACTATAGATAATGAGGTAATTTCTCAGCAATTAGAAGCTTTATTAACTCCAGCTATTTTTGCTCAACAAAAATATTACAAACAGTTAGGATTACGAGATAGAATTCTGAATTTATCTTTCATGGTAGCAGCAGTATTAACGCTATTGTGGAGGCAAGTTCCTGGAGTACAAGAATTAAATCGTCTTTTGGCAAGAGAAGGTTTCTTATGGTGTCCTGTTACTAAAGTTGCTCAACAATCACTATCAGAAAGATTTTTGGTATTTCCTGCTGAATTATTTGAGCGGGTCTTTAAAGATTTACTACCTCAGTTACAACTAAATTGGCAGCAAAGACTGAGGCGACCACTACCAGATAGTGTTAAGTTTGCACTGCATAATTTTGATAGAATTTGGATAGCTGATGTTGCAAAATTTGATTTAAGAGTAGGAACTGCTAACTTGCTTGTTGATTAACTCGTCTTAGCATTTCTGCATCTGCTTCCTCATCCGTCGTGCAAAGCACACCAGGACGATCGCTTAACCTATCCATATATTTGTGAAATGCCTCTGTATCCTGTGGATGAGTTCTAACATAGGCTAGCAACTCTTTATCCGACATCTGCTCAAAATTCATCTGGGTCATTTAATAAATACCTCCCCATTTGGAAATATTTCTACTTCAATTGTGTCGCCAATTAAAACAAAAAGTCTTTTGTTTCGTTCGTCTAAACGAACCACGTTAATTGGCTGCATCAAGTTACTTGCTGCTACACATCTGCGGTAAAACGCTTTTAACTGTGCTGATGTTGGCTCCATCAAACTTCTCTTTTATTCTCGCCTACAAAAAGTACAGACTACAGTCCGTCATTATTATCACTACTCCTTTCTCTGCCTTATCCTCATCCGCTTCGCCTACTGGTAAAACCAGTTTCTCGCCAATTCGTGGTAGCCACCTGCAACTTGAGAACTCAGCAACCATCTTTTTGGAAGTTCCAACAAGCCACATAAGGCAGAGCTTGAAATCTTGAGGATTGTTAGTTATAAAAGCGTTTGACATATGCGCCCCCATTGTTGACTCGCTCAACTCAAGAGTATTGTTTCGCTCTTGTATTACGTTGCAGCAAAGCCACCGAAGTGCCAATAAAGATTCTGATAAAAGTGCGGATTGACATCCGTACTTATCGCGATTCTATAAAATCGCTGTGAAGTGATCGCTTCACAAACCCGCTTTCGCAAGCTGTTGACGAGAAATCTTGCTCATAATATCCGCCGCATCGTCAACCGCGCGCGGAGTTTGCACGGTCAGACTTCTTGGGCTATTGGCAAGCTGCATAATTCGTTCATTCAAGGTGTCGAGTCGCTGCTCGATTCCCTGGTTTGCCACCTTTAAAGCATCCACAAACTGGCTATATCCAGCGCTAGTTTCAGGAGTTTTGATTTCTGCCGCCTTCACCATATCAGCAGTTCTGTCAATTGGGGGCATACTACCCGAATATCTGGGGTCATAAGGGTCAAAATACCAATAAGGCAAATTACCTTGTTTTTTGTTCAACTCCAAATCGTAATTGTAGCCACTGGTATCAATGACACTAGTTCTTTTATTACCTACATTCCGCACCCTCAACTGTCACAATCGGTTTTTACTATGTTTTAGGAGGAGATGAAGCTATCTCATATACCTAAAGTCCCAGAATTAACGGTTAAAGAACGATTTGAAAGCATAATTTGTAGCAAAGAAACAAGAAAAAATTAAGTGATTATGCTATGTGACACCCCAAGGTGCGGAATGTGGGTTATTAGTCTCTACAATCTGTCCGGTCATCTTCATCCAGTTGATCCGGCTTTCGTAGTCAAATAAACCTTCTCCAGGTTTTTGGATATAAGGATTCTCCCAGCCAGGTACGTCGTTGTTTGCTGTAGGTGAACTAGCAGGCGCTGCTGTGGTGGTATCTCTCGACTCTTGTTTTTGAATCTTAGGAGCAGACGCCTCCACTCTCTCCAATGCCGCCGCTTGTCTTCTGGCGCTGTCAGCAGCCAATTCCTGGTTCAGTGCCGCCTTTTGAGTTGCTTCCTGTGCCAGTGTGGCATTGCGAGCTAGTTCATCTTGGACTTTGAGGTTGTCTTCAGCAGCGCTAAATTTTTTATCAGCCAACTCAGCGCCTCTTGACGCCAATTCAATTTCCACCTTGGCTGCTTCAATGCCAACCTTGTCTTTTTTGATGGTGGCTATCCGCAAAGCCGATTCAGCTTCCAACTTGGCTTTAGCAGCTGCGAGTCTTGCTGATTCGGCTTCAAAAACAGCCATTTGGGCAGATATCTTTTGCCGCTTCAGGTCAAGTTGCAAGGACTGGCGTTGATATGCTTGTTCGAGCTTGAGTGCTTCCAGTTTCTTGTCCGCAATCTCCGATTCAATTTGTGATCGCTTCTCTAATATTTGTAGTTCATTTGTACCAAAGCCCAGGCTATTAAGCTGGGATGCGATCGCCCCTTTCATGCCGAGGCTGGTATTGTCATCCTTGAGTTTCTTGGCTTCGGTTCGTTGCAGTATCTGTTGCTGCTTGTTAGCGCTGTCTTGCAGCTGAGTAAGAGAAATATCCTGAGTCGCTTGCTGTACCTTGAGTTGAGATTCAGAAAACACAGTCTTTGCACCCGCCAGTTGGTTACGCCGCTCTCGCTCACTCTTAAGTTTCTCTAAAATCCCCCTATCAGCTTCATCGGATGTATTTTTTAGTACATCATCAATTTTGGCTACTGACGAATCAGGAGAAACACTCAGTCTTTGTAAGGTTGATTGAAATTCAGGAGATGCGATCGCGGCACTGCCTTCATTAACCGCAGATTGTAGATCTGCTAAATCAGCCTTGGCTTTTTCTCTTTCAGCTACTGCTGTATCTAAAGCAGCCTGTCGTCCAGCTTGTTTGTTTGTTTTGAAGCCAGCGAGTTGAGATTGAGCAATCCGGGTTTTGCGTCCCTCGAATTGTTGCTGATTTCGCTCCTGAGATTCAGCAAAGGCTAAGTTAAGTTGGCGTAGTGCCTGAGTAAAAGCCAGTACGGGGTCAACACGCAACGAAGCGAGTGTTGATTCTGCTTCAGCCTTAAACTGTTTCAATTTTTCTGCATTTGCCTGTAGTTGCTGTGTCAACTCCTGTGCTGCTTGCGTACCTCCAGATGCTGCGATCGCTTCTGGGGATTTCAACGCCTCAATCTGAGATTTGATGGCGTTGATTTGTTGGTCGGTTCGTGCCAAATCTAGGTTGAATGGCTTGGAAGCGTCGGAGCGGACATTATTAAAATTTCCTGATATTGCTTGACTATTTCTTCGATTTCAATAGTTGGCAAGCCATCAAAGTTTACAGATTTAGCCCCGATTTCATCAGCTTTAGTCCTAATATCTTTGACGACCGCAACGTATTTGGATTTTTGTTTAGCAACATCAATACCCAATTTTTGGGCTTCTGCCAGAAAAGCATAAATACCGTCAATTAACTTATTGGCATCAGTCAGCCCAATCTTAGAGCCAGCTATACCGCCCAAAGACAATGCTTGGTCTTTAAGCTGTTTGCGTTTTAATTCCTCACGCACCCGGTCTGTATTTCTAAGTTGAAATACATTTGCTCCTGTTTCTAACTCTCTAGATAAAGGCTTTCTCTGGTCTGGCTGAATTGCTACAGATGATTCGATTTTGTCTGCCAGCTTCAAAAGCTCTTCAGGAGTGGGAGTAATATCGACAGCAAGATTCCCAGTCTTGTCAGCGATCGATGAACCAAAATCATGCTGAAAAGCATGAAAAATCTCATGGACTATGTTACCAATAACTTCATCCGTTACTTGATTGATATCGCCTACTTATAATTTTTGATACAAATCAGGTCGAATTCTGTAGGTGTTGGATGCCGTAAGGTAATCCCCTCTACCTGCAACCTCAGCAGATGGCACAACAGTGGGGATTTTTTCAGCAGGTAAATTTTGTCCAGTTACTATCCGAGCTACCGATTGCACTGCATCCACATACAATGGCGGCAGGGTGTTTGCCTGTTGTGCTTTTTGTCGTTTTAGCCGCCCAACCTCAGATGCTTTACGAGCTTCCTTTTCGGATGCTAGAGCCTGCTTTTCAATTACTAATTGCCCCTTAGTCGGTTGAGGTAGGTTGCCAACATTGACAATTTCTCTGGTTGCACTCTCAATTGCCTGTACCAGTCCACTTGATAGTTTTTTTTGTAACTGCTCCAATACTGAAGATAGTTCATCGTTAAGTGCTTTCAGTCGCTTAGAGGTTTTTTGAATGTCTTTTTCTGGATTAGCAATTTCTATAGCCCTTTTAGTTTCCCGAAGTGCTTCAATTTCCTTAGTTGTCTCTTCTAGTGCCGCACTTGAGCGAGCTAGGCTTTGAATATCTTGGCGATTCGCTTTCTTGGATGAAATTTTTGCTTGTAATTCAGCTAATTGCAACAAGTACTTGAAAGATTGATACTAAATCTTTCAAGTACTTGTTGCAGGGTTTCTAGCTGCTTAACTACCACATTACCAATAGGATTGGCGCGGATAGTTTCTACCAGTTCCTGCTGTATCTTGGGTATCGCCTGAATTGATTTTTCTGTGGCGCGCTGGGCGATTAGTTCTAAAGAACCAATTTGACTTCCCAGAGATGACTGTACGCCTTTGGCAATTCCACTTCCCAACTGCATACCAATGGGCGCGCCAATTCCGAGCAGTACACCTTGCAGTGCTTGCTGTACTGGGGAAAGGATTAATCCAGCCAGAGAACCAAATAAATTTTTCTGAGGCAGCCATTGTCTGTGGGCCAGGCAAAGGCTTCCACAAAACTTTTTCGGGCTGAGTCTCTTTCTCTGCCTGATTAACAACTTCTTCCCATTGCTGCCTTACGCCCTTTTTGCCCACGCATCTCTAAGCTGCTGTAAAAATTCATCTGGACTAACACCAAGCTCAATTGCCCGTTCCACTAAATCAGCCACAGTCTCAGGCTTGATTTTGCGCTTCAGTTCCACCAGTCGAGCGATCGCACCAGCAATCCCACCCTTTGATTTATCGTCTGCTTCTGGCAGTGAAGCGTGAAGTTCCGATAACGCCGCCTCAACTATGCCAATATCATCCAGACTTTCCACACTGCGAATTTTTGGTAATTCAAGTTTTGGGCTTGAGTTTATCGGCTTGGGCTTGAGATGGACAATATTAGTTTGTTGCAAATCCCGCCAGTTTCCCTCTGCCGCCCAACGCTCAATCGTCCGGCGACTCACACCCAAGCTATCAGCAATTTCCTGAATGTGAACCCCGGTGATAAATTTAGCCTTTGCTATCTCTTTGCGCTGGTCGGGCTGCGACATTTATAACGACATAAAATGAAATGGCAATACTAAAATGCCCATGCTATCAAGTGTCTAGACCTGTCGGAGGTGTCGCGATGTACGAAATTGAAAGAGAGGTTGGCGAGAATTACACTTTGCGACTTTGGTCAGAAGTAGAGCGCCCTGCATCACATACCAGAGCAGTGAGAAATATTGCCTACCTAGTAAGCAAGTCCCTAGAAATGCTTTTGCATATAGAGGCTGAGTATAGATGCGATCGCAGTTGGCACTTCAAAATCTTTTTTGATGCAGGACAACAGACTGCTAATGTAAGTCAGGCTGTTAGTCAAATAGAGTTACTTAATCCATTTAGCGTGCATGGCTTTGTGGAGAATATTGTCCGAGAAATCAAAAGGTTTATTTACCACACCACTCAAACCTGGGAAATTACAAATCTTAGGTATGAAAAGAGGTTGGTTGTTAGTCAAGGCGATCGCTCAACTAGAGATATTGTGCTTGACGAAGTTATTTCGTATATTTCGCATGATGGTAGTGTTAGCAACGTCGTCATTACAGCCACTTTATCTGAAGGCAGGGTGGAACTACTAGTCTGACAAGTTAACTTTGCTAGGTGAGACGGATTCTGATAAACTATTTGAAGTGTGGTTGCGAGTAGGCTCATGGCAAAGAAGTATACAGTATCTTTGAGTAAAGAAGAAGTAGAAAAACTGCGATCGCTAATCAAAACAGGTAAAAGCAAAGCAAGGAGTATGACTCGCGCTCATATACTGTTGATGGCATGGGAGGGAGAAACTGACAAAGCGATCGCACAATGTCTAAGAGTACACGTTTCTACCGTAGAGCGAACCCGTGCCAGATATGTAGAGGGAGGAATTGAATTAGCTGTACAAGACCGTCCTCATCCACCAAAGCAACCAAAGTTGAATGGTGAACAAGAAGCCTTTCTGATTGCAACAGCATGTTCTACTGCACCAGAGGGAAGAAATCGTTGGACGATGAAACTATTAGCAGAGCGCATGGTGAGTTTAAATATCATCGATTCAGTTTCTGGGGAAACTGTACGCTCTTATTTAAAAAAAACGAAATTAAACCTTGGTTAAAGGAACAATGGTGCATTCCGAAAATAGATGCTGAATATGTTTTAAGGATGGAAGATTTATTAGATTTATACAGCAAACCATACGATCCAAAACATCCAGTAATTTGTTTTGATGTTGCGAAGCTTCCCGAAGGGTACGCCCATATCCTTTGTTGGATGACACTAGAGAACCATTACCACCCGAACCAGGGCAACCAGAGCGTTATGACTATGAATATAAAAGGAATGGGAGTGTCAACTTATTTGCAATTTTTGAACCGCATAAAGGTTGGCGGCATATTGAAGTTACACAACAGAGAACTAAAAAAGATTTCGCCATCCAAATGAAGAATTTAGTGGACGTTCATTACTCACAAGCAGAGTCTATTCGTCTAGTAGTTGATAACTTGAATACACATAATCCATCGGCTTTGTACGAAGTATTTCCACCAGAAGAAGCACGTCGGATTGTCCAAAAGTTAGAGTTTCACTACACCCCCAAACACGCTAGTTGGTTAAATCAAGTTGAGATTGAATTTTCTGTTTTATCACGTCAGTGCTTGGAAAGGCGAATTGCTGATGTACAAACATTATCCCAAGAAATCGCCTTTTGGGAAAGCGATCGCAATTTTCACAAGGCGAGTGTAAATTGGCGCTTTAAAACTACGGATGCACGTAAGAAAATGGGACGCGTATACCCAGATGTCTGACCTAGCAAAGTTAACTTGTCAGACTACTAGACAATTATTTGGGAGAACCGCGTATGACTACAGCAGTTTTAGAGCAATCAAATTTATCTTCTAAAGAAACCAAAGAAACAAGCACCAAAACAAAACTCTATAAACTAGACGCTTTAGTCAAAGCCACTCAAAAACCCATAGAAGAAGTAAAAATCATGCTAGCTCGCGTGAGAGCGGCAATTTACCCACGAGAAGATGGGTCAGAATTGGTTGCTGAATCTCACTTTGACAAGGTTGTACTGGAGTGGGCAAAGTCGAATAAACAGGACTTGCAGCAATGCAACTACGGTCGGGCAGACCGAAAGTTAACGCTTGGGGAGAGTCCCACCTCTGGGTTAGATGACGCAAGGAACCTAATCTAAGTGGTCTCGTTGAACCAAGAATCCCCTGGTTTTTAGCGCGAATGAGCGTAGCCATATTCACGCAACCAGGGGAGTGTCAATGGTTTATTGATAAATCAAGGAAGTATCCCAAATGTTCAAAAAATCCGCCTGCAATTGAAATCGCAGCAGACTGTTTGATTGATTAGAGTTGTATGAAGGTGTTTAGAGACGCAAAATTTCGCGTCTCTACCGAACTGTTCACTGACTTAAGGCTTGATACAACACTTCGCGATGAATCAGCGCTCTGTCTACTAAAAACTGGATTTTTTCTGATGACAATGGATCACCATTGGCATAATGCTCAATCCAAGTTTTACTAATAACATTGGGGTCGTCTGGTAAATTTGCTAAATCCCACCCCGGCATATCTAAATCTTCCATCAAACGGTTAACTTTTGGGTCATAACTTAAAGCAAAACAGCGACAACCTTCGCTGGCTGCCATGATTAAACTATGCAAACGCATTCCGATCGCCATTTCAATTCCCCGAAACACACCTTTTAATAGTTGTGGTTCTTCCAAGCAGAGAATTTGACTAACATCTTTGAGTGCTGGTTGAATTGCTTGGGCGAGATTCAAATCTTGGGCCTTTTGGAAAGGTAGCAGCACAATAAAAGTCTGCGTAGCTTTTTGAAAGTCTACCAAGGCGCGAGTCAGATGACTCAGGCGAGTTGGGGTAAGTTGGGGATGCGATCGCAACGTCACAGCAACTCTTGGTGCTGATAAATTCCAAAGTCCGGGGACTGGTTTGGATTGTAACGCCCACACCGGATCGGGTGCCTTGATGTGGGGAATTTGCCAATCAGATAGTAAACTGGCCGAAGCGCGATCGCGTACACTCACTTGCGTACAACCTGCAAAAGTTTGTCGCGCTAACCAACGTGTCACCCCACGATGTAAAGGGCCGATACCCTGCGCCCAAGCGATTGTTTTTAAGCCCATTTTTTGAGCTACGCTCATCATTGTCCCATAGTAAAATGGGCTGATGGCACTAGTGGCATCTTGGATTAAACTACCACCACCCCAAATTAAAGCATCACAAGAACGCAAACCTTTGATTAAGCTGGGAAAAGCCATACGTTCATAAGCTTCTACGCCATAGCGATTTCGTGTTTCCTCTGGATTGCCAGAAAGAACCACTGGTGTGACATCAGATGGTAACATTTGCAGTAGCGTTGCCAACAAAGCCTCATCGCCACCATTTCCTTTCCCGTAGTATCCAGACAATAACGCCCGCATCTTAGCCTTTTGAGATATGTAGATATTCAGATTATTGTATTGGTTGGCGTGTATCAACAATTTTTGTTGAGTCTACTTTAGCGGGATTTAAGTTTACACCGAATTGATTTATATTATTTGAAAAACTAAAACCCCGACTTATTAGCCGGGGCGACTTTTACTACACCTCTTGCACAATCAAAAAATATCAGTATTAAGAAGCTGAAACTTGCCAAATTGCCGAATTGAGAATTGGAATACCGCTCAGGGTTTAAACCCTTAGCTAAATCCTGTACCAGACGCACTATATCGCGTCTGGTACAACCCCAAAATTATGACGAAAAATCCTTAACCGAACCGTATTGACACCACCTACGTGGGTTTAAAACTCTGTTAGTCCGCATCGACGGACTTGGTTTGTATAGCGGCGATTACGAATATCGCCAGAAGTGAATAAATTTTTACTTTTAGATTTGATATCCAACCTACGTATTTTCTCACGATTCAGTTCGGACTGTTATAGTCATGTTGCTATAGCGATTGTTTTAAAAAGCTGTTATACCATTTCTCTTCTATCTTCTTTATTTTCAAAATAGCGAAACAAAAATAACCAAATTGGCAGGAAACTATTAATAGCAATTAGTCGTACAACATGACCGGCTGTAACAATTTCGACATTATGATCTAGTGTTAAAGCAACTAAAATAATTTCCGCAGCTCCTCCAGGTGCTGTCACCAAAAGACAAGTTAACCAGTCCCAAGAAGTTAATTGCATTGCAAGTAAAGTAGCAGCTACGCCAGCAGTAAGAGTCATTGCGACTGAGATCAAGGCGTATCCTATAGTTCGTTTTTTGAAAGTCGGTTTTTCGCCCCAATACTCACCAATAGTAATTCCCAACAGCATTTGACCCAGTAATTTGATTAATATTGGTGGGGTGAAGTAGATATCACTTCCCAAAGATAGCCAATTTAGAATTGGATTAATTGTTATTCCCACGACTAACGAGGCGAAAAAAGGAGCAGCAGGAATTTTCAATAATTGAGTTATGTAAACTGCTAATGTACTAATTAATAATACTAACAAAAGTAACTCTAAAGAATATGGCTCGTTAGTAGAGGATATGGGTGGTTGAATAGAGGTATGATTTGTGACTCTTGCTATTAAGGGAATGAGGAAAACTACGCTTGTGACTCGGAGTGCTTGTACTAAGGCTACCAAAGTGACATTTTTGTTGTAATCTGCTGCAATAGCTGACATCACACCCACACCACCAGGAACTGTAGCCAGCATTGATGTCAAAAGATTGGTTTTGGTCAAACGAGAATAAATGTAGCCAATGCAACTTCCACACAGCATGAGAAACAGAGTGAGGAAAACAAAAACTGGAACGCCAGCAGTAATATTAGCTAAATTAGCATGAGCATTAGAAGCACCGATAGTTATACCCACCAACATCATTCCCACCTGTCTAGCAACGCGGTTAGGTTTAGGCGAATAGTTATAAAAAATCCGACATGTCTGGAATACCAGCGCACCAGAAATGATTCCGCCAAAAATCCAAGCAATACCACCAAAATTGAAATGAGATAGAGCTAAACCAAAGGGTATAGCTAAAAGTAACTCTACACTCAGGATCTGGAGTTGCTTGATAGATATCTGTTGTTGCTTAACAACAGGACTTTCTGTGGTGCTATGTTCTTGATTGGGAACAACAGTTAAACTTTGATTCATTAAAAAGTGTTTCTTAAATCAACTAGTAACCAAACTAGCGCGATTATTAAACATTTGGGATGCTCCCCGCTAACTGGACTGTAAAAGTGGAACCTTCGGAAGGTTTGCTTTTAACAGAAATAGAGCCACCACACCCGTGTAGTAGTTGCTGTACAATTGTTAGACCTAAGCCTGCACCGCCAGGATCTTCTATTGACAGTGGACGCACGCGATAAAAACGGTCAAAAATTTTGGGAATTTCGCTTTCGCCAATACCGATACCGCTATCACGAAATTCTAATTGAACATAATTGCTTTGGAGGCGTCCGCGCACCCAAACTTGTCCTCCTTTGGAGTATATTTAATGCTATTAGAAAGCAGATGAATGACAATTTGCCTAACTCCTCCACTTACACACCAAACAGCAGGGAGTTCTATTGGTACGGTGTAAGCTAACATAATCCCTTTTTCTTGTGCTAGGGGTTGATAGGTACTAACTACTCCAGGTACAATGTCTGCAAGGTGTACTGTTTCTAAATGCATTGCTTCCAAATTATGCTCAATTTGCACCAATTCCAAGACGCCATGAATTAGCGAATTTTGGCGATCGCATTGAGTATTGAGCATTTGGGAATAGCGCTGTCGTTGGGTGTTTTTTAGACTAGGCGAATTTAATAGACTTAAGGCTGTCTTCATGTGTGTCAAAGGTGTACGTAGTTCATGACAGACATTACTTAAGAATTCGTCTTTGAGTTGCAAACTGTTGTGTAGTTTTTGTTTTTGCTGTTCTATCTTGGCTATCTGCTGAGAAATAATTTGACGGTTAATTTCATCGTGTCGTTGGAGTTGTTTTGTCAACAATTGACTCATCAGTGCTGGTTCAAGCACACTTGTACAAATCAAATCATCTGGTGCAATCGGATATTTTTCTAGTACTATTGCTTGTTTGATACCATCTAATACCTGTTGGATTCTTTGTGGTTCAATAGTAGTTATAGTCAACAAATTTCTATAATTTTTAATTTCTCTTTCAGTTACCGTTAAACTGCAAAAATTGGCTGATAATACTATTAAGAAATACTCTCGATGTATTTTTGATTTAGGGTATAAATCTGTCTTGGACTGTTTGCCATAGATTTGGGATGGTGAAGTTATAGGAGGAGTGTTTTTCTGAGTCTCCCCATCAACCAAAGTATTCCCCAGATTCTCAACTTGGCAATTATAAACAACTCCAGAATTATCAAATTGCTGTTGGTAGCGTTGAATTTCTGAATGCCAAATTTTTCCTGGCGGCAATTTTACCCATAAAGTTGCTGGAATATGCTGCTCTATTAATAAGTCTATTTGTGACTTCAATAGTGATAAGAGAGTAGCAGGAGTCACCGACAAAACTGGAGGAGGTGTTTGTCCACCCAAAGCCAGTTGAAATATTGATAGTTCCTGAACCAGAGAAACATTCATTTGTTATTTGTTATTTGTCATTGGTACGGAAATGGAGAATAATTTTATACTAATAATTTCCTGTTCCTAGAACGCCGATTCAGTATTTATAAATTGTCTTTAATGAGTAAGACAAGGAGAGGAGGAAACAGATAACAAATATTCTCCCTTTTCCTCCTTGTCTGTTTGTCCCCTTTTTGATCCCCGATCCCCGATTCCTAAGCTTTAGTCCTTAGCTTTTCTTCTAAGGCGTCGCGTGCGTGTTCTCTGTCGTCAAAGTGGATTTTTTCGGTTCCGAGAATTTGGTAATCTTCGTGACCTTTACCAGCTAGCAGGACACCATCTCCAGGTTGTGCTTCCAAAATTGCACTCTTAATAGCGGTAGCGCGATCGCAGATCACTATTGGCTGAATTGTTTCCGGTATTCCTGTTAAAATGTCCTCCAAAATCCGCTCTGGATCTTCAGTACGGGGATTATCGGATGTCACTACTGCTACGTCAGCTAGTTCGGCGACAATTTTACCCATTTTGGGGCGCTTAGTTCTATCCCTATCTCCTCCGCAACCAAATACACAAATCATCTTACCAGGAATAAACGGACGCGCTGCTTTGAGCAAGTTTTCTAAACTATCAGGAGTGTGAGCATAATCTACAATCACACTGATGTCCTGTTGTGGATTCACCTGTACTCTTTCCATGCGTCCAGGAACACCCGGGAACTCTGGTATCACAGATATCACCAACTCTAAATCTAAACCTAAATGTAAAACTGCTCCGACTGCTGCCAAAAGATTTTCCAGATTATATTGACCAACTAGAGGTGAACGAAAAGCTACATCACCTGTTGGTGTGTGCAGTTTACCACTAACACCATTGGGTTCGTAACTTAAATCACTCATCCATAAATCAGCACTGGAATTTCTGACACTATAACTCCAAACTTTATTTGCATCTAAAGATGTAATTAATCGCTGTCCGTAGGGATCATCGGCGTTAATTATTGCTCGCTCTTTGAGATAATCAGAATTAAATAGCAAAGCTTTGGCCGCGAAGTAATCTTCCATATCGCGGTGAAAGTCAAGATGGTCTTGAGTAAGATTACTAAACACCCCAACTTCAAATTGGCAACCCATTACCCGTCCTTGTGCCAAAGCGTGGGAACTAACTTCCATTACACCATATTCATTACCAGCAGCTATGGCTGCTGCTAGCTGGTGTTGCAGTTCGACTGCAAATGGTGTGGTATGAACAGCAGTTTGAGTGAAACCTGGCCAGCGAGTATACAAAGTACCCATTAAAGCCGTAAGTTTATTGGCTTTGTTAAGGAAATATTCAATCAAATGGCTGGTTGTGGTTTTACCGTTTGTACCTGTGACGCCCACAAGTTTGAGTTTTTGCCCAGGATAGTCATAAAAAACTTTAGCTAATTGGGCGCAGGCTGTTGTCATGTCTGTGACGGTAATGACACAAGCGTCTGGGGTGGAAGGGTGTTTCTGTGCTGCGTTAGGAGATATGATTGCCGCTACAGCACCAGATGCGATCGCACTTTGCCAAAAATCCCCGCCATCAACCCGTGTTCCAGGCATACCAATAAATAAATCTCCTGGAGTGGTAGCATGGGAATTTGTTGTTAATCCTGTCACCTCACTATCCATTGCTGGATGTTCAGGTAAATGCACAATCCCTTCTACACTGGCTATTAACTCCCGCAGTATCATGTTGTGAACCTCTTCAAAAAAGGAACTATAGGCTAATACTCGACTACACGAACTATGCTGGGTTCGTAGTGAGCGCTTAAGCGCTCATAGAGGACTAAAGTCCTTACTACAAACTACTAGGGTTAGAAACTAAACCTAACCGATAGCTTGCGCTTTATTCTGCACTATTTTCCTTTTTCTACAAATACTTATAGATACTTCCGGAGTAAATTTTCCAACTGTTGTACTGTCGCACGGGGAGAAGGGCGGGGTATAAGTTGCATTTTCTCTTTATCTTGGACGCTATTTGCCTGATGGGCTACAAACAACACAGGAACCTCATATTGGTAGGCTTGGAACCAATTGTCATCAGTGGTAATGTCCCGAATTTCTAGCTGTAGAGATGAAATATTTTCCATCTCTATAATTTTTTCTAATTTTTCCTGTAAACCCTCACATAAATGACATCCCGGCTTACTGTATAAGATCAATTGCATTTGTTGATACCAATTCTCACATTGCCAAGCAATAGACTTTTGTTAGGTTACGATAGATACTTTACTAGTATCCACATCGTAACGAACGCCAACAATTTTAAGTTTATTTTGGCGAACAAGTCTAGATAAAATTGTTGAATCTTCTATCAACTTATTGGCTTGGTATTTAATATTGGCTACAACTGCATGAGCCTGTAAATTTTCTGGGGACGATTTGATTGTTTCAATAGCAGGTTTGATACCTTCAACTATCAAACCCATTCTGCCAGAAATTTGCTATTGATGTCGAGGTTAAGACTGAGGCTAGAATAGCTGACAGTGAAGTAGGTTTAGATGTCGAGTTAGAATTTTTCTACTCAGACTCCAATGGGCATCATGAACCTAACCCAAGGTTTTTAAGAAAAGCAGAAAAATCCATCAAACACGCTCAAAAACAGATTTACAAATGTTAAAAAATCTCTTTCAACTCGTACCCATAAATGTAGTTGTGGGTGCGACTTGCAAAGAGAAATTAACGCTGCAAAAAATATTCTGAATCTTGGAAGACAAGCTAGGGGAGGGCATCCCCAAAGTAACGCTACAGGAGTCGGAATCAATACCCTACTTGGCGCAAGCCTGGTAGGGCAAATTCTGACGGTGAATGTAGAATCCCCTCGGCTTTAGCCAAGGGAGTGTCAAGAGCATAACAGACATTTAACACCTGTCATCCCTTGCTTTCGGTAGATATATATTCCTTGCTTTTGATATATGACTCAGGCACTCAAAAACAGGTATTATTAGTAAGCAGCTTAATACTGACTCTAGCAATTGCCTACTTTAGATAGTGTAATTAGTGATCACTTTCTAGATTGCTCATCATCAATCGATGATGTGGCTTGTAATCTAGCTAACATAGATAGAATCACAAATAAACTGCTCCTTCACTATCTATGACTTAACTTAAATATTTGCCAACCAATGCTAGAAAAAATTTATACCTTACAAAGTATTGTTTTTTTGATGGATCTGTTGGACATTAGAGCTATGAAACTTCTTAAGTGGAAGTCAAGACAAAAACTTATGTTTGAATTTACAAAATCAACTGATATCATCACAAATAAAAGCAAGAAGGATTGTATTTTGCATGTCTAAGTCAATGTAAAAGTTCTGTTTGATGAACTGTCGATATGTGTTGTTGAGGAGGAAGTGTTCATGCGTAGTTTATCTAGTTGGTCGTTCACAAGTAGCGCATTAGTGGCTTTAGGAATGATGGCTACTGTGACAAGTCCAATAATAATGTCCGCTCCTGTATCCGCTCAAGTTAATGCCCCAACTCCAGCACCTGCACTCACACCTGCACCTGCTGTGACTACTCCTAGCTTTGCTGATGTGCCAGCAGATTATTGGGCGTTGCCATTTATTCAAGGTTTAGCTGCAAGAAATGTAATTGCTGGTTTTCCAGATGGAACCTTCAGACCAAATCAACCTGTAACCCGGGCTGAAATTGCTGCTATGTTCCAAAAAGCTTTTACGCTAAATCCAGTTCGTCAGCTACCACCAGAAGGCTTCAGAGATGTGCCTTCTGATTATTGGGCAGCATCTGCAATTAAAGCTGCTTATGAAGCTGGATTTCTAGCAGGTTATCCAAATAACTTGTTTCAGCCGAATCAAACAGTTTCCAAAGCAGATGCTATTACTGCGATAGCTAGCGGACTCAATTTATCTCCCAGTGGCTCTGTAGAACAAACTCTTTCTACTAATTATGTAGATGCTGGGCAGATCCCATCTTATGCTATTAATCAGGTCGCGGCAGCAACCCAAGCTAATCTTGTCGTCAACTATCCTGATGTCAGAACGCTTAATCCTCAAGGAGGTTTAACGCGTGCTGAGGCGGCTGCACTTTTATATCAAGCGTTGGTGAGACTTGGACAAGTGCAACCATTACCTAGTAATGTGGCAGCTGTAAGTTACATTGTGGGTGGTAATCCTCAAACTACAGGTGATATTGTTTCGCTAGCTGAGTCTAGTGGTAGTTTTACAACTCTGACTTCTTTACTGAAGACAGCAGGTTTAGCAGATGCTTTGAGACAACCAGGGCCATACACACTTTTTGCCCCGACAGATCAAGCATTTGCAGCTTTACCTCCAGATGTTTTACAGCAGTTACAGCAACCAGAAAACAGAGAAACGTTAATCAAGATTTTGAGATATCACGTAGTTTCTGGTGATCTGCCTGCAAACAAGCTTACATCTGGTGAAGTCAAAACTTTGGAAGACGAAGCTGTTAATGTAAAAGTTGATACTGCGAATAACCAGATTGCGGTCAATAATGCCAGTGTCATCCAACCAGATGTTAAAGCGACTAATGGTGTTGTACACGTCATCAACCAAGTTTTGATTCCACCTGAATTAGCACAGGGTGAACAAACAGAAGGTGAAGATACTGCTGTCAGAGTTAAGAGAAACTATATTGCCGTTGGTGGTAACATTGGTTTAGGTGGTAATACGGCTCTTGGCAGTGGAAACTTTGCAGTCACCAGCAAATTTGGTATTACAAACAATTTCTCAATCCGGCCAGGAGCAGTTATTGGTGATGATACTGTCTTCCTAGTTCCCATCACTTTTGACTTTGCTTTCCGACCAACTGATATTGGTGGTAGTGATGCTGTTATATCTCCTTACATAGGTGCTGGCGTAGCTATCGGGACTGGTGATGACACTGATATTGGTTTGCTACTGACTGGTGGTGTAGATTATCCTTTGTCTTCTCAATTTATGATCACAGGTTCTGTGAATGCTTCTTTTGTAGATGACACAGATGTTGGCCTGATGTTAGGAATCGGTTACAGATTCTAAATTAATAAAAGAAAAGATTGTCGAATCCCCTATGATGATATGACCCCGCTCCTAAGTTTAGATAGTAGGAGTGGGGTTTTATTGATGAAAGTCAGTCCAGTTTTGATATCTTAGATAGAATCACCTGATCAAAAGATTCGCAGAAATATCAATGGATTGGATAACTGTACTGCGATCGCTCCAATCAGACTTTATCAAAAGGCTAACATCTGGTTGTCTGCTGCATTGTCAAACAGAGGGTCAATATAGTGAAACGACGATAATCTCTGGGGAAAGATTAAAAACTCTTAGAGACTTTTGCTGGCTAATGGCAGAAAAATATAAACGTGTATCATCAGTTCGTGATGTTTTCATCAGCTACCTCAAAGGAAAGTTAGGAGAGGAAGTAGTGAAAGAACGACTAGCTGATTTGATCACAGAAGTAGATTACGAAAAAAGAATTGGCGGAGATGGTAAAACAGATTTTACGATGACGGCTAATCCATCTATTGGTATTGAGGTGAAATCTCGTTACGGTAACATTGATAAAGTCAGATGGTCAATTAGTGCCGAAGAAGTTGAGAAAAATGCAGTTGTGGTTTGCATTTTAATTCAAGAGCAAGTCAATGAGGCGCAATCAGAGTATCATCTCTTCCTAGCTGGTTTTCTTCCGACTCAAATGATTAAGCTGAAAACTGGGAGAATTTCCTTCGGAATACAGCAATTACTTTATGGTGGTGGTTTACGCGGTTATTTAGAACAATTACAAAATTCTAAAAATCATCAGCCAAATGAAAAAACCTTCATAAATCATAAACAAAATGTGAAATCAGAATTAATCTATCAACAACCAGATAATTACCTCACAAAACCTGCTTTAGATTCAGTTAAAAATATAAATACTCAAAGTGAAGAGTTAAATCTGATTTATATCAAACTCGGCGATGAATGCAGCAAAAAAGGACAATATCATGCTGCTATCATCAATTATAATGAAGCATTGCAAATTTATGCTCATGATGCCGATACATACTATAAACTTGGTTTAGCACGTTATCAAGTAGGAGATTATGAAGGTGCAATTGCCGATTATGCTCAGGCAATTAGAATTAATCCTAGATATATTAAAGCTTACAATAAAAGTGGTTTAGCACGTTATCAGTTAGGAGATTATGAAGGAGCAATTGCTGATTATACTCAGGCAATTAGCATTAATCCCAATGATGCGATCGCTTACAAAAATCGTGCTGATGTGCGTTATTTTCTAGGAGACAAACAAGGAGCTATTGAAGACTATACTCAATTAATCAAGTTGTATCCACAGCCAGAAGGGAAGATAAATTTAAAAAATATCAAAATTGGAGATTACCAGGAACAAGTTGAAGATTTTGTCCAAGAAAATGAGCTTGATGCTGATGATTTTCTTGCTTATAAAAAGCGTGGCAACTTTCGCTTAGAATTGGGAGACTATGAAGGAGCAATCATAGATTATACCCAAGCAATCAAAATTAATCCTCATGATGCCGATGCTTATTATAATCGCGGGAATGCTCGTTATGATGTACAAGATTACGAGGGAGCGATCGCAGATTATACAGAAACCCTCAAAATTAATATCAATGATGCCGATGCTTATTATAATCGTGGCAATGCTCATGATGATTTAGGAGATAAACAAGGAGCGATCGCAGATTTTCAGAAAGCTACAGCGATATATTATAAAGAAGGTAATCTGGCAAAACATAAAAAAATTCAAGAAAGAATTTTAGATTTAGAAATTGAAGATTCTTTGGATGATTTAAAATTTTAGTGCTTATTCATAACTCATTTTAGTTGTAATCTTTTCATTGTAGTTATACCCATAATGAATCCTGCAATCTGCGCCCAATAATTAACACTATTAAGTGGGTTAACACCACCTGGAATATTTAAACTACCAATTCCATAAAACAATTGTTGGACAAACCACCAAATTGTATAGAAAACAGCTGGAATTTGCATAGGTATAAATATAACTAAAAGAGGCATTACAGTATCAATTTTAACCTTGGGAAACTTGAAGATATATGCTCCCAAAACAGATGCGATCGCACCATTTGCACCTATCAGTGGTACGGTCAAGTTGGGATTAGCAAGAATTTGGATTATTCCTGTCAGAATGCCACACATTAGATAAAATACTAAAAATCGACCATGACCAAGAATATTTTCTAAATTTCTGCCAAAAACCCACAAAAACAGTAGATTACCCAAAATTTGGCTAAAACTACCGTGAATAAACATTGCAGTTAACAGAGAAACAGAACGCGACAGCACAAATATTCCAGCAGCAGAATTACCAGCAAAGAAACTAGCGATCGCACCATGCATTTGTGCTGGAATTAAACCCCAATTAACCACAAAAACACCTAACTGTCCACTAATTTCTAGCTTGAATTCCCATAAAAACAAAGCAAGGTTCATACCAATTAACCAATAAATCATTATCGGTTTTTTACGCGAATTAATGAAAAGGTTATCGCTAATAGGAATCATTGAAAGTAATTGGTGGTTGATGGTTGCTGGTTGGTATAGCCGTAGCCATTTTTGTTAGGACGTTAACATTTGATAGACGCAATGAGAACTCTTATAGTCTATGTCCTAATCTTGATGGCTATAGCTATAGTTGGTGGTTAGTATTTACTTGTGGTTATTTATCACTAATCACTATCCACTAACTACTAACCACAGTAAGAAAAGTGTGGCAAGATCAAAATCAGGTCGTAGCGTATTCAACTAGGTAAACCAAATGCTGGGAAACATACTTGTTGGAAGATACCAAATTATCAGTCATTTGGGCGGAGGAGGCTTTGGTGAAACTTTTGTCGCTTATGATACTCAATTACCTGGTAATCCTAAATGTGTTGTCAAGAAACTTAAACCCCAAGTCACAGATCCAGAAAGTCTGCAAACAGCTAGACGTCTATTTGATACAGAAGCCCAGGTTTTGCATAAATTAGGTACACACCATCAGATTCCCCAACTTTTGGCATACTTTGAAGAAAACGAAGAATTTTATCTGGTACAAGAATTTATTGAAGGTCATAATCTGAGCAAAGAAATCATACCAGGAAAGCCCCTCAGTCAATCTCAAGTTATTTCTCTTTTGCAAGAGATTTTGCAAATATTAGATTTTGTCCATCAACAAAAAGTTATCCATCGTGACGTCAACCCCCATAATTTACTAAGAAGAGAACCAGATGGCAAGTTATTTTTAATCGATTTTGGAGCAGTCAAACAAATTACGACTCAGGTAATTAATCCTAGTAGCAAAACTAAATTTACCGTTGCGATTGGTACTCCTGGCTATATTCCTGGGGAACAAGCCCAAGGTAGCCCAAAATATAGTAGCGATATATATGCTGTCGGTATTCTTGGGATTCAAGCACTCACTGGCTTATATCCTGAAGAACTTGAAAAAGACGCAGAAACTAATGAAATTATTTGGCAAAATCATACTGAAGTCAGCCAGGAATTTGCTCAGTTTTTAGATAAAATGGTGCGTTATGATTTTCGTCAACGTCATTCATCAGCAACTTTAGCTTTACAAGCGTTAAAAGATTTGCATAATCCCAACTGGCAAACAGTAGCATTAAATATTCCTGATCACAATCAACCATCAATTACAAATAAAAAACCCAAAAAAAATATTATCAAAAAGATCTTAGCTGGAATGGTAATTTTAGGAGTGGGAACAGTAGCATCTTTATATATTATTAATAGTATTAATTCTGTCAACGCTAGCGAATTATATAAAAAAGCTAATACACTTTATGAATTACAACGCTATCAAGACGCTTTGTCAGTATATGAAAAAGCAGTAAAAATTCGACCAGAATATGTTGAAGCTTGGAATGGACAAGCTAGTGCGCTGAGTAAGTTAAGAGAATACAAAGCAGCCCTCACAGCTTATGATAAAGCAATTCAAATTGAACCGGATTATTTAGAAGCTTGGATAGGTAGAGGTTTTGTATTAAAAGATTTGCGTCGATATCAAGAAGCGATCGCCTCTTTTGATAAAGCCTTGCAACTAGAAAATAATTCTCCCCAAGTTTGGAATGCAAAAGGAGAAGCTTTAAACAGTTTAAAGCGATACGATGAAGCAATATCGGCTTATGAACAAGCAATTAATTTGCAAAAAGATGATTATGAAGCTTGGTACAATAAAGCTCAAACTCTACAAAATTTAAAACGTTACGAAGAAGCAATAAAAGCATACGATAAAACTCTTGAAATCAAACCAAGTTATGCAGAAGCTTGGTATAATCGCGGCAATTCTCTTGTGAATTTGCAACGTTCTCAAGATGCATTGACAGCCTATGATCAAGCCGTACAAACTAATCCAAATTATTACCCAGCGTGGTTAGCAAGAGGTAATATTATGATGAGTTTACAGCGCTATCCAGAAGCAGTTGAATCATTTAATAGATTTATTGAATTAAACCCTAATAATTTCCAAGCATGGTATAACAAGGGTTGGTCGCTACATCAAATGCAAAAATACAACGAAGCTTTAGCAGCTTACGAGCAAGCAGCAAAATTGAAACGAAACGATGATCAACTTTGGTATAATCGGGGCAATTCGCTATATCTTTTACAAAAATATGAAGAAGCGATCGCCTCATATGATCGCGCCGCCCGTTACAACCCAAAACACTACGAAACTTGGTTTTCTAGAGGAAATGCCTTGTTTAATTTACAACGTTATCAAGAAGCGATCGCTTCTTACAATCAAGCAATAAAAATTAAACCAGACTATCAGCAAGCTATCCAAGCACGAGACAAAGCCCAAAACCAGTTGTCAGTTACTAAACCAAATGCATTTATTAGTCAACCGCACGTAACTCAGCCAAAAACTGGTGTAGAACCAATTCAAACATCAAAACCAATACAATTAATTCTGCCAAAACCTCTACGTTAGCTCAGAAAGTTCGTAGTAAGGACTTGAGTCCTGATTTTTAACCACTAAAATGCTGATTACAAACCCTTAATAAAAGTCTCATTTAATACTTTGCGATCATTCCAGAGTCATAACTATCAGGCGATTTGTCTATCTCGATTTGACGATGAATCTTTTTCAGTAATTTCATTGGGAGAATAGAAACGATGCATCAGCAGAAAGTTGTGATTGTTACTGCTGCAAGTCGCGGTATCGGAGGAGGTTGTGCGCGAGAATTAGCAGCACAGGGTTACAAAGTTTCACTCATAGCTCGAAGCAAGAGTGTGTTCCAGTTGGCTGAAGAGTTGGGAGGTATAGCAACCCAAGGTTCGATTGCAAATTCCCAAGATTTACAGCACTTGGTACATACGACGTTGGCTAATTTTGGTCGCATTGATGCAGTAGTGAATAGTTTTGGAGATCCACCCCGCCCAGATTTACTATCAATTTCCGATGAAATGTGGCTAGAAAATTTTGAAATGCTATTTTTGAGCGTTGTTCGCATAGCAAGGCTGGTTACAGAACCGATGCAAAAACAAGGAGGTGGGGTGATTGTCAATATTTCCGCATCTGACTCCCATGAACCAGATTTGGGAACACCCTTTAGCGGTACACTCCGCACTGCAATGGAAGGATTTACAAAACTTTATGCCAAGTGTTACAAAGCCAATAAAATTCGTATGATTTCTGTTGCGCCTTACTTTGTGGGAGATAGAATGGAAGAATTTGAAGGCTGGAATCTGCCGACAGACCTAATGTTGGGTCGTCCTGCTACCTATGCTGAATTTGCGAAAATAGTTGCTTTTCTGATTTCTGAAGATGCCAAGTTTATCACAGGTACGACTATCAAAGTTGATGAAGCTTATTCTGCTGCAATTTAGAACTACAAAAGGTGCTGCGATCGCAGCACCTTTTCTAACCATAAAATCAAAAATAAATCTTTTCTTTTCCCTTTACGCCTTAACTTTTCTCTTGCTTTAATAAGCATCCTCAACCTCAAGTTGAGCCACCGTCACCGCATTAAAAGCGAAAGCTGCAACCAATGGTATCGGACATCTCAGCCAATAGGTCACAAAAGCCGCAATCATAGTTGCAATTACTGCTGTAAACGACCAAAAACGTTCTTCACAGGTTAATCCTTTTTCAGCTTTAATAATTCTAAGAACTTGCATGGGAATTGGTTCTGGCATTACTGCGCCAGGAGGAAAAGCCCAGTAACTATTACAGCGCTCAATAAATAAATCTGTCCAGCCATTATCCTTGCACCATTCTTCAATCCATGCATCAGAGTAATGTTTCATATTCCGACTACCAATTCGCTTCAAGAAGTTCAACATAATAATTAGAAAACCAATAAGTATAATTTTTTTAGTTAATCTTAATAATTGATCAATCTCTTTTAAGTTATTTTACTACGGCAATTATTAAAACTTGTTAAGAACAAAATCTACCTCTAAGCAACTTTAAACTAGTCTTTTCTTACATAAACAGACTAGCAGTACTTTCATTCTTATTGCATCGATTGAAAATAAACTTTACCTGAAAATTGGTAACTAAATAATTTGCAACAATTGAGTAAGCATATGCTTTTTAAGTAAATCGGTAAAAGGTAAAGGGGAAACACTAATTTGCATTCATTTGATGGATGATTAAAGCTCAAAATAGTCAAGACTTACGCAACTGCCATATGATTTTAAATTCCGTAGTGAGGATTAAAGTCCTCACTACAAATAAATGAGTATAATTGCTTAATAGTTTTTCATTTTATTTTTATTCAATTTACAAATTTACTAAGCAAGCTTAACCATACTAGAGAAAGATATTTGAGGAAAAACTGCAAACTATAGATGTATCAAAATTACCAAAAATACAGACAATCTTAACAATCTAAAAATTTATCATCGCCACTACGACGAGTTTAAAGTTAATTCCTTAAGCCGCCTGTCCCACAAGAATTCCTTTGGTGTCTTAGTGTCTTTGTGGTTAAAACACAAAGACCTTAAGACACCAAGTTACCAACAATTAAGGACAAGCCAAAGTATCGCGGGTATTCCGCCCTGTGACTGGATTAGTGCCTTTAGCTACTTCACATAATTTCTTAAGCATGTCCTCACGGATGTAAGTATCAGTAAAATCTGCACCATCAATTATTGCTCCATTAAACATAGTGCCAGTAATAAATGCGCCTTCTAGGACTGCATTCGTCAAATTGGCTTTAGTCATTCGTGCTGATTCTAAGTCGGTATAACTGAGATCAGAATCGGTGAAATCTACTGAGGTTAAATTTGCCGAAAAGAATCTGACACCACGTAAATTGGAATCACTGAAGTTGCTATTGCGAAGATTAGCATGGTCAAAGCTGGAATCTGTTAAGTCCTGCTTGGAAAAATCAGCTGCTTCTAAAGTTCGGTTGTTGTAGTTAATTGCCACAGCACTTTCGGGGAAAGCTAGAGCAACTGTGATAGCCATCACAGCCAAAAACAACACACTTAGTATGCTTATTGTAATGCGATCGCTCAACTTAGAACTCATTGTAACTTTTAACCAATGACGAACCATTCTCCTTACCATTATCTCGATATCGGCAACGCAGGAGAAGACCTAGTAGCACATTGCTTACAATCTCAAGGTTGGGTAATCCTTGATCGTCGCTGGCGTTGTCGTTGGGGAGAAATCGATATTGTTGCACAGTATGTCGAAGATGACGCAGGACCATTGGGGCATGGGGGACATGCAAAACAAGACAGACAAGGTGGTAATATTTATTCTTTGTCTCCTCCCTGTTTTTTGTCTCCTGTTCTTCCCCTCACGGCCTCTCCTACACTGGCGTTTGTCGAAGTAAAAACCCGCAGTCCTAAGAATTGGGATGCGGGGGGAAGAAGTGCGATCGCCTCATCCAAGCAAGTCAAACTTTGGCGTACAGCACAGATGTTTTTAGTAGCACACCCTGATCAAGCAGATTACCCTTGTCGATTTGACGTTGCTATTGTTAGTTATCGTCAAATATCAACAAAATTTACTAAGGATAAATTTCAAGAAAAAAACCTAATTAGCTCGTATATAGCAGGGTATAAATTAACATTGCAAGAATACATTCCTGCGGCTTTTGATGTTGCCGATGATTTTGGGTAGTGGCTACTGTGAGTTTTTTTGTTGTTCAAAACAAAAAATTATCAACAATTACCATTAGCAATTACCAATTACCCCATACATCTTTGTTTTTTTGCTCTAATTATATTTCAAGGCTGACCTATAATTTTTAAAGCTGATAACTGATAACTGTTCACTGATTTGGTTATGCCAAAGTTTCTGGACAATAACCTAATCCTCTAACAAATTGTTGTCTAAATGCCTCAATTTCCTCTTTTTCTGGGCTACCATGAGAAACAATAGCAACTTGATAACGACGCATAACATCAACAGGACACTGACCTGCCTCTAAACTCCAAAGTGCCATTTGTACTCGCATTGGCGGCTCGTAGCTAATTCCTAATTCATTCAAAAAAGCTCGAATGTCACCATCTTCTTGGGCTGATACCTGTTTTCTAAGTTTGACTCTAACCACCCAACCATCAATTTGATGAATTACGGTGATGAAGGAAACAGGTATTTGGGGTTTAGCGTGCAAGTATTGAACAACCCTCAGAGTGAGACTGGCATTTGCCAGATAATACAAGTATTCCATCTTGGTGCTTGGGATCAAAGCCAATCCTACATTTCTATTATTGGTAGAGCGAGTCACAACCTGCTAGGGTAAAAGTCCCCGTTTTTAGATAGGGAGGTTTACCCAATTTTCATATAGTTGCTTCAGTGGTACTTAATGCTATCTATCTTAAAGTCGAAGATTCTATTTTGTCGGCAATACTTTAGAGTTCTTTTAGAACCTACTATTTTCAACCAGCTTGTTTAAGAAAGTCTAAAATCTAAATGCAGGAACAACTCACAAAAACAAATTCTCATTTAAGATCTGAACAAACACCAGAAAATTCCGAACTAGATCTCTCATTAGCTGGGTACGATTATGAATTACCAACCGAACTAATTGCTCAAAACCCAGTAGTTCCCAGAGATAGTTCTAGACTGTTAGTTGTAAATTCTCTGAATGTAGGTATAGATACTATACCCCAACACCGGATCTTCCGAAATTTACCAGAAATCCTACGTCCGGGGGATTTACTCGTGATGAATAATACACGAGTTCTTCCAGCCCGGTTATATGGTAAGAAATTAACAGGAGCAGAGGTAGAAGTATTACTGCTAGAGGAAAGACAGCATAACCGTTGGTTAGCCTTGGTCAAGCCGGGAAAACGTTTTAAACGCGGTTCGCAAATTGTTTTTACAGCGAAGGTTAACACTGATGGGGATCATCCCACCACTCCACTTCCCTATCATTCACTAACTGCGACTGTCATAGCAACCGACACCGCGACTGGAGGGCGTTTGCTACAATTTGAACTGCCAGAAGAAGTTTCTTTGCTACAATTGCTGGATGTATTTGGTGAAATACCCCTACCACCATACATCACAACAACCGAAGCCCAAAGTGAACAGTATCAAACAGTATATGCTCAAAATCCAGGAGCGGTTGCTGCTCCCACAGCAGGATTGCACTTTACTCCAGAATTATTACAAAAGTTACGCGAACAAAATATTAATCAAGCTTTTGTAACATTGCACGTAGGTGTAGGAACATTTCGTCCAGTAGAAGTGGAGAACCTCACTACCCATACAATGCATGAAGAATGGATAGAAGTACCTCAAAATACTGTAGAACAAATTCGTGCTACGAAGGCTGCTGGTGGCCGCATTATTGCTGTGGGTACGACGGTAGTCCGTGCTTTGGAAGGATCTGCAACTAAAGATGAATTGCAACCGTTTTGTGGTAAGACTAATTTGTTTATTTATCCTGGTTATAAATGGCGGGTAGTGGAAGGTATGATTACTAACTTTCATTTACCACGTTCAAGTTTACTAATGTTGGTAAGTGCTTTAATTGGTAGACAGAGATTACTAAATATTTATCAAGAAGCCATAGCATCTCGATATCGTTTTTATTCGTTTGGTGACGCGATGTTAATTTTGCCAGAAGCAACAATATAGTAGTTTTTATTGTGGGATGATCCAGCTAGTTCATCTCACAAATATATATATCATTCTGAAAAATTGCGATCGCTCAAGTTTGTAGTCAGGACTTTAGTCCTTAAATTTAAAAGTATTTATGATCAAGCTGTCTAAAGATATACAAAATACACTTAATTTAAGTTGGTATAAGTGGTTAATTAAGCAAAATTATAAATAAATATTCAAAGTAAAAAAACAAGGTAAAAGCATATAATAATATCAATATTACTCCTCGCACTTAGTGTATTAAAGCACTTATATATTTGTTGTCAATTGTTAATAAGAAATCTTGAAATATTACTTAAAAGAGGGTGGCTGATGGAACGGGTAGATTCTTTACAACAACACGCACAACAAGTTACAGGAGTAGAGGAACAAAAAACTCCAGTTGCAGAGCAAGAGGTTACAGCTATCACTCCTGCTGCATCAAATAGTAATATCAAAAACAGAGTACCTCTATCTCAAAGTCGTCTGCTGCCTGTTGTGGTAATTGGAGTACTTTTAGGTGCAGGAGCGATCGCATCCGGAATTTACGCTTATCGCCAATGGCAGTATAGCCAAAGTTTTCCGCAAACAGATAACGCCTATATTACCGCAGACATTTATCCTGTGACTGCTCGTGTCTCAGGAATAGTCAACCAGATTCCAGTCAACGAGAATCAAGTGGTAACTCCGGGAACACTGTTAGTAAAACTTGATCCTCAAGATTATCAAGTATCTCTCACCCAAGCGAAAGCATCTTTAGAGTTAGCCAAACAGCAAGCAGCTTTAGCACAGAAAAAATTTAAAAATGTCCCTGTTTCGGCTTCAGTACCGCGACTATTACCAGCAGATAACAATACTCAAGCTAGACAGAATTTCCTCCAAGCACAAGCAGCTCAACAAAGAGATATCAACGAACAACAATATAAAACTGCATTGGCTGCGATCGCTCAAAAAGAGGCAGAAGTCAAAAAAGCTGAATTACAATTATCCTACACCAATATTAATGCCCTTGTTCCTGGAAAAATTGGTAACAAAAATATCCAAATCGGACAACGAGTAGAACCTGGTCAAACTCTTTTCACTGTCGTGCAACCAGATCCTTGGATTATTGGTAACTTTCAAGAAAGCCAGTTAGAAAAGATACAACAAGGACAAAGAGTAGACATTAAAATTGCCGCTTTTCCAAGTCGTAACTTTGCGGGTAAAGTAGATAGCATTGCTTTGATTCCGCCAAACAATAATACTAATACCAAGGATGTACGTAGAATTCCTGTCAAGATTATGTTTGATCCGGCGAGTATTAAAGGTTATGAATCGCGCATTACTCCTGGAATGTCAGCAGTTGTAAAAGTGACTGGTAAGTAATTCAGTTATCAGTTTATTAGATAATCGTTTACTACAGTCTGCTAAAAGTAGACTTAGACTATTAGCCCGCAGTTGACTTGCGGGCTTACTTCTTTAGTTTGCGATCGCTTCTGCAATTATACTTTGTAGTCAGGACTTTAATCCTTTTGTAGAGCGCTCACTACCAGACCTCCTATTTTATTTATTCGATGTTGCTTGTTCGCGTGCTGCTGCCGCTTGCTCAGGATGAATACCTAAACGAGTAAGATTGATTCTACCCTTATTGTCAATTTCACGTACTTTGACAATTACTTCATCACCAACTGCAACTTCATCTTCAACCTTACCAACACGGTAGTCAGCAAGTTGAGAAATGTGGATCATGCCTTCTTTACCTGGCAAAAACTCCACAAATGCACCAATAGGTATAATGCGGGTCACTCTGCCTACGTAAACATCACCCTCATTCAGCTTCCGCGTCATGCCTTGGATTATGCTTTTTGCTCTCCTGGCCTTGCTTTCATCCACCGCAGAGATAGTTACAGTGCCATCATCTTCAATGTCAACTTTAGCACCAGTCTCTTCAGTGATGCCTTTGATGGTTTTACCTCCAGGCCCAATCACCAGACCAATCATGTCTTGATCAATCTTGATCGTCAACAGACGTGGAGCATAGGGTGACATTTCTGTGCGTGGTTGGTCAATTGTCTGGAGCATTTTCTCCAGAATATGCAAGCGTGCGCCTCTTGCTTGATCGACGGCTTGGGAAATAATATCCAAGGACAAACCGCTAATTTTCATATCCATTTGCAAGGCTGTAATCCCGGTATCCGTACCAGCAACCTTGAAATCCATGTCACCTAAAAAGTCTTCGATTCCTTGAATGTCTGTCAGGACTCGTACTTGATCACCTTCTTTAATCAAACCCATAGCCGCACCACTCACAGGTTTGAGAATTGGTACACCAGCATCCATTAAAGCCAGGGTGGAACCGCACACCGAACCCATTGAGGTAGAACCATTGGAAGAAAGCACTTCCGATACTACGCGAATTACGTAGGGAAATTCCTCTTTAGGTGGTAGCACTGGTAAAATAGATCTTTCCGCCAGCGCCCCGTGACCTATTTCTCGACGTCCCGGCGCTCGCATGGGTTTGGTTTCCCCAACGGAGAATGGCGGGAAGTTGTAATGGTGCATGTAACGCTTTGCTTGGTCTTGTTGCAAATCGTCGTTTAAGTTTTGAGCATCTCCTGGTGTACCGAGCGTACAAGCAGATAATACTTGAGTTAGCCCCCTATTAAATAAACCACAACCGTGGACTCGCTTGGGTAATAAACCAGTTGCACAGGAAACAGGACGAACTTCATCCAACTTGCGACCATCGACCCGGACATTATCTTCGATGATCTGACGGCGCATCAGCTTTTTGGTGATGTCTTTGAAAGTATTATCCAATGCCTTGGCGTTAGTAGTTGCAGCCACTCGAATTGGATCTTCTTCTGGTAGTTCCGCGATCGCAGTTGCTACGGATTCTTTGACCGCATCCAAAGCTGTATCTCGGTCAGTTTTATCGAAATCAAACTGTGAGAGGATTTTTCTAATTTCGTCGGTAGCGCGATCGCTAATAAAGTTACTCAGTGATTGGTCTGGTTCTGGTCGTGCTTCATGCACTATTTCCAAACCCAATTCTGCAATTAAATCATGCTGCGCTTGAATTAAATCTTGCACAGCTTCGTAACCAAATTCAATCGCTTCAAGAATATCACGTTCGGGTAGCTGATTAGCTCCCGCTTCCACCATGATTACACCATCCGGCGAACCTGCAACTATTAAATCCAGGTCTCCAGCTTCGATTTCTGCATAAGTGGGATTAATGATAAAATCATCACCCACCAAACCGACGCGCACGGCTGCCATAGGCCCATTGAAGGGAATTTTTGCCATCAGGGTAGCAATAGAAGCACCAGTAACAGCTAGCACATCTGGCGGTACTAGCTCATCCATAGAAAGAGTCAGCGCAATAACTTGCAGATCATCCCGTAACCAAGAGGGGAACAAAGGACGTAAAGGGCGGTCAATCAGACGGCTGGTGAGAATTGCTCTCTCTGGTGGACGACCTTCACGTCGCAACAATCCTCCAGGGATTCTACCTGCTGCGTATAATCTTTCTTCATAATCTACCGTGAGGGGCAAAAAATCAATGCCTTCTCTGGCTGCTGATCGCGTAGCTGTAACTAGAACTGCCGTATCCCCAGATTGTATCAACACCGATCCACCAGCCTGGGGTGCTAGTAAACCCACCTTCAGTCGAATATCCCTTCCATCGAAGGATATTGACTTCTCAAATTCTCCCATTCAGTTTTTTTTCCTTACTATGCTCGCTATTCTCTCTCTGTGGCAATCCTAACATTTATGATCTAATACTGGCTTGAGCAGTATATAGAATTCATGATTAACAATTTCGTTACAAAAAGTATCGGGGAAAGGGCATGGGGCATTATTCTTCCCCTTATCTCCCTTATCTGCCTTGTCCCTATTCCCCGATCCCTTTTCTCGATCCCCTTTCCCCGATCCCCAATGCCCGCTTGTCAGGTTGTACAATAGAACCAGCGTTGCAAATATGGCTACATCGATCTGGAAAGTTTGGTTTGAGATAAAATACTCCCCATATTTCTTTGGCTTGCTGTGTAGCAGATTTCGCTGCTTTTTTGATGACAAAAGCATCCTGATTTAACCAATAAGCTGCAAATTCTGATGGTGAGAGGGGTTGTTTTTGGGATAGGTTTTTCCTTCTAAAATCACAACATTCAGTAATTTCCTTACCTCCTCTTGTTCTTCTGGATGCATATAATCTAATTCTACTTTTATACGATTTTTTAAATTTTTATAAAGGGGTAACTGCATTGCTCATAAACTTTATTAAGATTATTTTTATTTTTAAAAAAATATTTAATACTTATTCATAATATGTATTTAAAATTTAAAAAGTTAGGAATTCACAAAAGTGGAGAATAAGCAGATTCAAGGCTTTGATGTTGGGAAAATTTGAGTAGTTGGCAAATGGCAATATTACACGGTAGTTGGTTAATACAAAATCAAGGTAACTGTTTATTTATCTGGGGAGAGACTTGGCGATCGCTAGGGACGAATATTGATCCAAACACATTAACAGAAGTACCACTATTACCTTATGCGATCACACCAAGTGAATTAAGCGAGTGGCTAAGTTATCGTAATATTAAAATTCCAAATTCAAGATCGCAATCTGTAGAGACACAAGCGATCGCATCAGGGCAAACAGGGCGGCGTCAAGCGAAAAAAACTACAGAAACTTTGCCAATCTCCTCGCAAACGATTATTGCTTTTCCCACTAATTTTGTAGAAGGCAAAACCGAGGGAGTAACAGCGATTTATCCTGTACATTCAGCAATATTAGGTTCAGAACAATCATCTGAACAATACCTACAACCGTGGCGAGTAGAGGGTTTTTGTCTCAATCCCACAGAAGCAGTAAAGTTTTTGGCTTCTTTACCTTTGAGTGTTGCCAAAGTTGAGGATGATTTTTTAGGAGGAGATTTACGATTTTGGTCACAAATAGCCCGTTGGAGTTTGGATTTAATCTCCCGATGTAAATTTTTGCCTACTCTTGAACACCAAATAGATGGTTCTTTCATTGCCAAATGGCAAGCACTTTTAGATAGTGCTTTGGATGGAACCCGTCTAGAAAAATTTTCCCAACTTATGCCATTAGCTTGTCGGACATATCAGGGACAAGAGGGAATAGAGAATGATTCTCAATCCTCATTAAGTGTAAATTTCCCACCAGAACCACAAGAATTACTACTGGGATTTCTCAATAGTACGATTGATACTCAAATCAGAGAAATGTTTGCTTCCCAAACTGTGCTGGAAGCAAGAGTAATGGCATCTATTCCATCGGCGGTACGACAGTGGTTGCAGTCTCTAACAGGTACACTAGGTACTGTCAACGCTGAACCTATAGGTTTGGAACGACTAGAAGCGGCACTAAAAGCTTGGACAATGCCGCTACAATACCAGATGGCAGGAAAAAATCTGTTTCGTACTGCTTTTGTTTTGCATCCACCGGAGTCAGACGAAACAGATTGGACTTTAGCGTATTTTTTGCAAGCACCAGATGATCCAGAATTTTTAGTGGATGCAGAAACAATATGGCAGCATTCAGTTGAAAACTTTGTTTATCGTGGTCGTACTATTAAACAACCACAAGAGACATTTTTACGTGGATTGGGATTAGCATCGCGTTTGTATCCAATTATCACACCCAGCATGGATACCACTTATCCCCAATCTTGCAACCTTAGCCCCATCCAAGCCTACGAATTTATTAAGTCGGTGAAGACACGGCTTGAAGATAATGGTTTAGGTGTGATTTTACCTGCGAGTTTAGCAAACCGGGAAGGATGGGCGAACCGTCTGGGTTTGAAAATTTCTGCCCAAACACCAAATCAAAAACAGGGACGTTTAGGTTTACAAAGTTTACTAAATTTCCAATGGCAATTGGCAATTGGGGGACAGACTCTTTCCAAAAAAGAATTTGACTCCTTAGTGGCGTTGAATAGTCCCTTAGTTGAAATTAACGGCGAGTGGGTAGAATTGCGCCCCCAAGATATCAAAACAGCCCAAGCCTTTTTTGCATCTCGTAAAGACCAAATGGCCCTTTCCTTGGAAGATGCTTTACGTTTGAGTACGGGAGATACCCAGACAATTGAAAAATTGCCCGTGGTTAGCTTTGAAGCATCAGGCGCATTGCAAGAGTTGGTTACTACCCTGACAAATAACAAAGCAGTCGAACCCTTACCAACACCCGCCGATTTTCAAGGAGAGTTGCGTCCCTATCAACAGCGTGGAGTTGCTTGGTTGACATTTCTCGAACGCTGGGGTTTGGGTGCTTGTCTGGCGGACGATATGGGATTGGGTAAGACGATCCAATTTATCGCTTTTTTACTACATTTAAAAGAACAAGATGCATTAGAAAAACCAACACTTTTAATTTGCCCAACTTCAGTCTTAGGAAACTGGGAAAGAGAAGTTAAAAAATTTGCCCCGACGCTGAACGTTTGGCAATATCACGGTGATAAGCGTCCCAAAGGTAAGACATTTGGAGAAATAGCAAACAAGCATAATTTGGTAATTACCAGTTATGCGCTCATTCACCGAGATATCAAGTCATTACAAACTGTTTCATGGCAGGGAATTGTTTTAGATGAAGCCCAAAATATTAAAAATGCAGAGGCAAAACAATCTCAATCAGTGCGCCAATTAGAAGCAGATTATAAGATTGCTTTAACGGGGACACCTGTAGAAAATAGGCTCCAAGAACTCTGGTCTATTTTGGATTTTCTTAATCCAGGATATTTAGGAAATAAACAATTCTTTCAACGACGCTTTGCTATGCCAATTGAAAAATATGGAGATACTTCTTCATTGAATCAATTGCGTTCATTAGTGCAACCATTTATTTTGCGTCGTTTAAAAAGTGACCGTGAAATTATTCAAGACTTGCCAGAAAAGCAGGAAATAAATGTTTTTTGTGGTTTGAGTTTGGAACAAGCAGAACTGTATCAAAAAGTAGTAGAAGATTCACTTGCTGAAATTGAAACAGCCGAGGGAATTCAGCGTCGGGGGATGATTTTAGGTTTACTCGTTAAACTCAAACAAGTCTGCAATCATCCCGCCCAGTATTTGAAAAAAACTACTCTCTCAGAACCGCAGTTATCTGGTAAATTACTACGATTGCAGGAAATGTTAGAAGAGGTTTTATCGGAAGGCGATCGCGCTTTAATTTTTACCCAATTTGCTGAGTGGGGTAAACTACTCAAACCCTATTTAGAACAACAGCTAGGACGAGAAATTTTCTTTTTGTATGGTAGTACTAGCAAAAAACAACGTGAAGAAATGATTGACCGTTTCCAACATGATCCTCAAGGACCACCAATAATGATTTTGTCACTCAAAGCTGGGGGTGTAGGACTAAATTTAACTCGTGCAAATCACGTCTTCCACTTTGATCGTTGGTGGAACCCCGCAGTAGAAAATCAAGCCACAGACCGAGTTTTTCGTATTGGTCAAACCCGCAATGTCCAAGTACATAAATTTGTTTGTACTGGCACTTTAGAAGAGAAAATCCATGACATGATTGAAAGCAAAAAGCAACTAGCTGAACAAGTTGTGGGTGCAGGTGAAGAGTGGTTAACTGAACTCGATACAAACCAACTCCGTAATTTACTTTTATTAGATCGTAGTGCAGTGATGGAAGAAGATTCAGAGTAACAGGGATCAGGGATCGCAGACAAGGAGGACAACTAATCAGTTATCAGTTATTCAGTGATCAGTTATCAAATTAAACTGTTAACTGATTCATCCCCGATCCCCAATCCCCAATCCCCAATCCCCATTACCCCTTATCCCCTCCAGGAGACCCCTACCTTCCCCTTATCCCCAGAGGGGACCCCACCTTCCCCAATCCCCAATCCCCAATGACAAATTACACATTACAAGCAAGTCGAGAATGGTGGTCACAACGGTGGCTAGAATTATTAGATTCCTATCGCTTTAAGAAGCGTTTAGAACGTGGTAGAAACTATGCACGTCAAGGAAATGTGCTTAGTATTGAGTTTGAGAGTGCAAAGGTGTTAGCGAAGGTTCAAGGTAGTGAAACAGAACCTTATATAGTTTCTCTTTCTCTTGACTCTTTTAGTGATGAAGAGTGGGGTTATGTAGTAGAAACAATGTCTCAAAAAGCAATTTTTGCGGCTAAACTTTTGGCAGGAGAAATGCCACAAAATATAGAAGAAGTTTTTAGTGCTAATGGGATTTCGCTATTTCCTTTTACTCTATCTGATGTCCACAGTAGATGTTCTTGTCCTGATAAAGCAAATCCCTGTAAACATATTGCAGCAGTTTACTATCAGTTAGGCGATCGCTTTAGCGAAGATCCTTTTGTACTCTTTCTATTGCGGGGACGCACAAAAGAGCAAATTATTAGCAACTTACGTCAGTTAC
Source organism: Pelatocladus maniniholoensis HA4357-MV3 (assembly GCA_019359115.1). Classification (GTDB taxonomy): domain Bacteria; phylum Cyanobacteriota; class Cyanobacteriia; order Cyanobacteriales; family Nostocaceae; genus Pelatocladus; species Pelatocladus maniniholoensis. Next base: position 36,304 of record JAHHHW010000097.1, read on the forward strand.
GTAGTGCGAATATTGAAGTCCCAACAGATAAAACTCTAGACGATAAAGAGTTGGTTTCACAAACTCAATATTCTTTAAATATAGAATCTTTTTGGCAATATCATGAGCCTTTAGAATCTTCTTTAGTTGTAATCGCGCCATCAACTAGTGAAACAGTTTTAGATGTTTTAGGAGCAATTCCTCTTGCTAAAGAAGAGGAAAATCTTGCAAGCTTAACTGCGGCTGATCTAGCTATGAAATATTTAGATACAATTTACAAAGATGTTAGCCAAAAAGCCTTTTTGGCTGCTATGAATGTAGGTGTAAATTGATATGTCAAAAGTCAGATTAGTTTATATATATTTAGCTCACCCCGACTACTTATCCCTTTTCCTTAGCAAGAAGAGGGAATGGGGGTGAGGTTGTGTATTTTATTTAGTTCAAATTCTTCAATTTGCAACTTCAGCCATCTCAATAACTCGCCCTTCGTAATCTTTAACCAAAAAGTTCAAGGGTTTTCTGCTGCGAATTTTGAATTTCAACCCCCGCACCTCTACCCGCATTAAAATCATTTCCATACATTCGTGGTCAAAGCAAACGTGGCGTTGTTGATTTTTGGTACCTAAACTAGCTCCCGTAATTACATGCAACTGAACGTTTTTCTTAAGTTGATACCAAAGTCCTTCACTTCCATTCGACATTTTGTTAGCAAAGGAAGGACTGCTTCCTAAGTAAAGCGGATCAACTCCTGTTGCGCCTATAGTTTGCTCATAATTGTAGTAGTAGTGTAGCGGTACTTCTGCTGCTGGTAAATCTAGGAGTCCTTCATACAACTGTCGTGCAATTTCGAGATCCGACACCATAACCGTATATACCTTTGGCGCACTGGTAAGAAACATCCACATGGCGCCGGCATAGGCTGCTAGTAGCATCACCATTATGCCTTGAGTAGAGAAAAGGCTATCTAGTGGTATGGAAGGCAAAAAAGAGCCAAAAGTATATGTATTAACCAAGAATGGTGTCACACTTGCTATAAACATGAACAGAATCGGGAATTATATATAAGGGAGTCGCTTTTGTTTTGTAAATTATGACTTAAATAAAGTCTTTATTTCTAGTGTACCAAGTGCTAATCTGCCTTGGTGTTAGCTCAAAAACAGGCTTACACCAACAGACTATGCGATTAATTACTATAGATTGCTATTGCTAAGTTAATTCTAACAACATAAGCTGATTCGGACTGTGCAAATACCTCATTTTCCTGAAGCTAATCATCCCCTAGTGAAGTCACTGTTCCATCACACTGATCCAGAACTCGTCAGGTTGTTCCAGCAACATCCAGAGTCGGGAAGATACTTTACAGCTATTTTTTGCCGTTATAGCCCCATAGTTTATACAGTGATTCGTCATTCGGCGCGATCGCCTGTGCAAGCAGATTATTTATTTGCTCTAACTTGGCGACATATCTACTATGAATTGGGTGGATTTAATCTCGGTAGCACTCAACCTGGTAGAGAAAGTCTGAGCTTACAAAATTGGCTCATTGATCAGACTGCTTACTGCATCAACGAGATTGAACTTCCTCCAACTGAAGCAATTCATTATTCTCTCAAAGCGACTTCTGTACCGTTATGGTGTTATTTAGAACAATCATTAGATCAAATGGCACCAGTATTACGCTTGATGGTTCTGATGGCTCAAACCTTCCATTGGAGCGAAACAAGAATTGCTGCCTATCTACAAGCTGAAGGAGAAGCGATCGCTCCTAGCGAAGTAGCCAATTTTCTCCAAGAAGGTTATCGTATGCTAGAGGATAAGTTACCAACAGATATTCGTGCTATCTACTTGGGTGAAAATTTACTGCCACCAGCTATTGCGTAGAAACCACTAAAATATGTGTATTTATTAGTAACAAATAATCAAAAGTAATTAAATTATTCTTGAAGCCGCAATTTTACGGTCAAATTTTATGAAAGAATGGTATTTGATACCTTTTTCTTATTTTTCTTGTCTCCCTTTCCCTTTGCTCTTTTTAGTTGCTAGTTTTATATCTCATCCCATAGTGACTAATGCTGTGGATATTACTGAACAACTCCATGGTCAGACAGATAAATCTGTAGTCCAACAATCAACTGACCAAGCAGATACTTTACTGCGAATTGGTCAGCAGCAACAAGCTTCTGGGAGATCTGACAAAGCAATCGAGTCTTGGTTACAAGCACTCTCAATTTATCATTCGATTGGTGATCTCAATGCCCAGGGTTTAATTTACGATTACCTTGGTAGAGGTTATGTCCAGTTGGGTCGTTACAAAGAAGCAGAAGACGCTATACGCCGACGCCTAGCGATCGCTCGTGATACCCATGACTTTCAAAGTCAAATCTTCGCCTTGAATAATATAGGTACACTATTGTTGCAACAAGGCGAACCCACTGCTAGTTTGCAAACTCTTACAGAAGCTCTGGAAATTGCTCGCCATGTAAAAAATCTTGAAGGTCAAGGATTATCTTTGAGTAATTTGGGGCTAGCAAATGCGAGGTTAGGAAATTACAATAAAGCCATCAAACTTTATGAGAATGCTCTAAGTTTCCGACGTCAGGTTCGTGATTCCATTGGTGAGGCTAATACTCTGAATAATTTAGGTGAGACCTACCTAGCAGCAGGAGATTATCAAGGTACAATTGGGATTTACGGATCAGCATTGCGGATTGCAAAATACAGTGGCGATCGCGTAAACGAATTACGAGCAATTGATGGTTTAGTAATTGCTCACAGTTCTGTGGGACGCTATGAACGTGCCTTTGATTTGTTACAGCAACGATTAACACTAGCTCAAGAATTACAAAATCGACAAGAAGAATTAAAATCTTTTGAGTCTTATGCTAAGTTATACGAGCAAATAGGTAATTTCCCAACCGCCCGTAATTTTTATGAAAGGGCTATTACCATAGCAAAAATGCTAGAAGACAGTAAGCAAGAAGTACGATTAATTGACCGACTCACTCAAATGATGCGAAAAGCTAACTTATTATCTCAAACAAACAGAACAAAGAAATGACAAATAACCACCAATAAAGAAAAAGCAAAGCCCGCTAAATGCGGGCTAGAGCAAAGGAAATTAAAATTAATTGAATTTTATATTAGACCTCTTGCAAAATTATTTTGTGGTATGATTAAAAGTTTTCTTCAAAATGCACATCAAAATCTATACAGAGAACTTTTATTACTTTATTGGTATTTCTGATTGAAATGGAACGCAAATTTTAAAAACTTTCTATCATACCATGAATTATTTTTGCAAGAGGTCTATTAGAGGTCGCCACCGCGAAAAGCTAGTACAAAAATTACTGCTGGCCCAGCTAGCATGATCAGTGCTACGAATAATAGCTGAAAAATTACTTCCCAATTGATATTGGCTATAGCCTCAAACATTAGTTGCTCCCAAAAAACTAAAAAGAATGTATTACTCTATTTTGACATCCTCACTGCCCTATAAGTGCAGTGATTCTTCGCCACGCCAGTAACCTACGCACTTTGTAGGGGAACTGGTCGCCGAATGGGGTTGACGTTTCATTGAGAAAAGCCTGAAATCAGGTCTTACACTCTCTCTACACCCGTTTTAAGTCTCGGAATGCCCTTCCGCGACTAATCGACTACAAGTTATTAAATTTTGAGTTTTTCCTTTGGGTCGTTGACCGTAGCTGTTTCAACGCGTCTTGAGCCTAGAGGGGGATCGTTAATCCAAGTGTATTTTAACATCAAAGCCGGTACTTCAAGGACGGGGCTTGTATCCCATTATTTTCGGTCAAACCCGGAATTAATCATATCTGGCGATCGCCTATTAAATTTAATTTACTTAACAAAATTATAAGAAACCACATAAAAAACTAAGGTAGCAAGATGTATATGGCTGAATCCTGAAATTAGTAAACAGTAACAGCCACAGTAAAATAAGTGTCATCAGCACCTTCCAGCAAGCTTCAGAACCTGATAACTGATAACGGACGCGTAGACGCTCGTAAGAGTATAATCGCGTCTCTAGCTAACTGATAACTGTACAAACGCGATTAATCGCGTCTAACTGATAATTGAAAAAGGTAAAAAAAATGACAATCTGGCAATGTATAAAACAATGTGGAGCCTGCTGTCATCTCGATCCTAAATACCGTCCAGACTTACACGAATATTTAAATCCAGACGAACTAGAACTTTATTTAAGTATGGTAGGTGAAGATGGATGGTGTATTAACTACGACCATGATAGTCGTGAATGCCGCATTTACTCTGATCGCCCACGTTTTTGTCGAGTAGAACCAGACGTATTTGAAGATATGTATAGCATTAACTCAGAAGATTTAAACGATTTTGCCATTGAGTGTTGCCAACAACAAATAGAAGGTGTTTATGGCGATCGCAGTCTCGAAATGCTGCGCTTCAATCAAACCGTCGGATACATCGCAAAGTAAGAATAGGTGATTTGTCTAAAATCTACTAAAATCTAAAATCCAAAATTGCTAGAACTGGAGTGCAGCGACAGGTGAATGAGCGATTACAAGGAATCAACTTGTACTTAATAGGTATGATGGGTGCTGGTAAAACCACACTAGGGCGAATGTTAGCTCGTGAATTAAGATACGGCTTTGTAGATACTGATAATTTACTAGAAAAAGCAGCAGGAAAAACCATCAATCAACTTTTTGCTGAAGAAGGAGAAGCAGCATTTCGTCAGTTAGAAAGTCAGGTATTGGCACAAGTATGTGCTTTTACCAAGCTAGTCATTGCTACAGGTGGGGGAATAATACTGCGACGAGATAACTGGAGTTACCTGCATCACGGCATAATTATCTGGCTAGATGTACCAGTGGAAATACTATATAAACGTTTAGCAGAAGATACCACTAGACCATTACTGCAAGATACTGATCCTCAAGGAAAACTGCGATCGCTCCTCGAACAAAGACAAGCACTCTATAACCAAGCCGATCTGCGAATTACCATTACAGCAGAAGAAACCTCAGAACAAATCATCAAACGAATCATAGAAGCTATTCCTAGCATTCTCAAACAAACACAAGCAAATGGTCAATCGATTTTGGATTTTGGATTTTAGAAAATGGAATTGATTTATCAACAATCCATAAAACACAAATTTTACGCAATACTGGTACAAGAACTTTTACACACAACAAACAAATGGAAATTATACTTAGTAGTACCTCGCTTTTAGAGTGGACTGGAGATGGTTTGGCAGTAGGATTATTTGAAGATGCTACAGAGTTAACTGGCGAACTGGAGACTTTAGATCAGAAATTTGCTGGGTATATAAAAGAACTAATTGCAGAAGAAGAATTTAAGGGGAAAATCGGTAGTACTGCTGTCACAAGATTAGCTAGTGGTAGCCCAGTTCGTAAAATTATCTTGGTGGGTTTGGGAAAACTAGATGCAGTCAAATTGGATACTCTGCGTCGTGCTGCGGCTGTGGTTGCTCGCCAAGCCAAAAAGCAAAAAATTAAAACTCTAGGGATTAGTTTGCCTGTTTGGAATAACGATCCTGCCCAAACAGCCCAAGCCTTGGCTGAAGGTGTGGAGTTGGCACTGTATCAAGATAATCGCTTTAAGTCAGAGCCAGAGGATAAAGAGCCACAAATAGAAACCGTAGAATTACTGAATATGAGTGGACAAGAGGCTGCGATCGCTCGTGCGAATCAAATTAGTTCTGGAGTAATTTTGGCTAGGCAACTAGTAGCGGCTCCTGCGAACGAAGTCACACCAATTACAATGGCAGAAACCGCAACGGCGATCGCTTCCGAAACAGGAATGCACATAGAAATTCTGGAACAAGAAGACTGTGAAAAGTTGGGTATGGGCGCGTTTTTGGGAGTAGCAAAAGCTTCTGATTTACCACCAAAATTTATTCACCTCACCTACAAGCCAAATGTTACACCCAAACGCAAATTGGCAATTATTGGTAAAGGCTTAACCTTTGATTCTGGCGGACTTAACATCAAAGGCGCAGGTAGTGGGATCGAAACCATGAAAATTGACATGGGCGGTGCAGCAGCCACTTTTGGTGCAGCCAAAGCAATTGGTCAACTCAAGCCAGATGTGGAGGTTCACTTTATCTCCGCCGTCACTGAGAACATGATTAGTGGTCATGCGATGCACCCTGGTGATATTCTCAAAGCATCTAACGGTAAAACAATTGAAGTAAATAACACCGATGCTGAAGGACGGTTAACTTTAGCTGATGCTTTGGTATTTGCTGATCAACTTGGAGTTGATGCGATCGTTGATTTAGCGACCCTCACTGGTGCTTGTGTAATTGCCCTTGGTGATGAGATTGCTGGTTTGTTTACACCTGATGATACTTTAGCCCAAGAGTTGGAAACAGCCGCTCAGGGCGCAGGCGAGAAAATTTGGCGGCTTCCAATGGAAGAAAAATATTTTGAAGGACTAAAATCTGGTATTGCGGACATGAAAAACACAGGTCCTCGTCCGGCTGGTTCTATTACTGCTGCCTTATTTTTAAAACAATTCGTCAAAGATACTGTAGCTTGGGCGCATCTGGATATAGCTGGAACTGTTTGGGCTGACAAAGAAAACGGTTATAACGGGTCTGGTGCAACTGGCTTCGGTGTTCGCACGCTTGTAAATTGGGTGCTGAATCACTCGTAAATTCTTAGAAATAAGCAAATTAATTTTTTATTTGCAAGAGTTCGGATAAGACCAAAACCTTGTGTAAAGGCCGTAAAATTACGGTCTCTACATGACAAAATCCTGAACCGAACCGTATGTAAGTTCATAAATCAAACCGGATTCCTATATTTTTGATAGTTTTAAGAAATTGTACATAGTAATATCTATTGGGAGATGGAGTAAGCGTGAAAGGAGGAAGTAAATATCAGCCACTTTTAGAATATCTCCAAAGAAGTGATTGCCCTGAAATCACTATTTCTTTTACAGAAATTGAAAAATTAATTAATCACACTCTACCCAACTCAGCTAGAAAAGAACGCCGATGGTGGGGAAATCGCAGCACAGGTTCACCCCAAGCTTCAGCGTGGATGAAGGCGGGGTATGTAGTAGAACCTAACCTAGAAACACAAACCGTCACTTTTCGCCGCAAACCAACTGATAGCTACAAAGTGCAAACTGCAACCAATACTATCAACTGGAACAACGAAACCATCAAAGCACTACGCCTTAAAATGGGACTTTCCCAAAAAGAATTTGCCGAAGAGTTAGGTGTTCGCCAACAAACCGTCAGCGAGTGGGAAACAAGTGTATATGAACCAACTCGTGCCACATCAAAACTTTTAAGCATGATAGCTGAAAAAGCTGGATTTAAATATAAAACAGGAGATTGACATCCTCCCACCATTGCACCTGTACTCGTAAATGATGTATTGACAAAAATATTCGCTACCGTGTATTCTTGTTAAGTAGGCTTTTTGGAAAAGTCGTTTTTGCACTATTTCAGGTTAAGGGGAAAAGTCCCCTTAATCTTTTCTCCTAATAACTGCTGCGAAGTCCATCTGGTCATTTCAATTCTGGGTGCGCTCTATCTTCTAATGAAGGCGCACCCATACTATTAATAACAGCAATCATTTGATAAAGACGCCCCAAATCTCTTTGATTGAAGTAAAGAACTAAGCGGGGTAGTTCCAATGTTTCATCTTGTCCTTCTTGAGGTAAAGCTTGGCTTTTTTCAATTCGTCCTGTCACCAGAATGTCGCTAAAATTAGCATTTAATTGCTCTACCTCCGCATCTGATAAGTCTGTTCTGAGGCGAATTACCAAGCGATCGCCTACATAGCGACTAGAATGATAAACCTGGTAAAAACGGGTAATCGCATTACAAGCCACCACCAAATCATCTGTTACTGTATATAGACTTGGATCTTCAGGACTTACCAAGCCATTTTGCACCAATTGTTTATCAATATATTCACTCCAAGAGCGCCAGTAGTCTCCACCAGGACGGTCAATTAAGACTACGGGTACTGGGCCAAACTTACCCGTTTGACTTAGAGTCATACACTCAAAAGCTTCATCTTGAGTGCCAAACCCACCAGGAAATAAAGCAACAGCATCACTTTCTTTTAAAAGAAATAACTTGCGAGTAAAGAAATATTTAAAATGAATCAGCTTCGGATCACCCTCAATAATTGGGTTTGCTTGCTGTTCAAAGGGTAGTTGAATATTTAGACCAAAAGAATTTTCTCGTCCAGCACCTTCATGACCGGCTTGCATAATCCCACCACCACCACCGGTCATGACCATGAATCCTAGTTGAGTAACATAGCGAGCAAAGTCAACAGCCATGTGATATTCTGGGCTTTCTGGTGACAGGCGAGCCGAGCCAAATATGGTCACTTTTCGGACATGTCGGTAATCATGAAAGAGTTCAAAACCACGCTCCATGTCTATTAAAGCAGCCGACATAATTTTCCAATCCAGGCGATCGACTTCACTCTCAGCCAGACGCACTATGGTAGCTAGCGCCTGCTGAATATACCGTCGATTCTTCAACTTTGGTAAGCGCTCAAATAATTCGGCGATATCGGTTTGGAGAGACTCTAACTCTAGTATGTTAAACGACGCAGATGAGGTCATGAGAACTGTAGCCAATGCGGCACTATATTGTACCTAAATTTGCTCTAATGTGGAATTTATCAGTGTATACAATAGGTGCAAAACCCAGTCTTTTCAAAGCTGGGATTTGCACTAAAGGCAATTTTAATTGCCGTCAGACATGGTAATACAATATGTCTCAGTCCCAATCGAATCAAAACAACCTCATATCACCATTACAGCATCGCCCACGTCTAGCGATCACTTTAGGAGATCCAGCCGGAATCGGCCCAGAAGTGATATTAAAAGCTTTGGCAGATCCAGAACTGAGCAAAATTTTTGATGTGACGGTTGTGGGTAGCCAAGATTTACTATTGAGAAATTATACTAAGCTTCTTGTCAGTGGTAATTTAGTACCTCTAGCTAATCCAGAAAATCTATCTATTCTGGATGTAGCATTAGAAGCACAAGTTAAACGCGAAATTGTGATGGGGACAGGTAATGCAGCCAGTGGTGCAGCTAGTTTTGCCTATATGGAACATGCGATCGCTCGCACTCAAAAAGGTGAATTTGATGCGATAGTGACTGCTCCGATTGCCAAATCTGCTTGGAAAGCAGCAGGATATGATTATCCAGGGCAAACAGAACTTTTAGCCGAAAAGTCAGGTACAGATAAATTTGGCATGTTGTTCGTAGCGCGATCGCCCCACACTAATTGGACATTACGGTGTTTATTAGCCACTACACATATACCTTTATGTCAAGTACCTGAAGCATTAACACCAGAGTTGCTGACAAAAAAACTCGATTTGCTGGTGGAGTGTTTAGAGAAAGATTTTGGTCTTGATAGTGGCAGAATTGCGATCGCGGGTTTAAATCCCCACAGTGGTGAACAGGGACAACTCGGACATGAAGAACTAGATAAAATTATTCCCTGGTTAGAACAAGAACGTCAAAAACGTCCCCAATGGCAACTATATGGCCCAATCCCGCCCGATACAATGTGGGTTGAGCCAGGTAAAGCGTGGTACGGTGGCGTTGACTCAACCAAAGCCGCAGACGCTTACCTGGCACTTTACCACGATCAAGGTCTAATTCCGGTTAAATTAATGGCATTTGACCGCGCCGTCAATACATCTATTGGTCTACCTTTTATTCGTACCTCACCAGATCACGGTACAGCGTTTGATATTGCAGGTAAAGGAATTGCTGATGCAACCAGTATGAAAGCAGCGATCAACTTAGCAGGTGAATTAGCAAGAGTGAGAGGACAAGGCGAATAATTACCAACAAACTCTTGACTCTTGACCCTTGACCCTTGACTATTATTTGTGGTGTTTTTAACAATCACAATCAACGATGAATAATAACAAACTTCGCAACATACTCATCGGGACTGGAATTGCTGCTGTTGGTGCTATTGGAACTAAAGCCGCAGTAGATTATTTCCGTAATCGTGGGAAGGAAGAAGTTGTTGATGAAAGTCAAGGCGACGCTGTAGCTACATCTCCCCAAGAAGTTGCTTATGCAACTGTAGAAACAAACTCTGTACAAGATTTTCTAGATAAAAGTTTTGGTGAAGCAGGGCGTTATGTCCCAAATCGTCCACCCAAAATATTTGATTATGAAGACAATCAATATATGGTCATTTGGGCATACGACAATAAGCAACAAAAAAATCAAATGTTGGCTTTTATCTACACAGATCAAGGTCGGAAGATGATCGCTAGTGTTGGGTATACCAATCAGAAAACTGACTACAATCTTAATTTAGATAGCACACCTTTTGCTGTGGAAGTGAATAATCAACAATTGCGTTCTGGAAAATCTGAAACTGGTGGAACAAGTGATGTTGATTTTGTGTTGGCTTAAAAATTTTTGAATTGATTTTTTTTGTTAAGGTGGTTGAAAAGCCACCTTTTTCTTAATTTTTTATAAGGTTGCTTCGTTAAGAAAATGTACCCATAAAGCGCCTGAGTTTTTAGCAGCTTCAGCAAGCCGTCGATCAGCTGTCCAAAATTCTGCTTCATATAAATTTCTCGATTTTTTTCAATTTCAAGTGAAGGTAAACCAATCTTTAGTAATTCTAATATTATTTTTTCCAGAGTTTGAATATTTAGTAAGTAGTGAAAATTTTAGATTATATTATTTCAGTTCAATGGCATCTCTGGTAATTTTATACGCTTCTACAAAAGTTCGATAGGATTCTTGAGAAATCTGTTCAGCAATTAAGTCACTTGCTACTTGTTCAAGAATTTGATCTAATTTTGTTTGTAGTAAATCTTTCCTGATGGTTTTATCTTGTAATAATGCGACAACTGCCTTAATATACTCCGCAGAAATTTCTCTTTGTTTTTGCTCAATTTCTTGATAATAAATTTCTTTTTCTCTGTCTATTGCTTCTCTTGTAGTTTTATAAGCTTCATTAAAAGTACGAAATGACTCTTGAGAAATTCTTTCGGCGATTAAAGCCTCGGCAGCATTTTTAAAAGTATGATCAAGTTGTTTTTGTCTATCTTCCAGCTTACCTATACCTTTATCCATCAGTTTGATAGCCGTATTAATATAATCATCGGCTTTATCTTTTTTACTACGCTCTACCCATAATTTAAGTTGTTGGAACCAGGAAGCTACTAGTAAGAATATTGTTAAAATTAAAGCTAAAAAATCTGCATTTTCTTGAACAAAAGATGGTTTATCTCGTTCGTAAAAAGCGATCGCACCTGGATGAATTGGAATACCTGTACCATCATTATCTCTAGGACGTTTAATGCTAGCAACTAAAGGTTTGACTTCGGCATGATTTTCAGCGATCGCATCTGCTATTTCTTGACGATTTTCAAATATAATTCGTGTAATTTCTCTAATTACGTTGTCATCGATTTTTTGGCTAGCCACCAATAGCCGATCTATAGCTACTGTATCTAATTCAGCCAATGGCATCGGCGGATTACCCCTGTATGCTCCTTGGGGAATTTTCGCATTTTCAAAGGCAGGATACTTGATTTTCATTGCTTGTGCTTGAGCAATTGGTAGCAAGCGCCCATCTTGGTCTTGAACAAGCTTGGCAATACCAAGATTACCTAAAGCGCGGACACGAAACAGCACATCTGCTCTTTTTGATTTAAAGTCTTCTTCTGCTTGCCTATCATCGTAATAATTACTCTGTAAACCTAAAATAATCACATCTGCTTTATCTTGTTTTACCAAACCATAATGTTCTGCGATTTTCAAAAAAGATTTATATTGTCCACCTTTAGCTGGTAAAGCAATGGTTTTACCCCGTAGTTGTTCAAATTCCTGAATATTTGGATCTCTGACAACTAACTGAAATAAATCTTGATACAACACTGCTACAGCCCGTGGAGAAGCTTGAATCTGAGAAATTGCTGAGTGAGATTGACGACTTTCAATTAGATCCATTTCTTGGCCAATAACATCTGCTTGAGCCGTCACTAATTCAGCTTTTCCTGTCTGTAACATTTCTAAATTTTGTGTCGTACCGCCTGTTGCAACTACTTTAATGTTAATGTTGGATTTCTTTTGTACAACCTTTTGAATAGCTTCGCTAATAATATAACTTTCTCCTTCTGGATCTCCCGCAGCCAGGATAAGTTGCGGTGAAGTGAGGCGGAGAATTAGATTCCAGATAATAAATAAAACTAAACCAACACTGGCAAAACCAAGGCTAATAAATACTAATTTTGATTGAGGATCAAGGTTTTCAAAAACATTGATAAACCCTAAAGTTCGAGGATTTTTAGATGTAGACATACATGTAAAATTTTATTCAGTCAGGCATTTAAGAATAAGATATTTTGATGTATTATATTTGACGAAGATTAATTTTTGGTTAAGTGTTAAAAATTATCTACAAACTGACAAAATGAATTTTGAAATCAAGCAATATACCTCCAGATAGATAGGAAGAAATTCATCAGCTTCATTCTCAAGAAAGAGAAGTTTTAGTAGCTTTTTTAGGTACATTTTGGTCAGTGATTCAAATTCTGCACTCATCTGTAGGAGATTCAAAGCCGGAGGACGCTTGTTTGTTCATGTCTTGACGTTCTCAGGCTTTGTGAATTTGCTTAGTCTAATAAATGAGGAAAAATTATGGATAACAAACTTGTAGAAAATATTATTCCTTCACAACCCCCAATCAATGGACAGTCTGATGTGCATGTATTGAAATCTCGTTTAGAGTGGGGAGAACCTGCGCTAACAATTCTAGATGTGCGCGATCGCCAAACTCACAACCAAGGTCATATCACAGGTGCGATGCCAATGCCATTAAATGAATTGGTAGATCGTGCAACGGCAACCATCGCTAAAAGCCGTGATATCTATGTTTATGGTGCTAATGACGAAGAAACAGCCCAAGCCGCACAGTCGTTGAGAAGCGCTGGCTTTGAACATGTTTGTGAACTTAAAGGCGGTTTACCTGCATGGAAAGCAATTGGTGGTGCAACCGAAGGTGTTGTAGAAGCACAAGTTGCTCCTAGTGCTGGTGCATACAATGTTGTGGATCGCATGAAAGAACACACAGAACATGCGGAAAAAGAAGTATAAATTTTAGTCATTAGTCATTAGTCATTAGTCATTAAGTCATAAACAATGACCAATGACTAATAACCAGAAGTCAATGTTCAAAAATATCTTTGAATTGCAACAAATCTAGGGAAACTATAGTCGGTAAAAACTGAAAGCATTCTTGAGCGATTTGCAAACGTTCTTCTCGTTTAAGCATTGCGATTAATTTCTGTTGAACTTTGAGTAAGTAACGGACATCGTTAGCAGCGTAACTAAGTTGAGCTTCGGTGAGTCGATCAGCGTTTCCCCAATCAGAACTTTGGGAACTTTTATCTAGTTCTACTTGTTCTAATTCTTGCACCACATCTTTCAGTCCATGACGTGGGGTGTAGGTGCGAACTAATTTACTAGCTATTTTGGTACAGAAAACTGGATTGACGTGAATGCCGAGATGGTAACGTAAGGTAGCAACATCGAAACGGGCAAAGTGAAAGACTTTAACAATATTCGCCGCTTCTAGCAATTTTTTTAAGTTAGGCGCTTCAGTTTGTCCTTTAGCAACACGAATGGCTGTTACTTGGCCTTGGCTATTACATAGTTGTACCAAGCACAAGCGATCGCGCTGCGGTATTAATCCCATTGTTTCTGTATCAACTGCGATCGCATCAGCTTGTAAATACTGGGATAGAGAAGCATCTCTAAGGTCGCGATCGCAAACTTGAAAATCTTGTAATTCCATGTAATCGTCACAAAAAAAGCAGTGTCTACTAGAAAATAATCTCACTAGACACTACATTATTGTAGTTGTTGGTTAGTGGTTAATGGCTAATAAAAATTACCAATTACCGATTACCAATGAAAATTTGTGTCAAATAAACTTCACCCTTACTATTGGTCGCTACACCAATTCCGGTTAGATTGTAATTGCCTTTAATGTTGACTAGATGTTCAGGACTTTTGATCCAGCCAGTGACAGCTTCTGCTGCTGGGTCACTATATCCTAGATTGTAAGCAACATTTTCGGCGGCGCTGATGTAGCGAATAGGAACAGCATTAACTCGTCTTTCAAATCCTTGATGACTAAAGGGGACTTTACCTCTAGCCATATTTTGACTATGAATTTTTGCTTGTTTAGAGATATTAGCATTTAGAGTTAGTTTTTTTAGACCCAGAGAAGCACGATATCGATTAATTCGCTCAAAAACTAATTTTTCCAAATCAGTTGTTTTGAAAGTAACAGCAGACGTAATCTGAGGTGGTGAAGTCAGTAACGTCTGATTGGCGAATAATTTTTTTGTTGAAGTGTGACCTAGTGAAGTGGTTGTTAAGCCACCAGCAAGGACAAGCATACTTAAAGCAGTGCCAAAAGCAGATTGTCGGATCATGAACGATTACTTAAGTAGTTTACTTGATTGATGAGACACGCACCCTGGATTTTTGTTTCTTGAGATACTTGTATATTTTTCAGGATTCAAGAACTTTCCAAATGTTTGTCTATCCCGATTTTGGCGTTAATTACAGTTAATTACAATCCTCTAAATGTGAAGTAATTTCAAATAAAAAATGAAAAGTTCAAGAAGTTAAATAAATACCTAATTTTATCCTCTGTATTTGCACTTAATTAATTTTACTGTTTTTTCTACATCATCACACATTTATACCTTTACATCTTTTTTAATAAAAATTAAATAACTATTAAATGGTCTCAATTCCTACTCTTGAAAGCTGGAAAAATTGTTATTTTCCTGAGCGAATAAAGCTTTAAATAGCTGGATTCCATTATTGAGCTAAATTGATGAGTCAAATTAATGGATTTGTTAGACGTCGTTATTTCTTGAAGCTAGCAGGCGCAGGAAGTATTGGTATGGTAGCCAGTGTTACTGGTTGTGATCTATCAGCCAATATAGAGCAAGCGATCGCGCCCCAAACAACTTTAGCTGATGCTGTAACAGCTAATCGCATTCCAGTTAATCCAGAAAATCTTTTATTTGTCAAGTTCGCATTATCCCAAATTAGATGAGCTTACCCTGACTGCACAATCACCTGCAAAATCATCTAAACTCAAGGTGTATGCTCGCTTGCTGAACTGTGTTATGTCCTCTATCCTAAACTCGCTGCCACCAAACCTTGCCAAAATTGTCCAGCGCTTTCAACGTGCTACTGACCCGAAACGACGCTATGAGCAGCTCATTTGGTATGGTCAGAAGCTGAAGGAATTTCCAGAAGCTGATAAAATCTCAGAAAATAAAGTACCTGGATGTGTTTCCCAAGTTTATATTACGGCTGCTTTGGCAGACGATAAAGTCATATTTCAAGGCGATTCAGATTCTCAATTAACTAAAGGATTAGTCGGTCTTTTAATTGAAGGTTTGAATGAACTTACCCCTGCTGAAATTGTTCAACTTACTCCAGATTTTATTCAAGAAACTGGCTTAAATGTTAGCCTGACACCTTCTCGTGCTAATGGTTTTTATAATATCTTCAAGACTATGCAAAAGAAAGCTTTGGAATGTCAAAATTAGGAGAAAAGGGAAAATATAAATTTTGTGTTTACAGTTTAATTAATAATAAAAGTTATTAAGAATCAATCATCATAAAAATTTGTCTCATGTCAAATAATTTATTATCATCTCCTACTAATTTTGGTATCGGTGGAGTAGTCAAAGAACTCACCTGGAACTGGGAGAATCAGCAATCGCAGATTGTTTATGAAACTATTGGTAATGGATCGCCGCTATTGCTACTTCCTGCTTTTAGTACTGTGTCTACACGAGAAGAAATGAGTGGGATAGCTAAGTTACTTGCTCCCTATTTTCAAGTTGTCGCTGTAGATTGGCCTGGATTCGGAGATTCTTCTCGTTTACCTGTAAATTACGAACCTGCAATTTATGAGCATTTTCTCGAATATTTTGTTACCTCGGTATTTAATATTCCTGTAGCAGTGGTTGCTGCTGGTCATAGTGCAGCTTATGTTCTGCAATTAGCTCGTAAGAATTCCTCAGTATTTTCACGATTGGTTTTAGTCGCACCTACTTGGCGTGGTCCCCTACCAACAATGGGTGTAGATCGACAACTAGCAAGGGTATTTAGGGAAATAGTGCGATCGCCTATTGTGGGACAAGTACTCTACAAGCTCAACACCGTACCATCTTTTTTAAGTTTTATGTACCGTCGCCATGTCTATGTAGATGCGGCCAAACTTACCCCTAGCTTCATTGAGCATAAGTGGCAAAATACCCAACAACCAGGAGCTAGATTTGCACCTGCTGCTTTTGTGACGGGAAATCTCGACGCTGTACACAATCAGGCTGATTTTTTGGCGTTGGTTCAAGATTTATCTGTACCTTTACTGGTGGTTATTGGAGAATCTTCTCCCAGTAAATCCCGTGCTGACATGGATGCTTTGGCAGAAATAAGCGGAGTCCAAACAACAACACTTCCTGGTTCTTTAGGAATGCATGAAGAATATCCAGAAGCAGTGACAAAAATTATTTTGCCCTTTTTGAGGACTATCGTATCTTGACATTCATAAATATAGATAAAAAACAAGATCCCCGACTTCTCTAAAAGACCGGGGATTTTTGTTATGTGTTCAACTTCCACAAATCACATGCGATCGCTATATTTTAGAGCAAGACATCGTAGTTGTTAAAAAACACTTTTTTTTAATTCATTTTTAATTTTTTCACTTCTGCTTGAGGTTATAGATGATGGATGGCTGGGTATTTGGAATATTTACGGAAGAGTAATTAGCAATAACTAACAGAGGTAATGTCAAAGTTAGCAAACCGATCACAGTTCCGATGATGTCTGCCAAACGATGGGAAGATGCGTCGGTTGAATTGGCAGACTGGCTGTTTGAATTCATAAAAAGTATGTTTGATCACTTTAATTTTGTATTTAGACTCTGTTATGTCAGAGTCTAATTACTATTTTAGCTACTTTTTAACTGTAATTTTTTTTATTGTCAAGCATTGTATCTCTCTTAATCAAGCTACTTCCAAATTTTTTGTATCTGCAACACTTGATACTAAATTTTTCTGACAAAAATTTTATAATCATGTAGTTATTACTGCTTAACTTTTTGTTAACCTCTACAATATCTGTATTGTTTATTATCTAAATTTAGAGCATTAAAGAATACAATCATCAATTTTATTTTCATTATTTTTTGTAATCTTATATACAGTAGTTTTGATATATGGGAGTCAAAAAGGCTTAAAAACTGAGTTTAGAGGTTTTTTATTTTTGTAAATTGACTCAAAAATATACTAAATTAAATTATGCCTATATATTTATTTTTATCTTCTTGAGATTAGTAAGTAATAGTACTGAAAAAATGACGTTGAGAGTATCTAAATAAGAAAAGCCTTTAATCCCTAAATATACATTGATAATATAAAAATATTTGTTTGATATTTTGTAATTTCCATCAGTGATTATACTCAAAAAAAATTAAGCTAATCGAAAAATAGAAAAAATACTATTCTTTTCGATTTTGTCAATCTATAAATAGGTAGATAAAAATTATTTCATACTTAAGTAATTAATATAGTCTTTACTCCGCAGTATAATTCTAAAGCAAAAATTAGCATAATTCTTAGAAACTAGTGGTCTATCGCATTAATTATGAAGGGTTATAGATCCCCGACTTCGTAAAGGTTGTCGGGTATCTGAACACCCACGACTCATCAAAATTAATGCGATGAATCCTAATATTAGGATTCCTATTTGATTTTTGTTGGCGTAGCCTACACTCTGCGCTTAAAAAAACTCAGTATATATTCTGTTGTCTGTAAGAGTTCCTCATTCCCTATCTTCACGAATAAATCCATAAACAAAACTGGATGTAACTGCCTAGCTAGTAGTATTTGAGGAAAGGAAAACAGAGACATTACCTTGTAATGCGTTACTTATCACTTCCAGGAGATTAAGACCATGCTTAGATGCAGTCGAAAGAAAAGAACGAATATT
>JAHHHW010000098.1 GCA_019359115.1 Pelatocladus maniniholoensis HA4357-MV3
CATTTCTCAAAACACGGCGGCATTGCTGCGGGGGTTGTCTCTTTCATGGATGTTGCTTTGATGTAAAAGCTTTGCTAGCGGGGCATTATACCTTATTTGTTTTCCTTTTTTTGTTTAAGTCCCGTTAATAAGCTGCGGTGTACACATAAATCCTCTGATCCCCCTAAATCCCCCTTTTTAAGGGGGACTTTGATTCTAGTTCCCCCTTTTTTAAGGGGGGTTAGGGGGGATCAAAACGCTACTAGGCAACTTTATAAGACTTCTGTGTACACCGCAGCCCTTAAAAAATCTATGCTTCAAAACGAGAAATACAGACTTCCATATTTTTATTTTTTCGTATGAAACCACCCTGCTAAGCGCGTGCGCTTAGGGGAGGTTTTGGCGTTAGACAAAACCGGGGTGGGGGCAAAATACGGTTCGGTTAAGGATTTTTCGCATGATTTGGGAATGTAGAGACGTTGCAGTGCAACGTCTCTGGTGGGTTTAAATACCAATCGATTTGTCTTATCCGAACCGTATTGGGGGTGGGGGAGCGAATGATTTCGCTCGAATAATAGAGTACTACTTAATTACAATGAGTTTGTTGGTTGTTCTTTGGGACAAATACCAAACAATAAACAACAAACAACAAAATTACCTATATCTTTGATGCTATACAGAAGATTTGGTCGTACAGAATTACAAATACCTGTGTTTTCCTGTGGAGGTATGCGATACCAATATAAATGGCAAGATGTACCACAGTGGCAGATCCCCCGTGATCATCAAGCAAATTTGGCAGCCACAATTCGACGTTCCATAGAATTAGGCATTAATCATATCGAAACTGCCCGTGGTTACGGTAGTTCGGAAATGCAGTTAGGTAAAATTCTACCTCAACTTCCCCGCGACAAATTAATTGTTCAGACTAAAATCAGTCCTAGTGCAGATGCAAAGAAATTCCTCAGTGAATTTGAAAAATCACTGCAATATCTGCGTTTAGATTATATTGATTTACTGGGAATACACGGCATAAATAATTCTGAATTTTTGAACTATACCATTCGTCCGGGTGGTTGTTTAGAAGTGGCACAAAAATTACAAGCCCAAGGTAAAGTGAGGTTTATTGGCTTTTCTACTCATGGTTCCACAGATACTATTATCCAAGCAATTAACACTAATCAATTCGATTACGTGAATTTGCACTGGTATTATATTAATCAATTGAATTGGGCTGCGATTGAGGCTGCTACTGAACATGACATGGGTGTGTTTATTATTAGTCCATCTGATAAGGGAGGAAGACTATATCATCCGCCAGAAAAACTAGTCAAACTTTGTTCTCCTTTGAGTCCGATGGTATTTAATGATTTGTTTTGTCTAAATCATCCCCAAATACATACTTTAAGTTTAGGAGCAGCAAGACCCACAGACTTTGACGAACACTTGAAAACTTTAGATTTGCTAGATCAAGCCTGGGAAATTTTGCCACCAATTTTGACACGTTTAGAGGAAGCAGCCATTACTAGTCTAGGAGAAGATTGGGTAAAAACTTGGCATGTTAATTTACCCACTTACGAACAAACTCCAAAACAGGTGAATATTCCGGTAATTTTGTGGCTGTGGAATTTAGCGATCGCCTACGACATGATAGATTATACCAAAATGCGCTACAACCTACTTGGCAATGGTAGTCACTGGTTTCCTGGTGAAAAAGCAGAGCAAATAGATAAACTAGACTTGCAGCCATGTCTGAGTCACAGTCCCCATGCAAACAAAATTCCTAGTATCCTTGCACAAGCACATCAAATCTTCCAAGGTGAAGCAGTACAGAGATTATCACGGAGTTAATTGACCAAAATCTACGAAAATAATAACTGCAAACCAATTTCGCGAATGTATTTGCTTGGTGTAAATCTTATGACTCTTAAACGTCGGCATTTTCTAGTTTTGCTTGGTGCAGGTGTAGGTGCTTTTGCTTTGGATTCTTGCGCCTCTGCAAGCACTCCTAACCCCACTTCTCCAACTTCTTCAGCTTCTCCAACTTCTCCAAGTTCCAATAAATCAGATAATTCTGGAGCAATTCAACTACCACCTTTGCCTTATGATTACAATGCCTTAGAACCACACATCGATGCAGCCACAATGCGCTTTCATCATGACAAACACCATGCAGCCTATGTCAAAAATCTGAATGCAGCATTAGACAAATATCCAGAACTCAAAAACAAAAACGTAGAAGATTTACTGCGTAATCTTAACAGCGTTCCTGAAGATATTCGCACAACGGTACGCAATAATGGTGGTGGTCATATTAACCACTCAATGTTTTGGCTGATTATGAAACCCAACGGTGGTGGTGAACCAACCGGGGCGATCGCTGATGCTATCAAAGAAAATTTTGGCAGTTTTGCAGATTTCAAAAAACAGTTCAACGATGCGGGTACTAAACGTTTTGGTAGTGGTTGGGCTTGGCTTGTCCGCAATCAAGATGGCAAACTTGAAGTTGTCAACACACCCAATCAAGATACTCCTCTAAGCGAAGGTAAATATCCGATTATGGGTAATGATGTATGGGAACATGCTTATTACCTCAAATACCAAAACCGCCGCGCCGATTATTTAGACGCTTGGTGGAACGTCCTGAATTGGGATGAAATTAACAAACGATTCGCAGCAGCAACTTAAGCGGTTTCCTATCCAAATTGTAGTGTGCGTTATGGCGTTCTGCCTAATATCAGGTTCGCTTGATTACTTAATAATTCCCTTTGAACCCCACCCCGGTTTTGTCTAACGCCAAAACCTCCCCTAAGCGCGTGCGGGGAGGGAATTAAGGGGTGGGGTGCGTATTGGACACTGTATCCCGCCTAGAACTAAAGTTCCAGGCTCATAGCGAAAGTCCACTCAAGTGGACTGGAACAAACTTTTTTTGAGTCCTCTTCAGAGGACTTGCGCTATGAGACTCGGAATTTATTCCGAGGCGGTACAGATGCGCTCAACCTAGATTTGTGTGTACACCGTAGCCGCACGCGGGGAGGGGATTAAGGGGTGGGGTGCGTATTGGACACAACCGAGAACTGCTGTTTAGGCTACACAAACCAAGTCCCACAAAATCAGACTCATTGTAACCTGCGTAGGCAAGCGTAAGTTTCGTGTAGCCGCGATTTCTAATCGCCAGGACTAGGTACCTTGCAACCAGCAGAATTTTGGCGCAGATACTGACGCTGGAACTCTCTGCTATTAACATCGTAAGCAGTCAGAACGACTTCTCCTTTCTCATTAAATATCCAGCCGCGCGCAGGGATAATCTGTTTAGTCGTAGCAGAGGCTTTTGGCTGGTTGATCGTAACAGCTTGGGAACTACTACTGTTAGCTGGTTGTGCTAAATCAACACGCACATTGTCACTGGTAAAACTATCATTGGGACTAGAAGGTACACCACCGCGTCCAGTGATGAAGAATGTACTACCAAAGCCTTTTTGACAAGGATTTTGAGCGATTTGATTACTTGGGTCAGTAGGATTATCTGGTAATTGCATTAATCCCTGACTGGGGTCAACATCTGTATTGTTAATTTGTACCGTGCCACTAAAGTCTGTGCCAAGGTCAGAAGCAGCAGTGATATTACTGTCTGGACTACTAAACCGATAAGCAGCTTTGATAAATATATCGCCCCCAACACCTCTTTGAGCGTTTGCAGTAATGTCACTGTTTTCTAAAGCAACAAAGTTACCAGTCACAATCCTGATGTTTCCACCAGTGGCTGTACCTGTGGCGTTGGTGGTGATGTTGCTATTGCGACGTAAGATTAAGTCACGAGAGTTAAGGAAAATATTACCTTGACCGCCTGTAGTGCTGGCAGTAATTAATGCTCGATTGTCTAGCCGGATGTCTTTTACTGTTGTGACTTCGATGTTACCTGCTGCACCACTTCCTTGACTACTCGCTGATAGAATAGCACGATTAGACAGGGAAAGCGATCGCGCATTGATTTTAATTCCACCAGCATTGCCCACACCTGATGGTGCAACACTGCTAAAAATTCCACTTCTGTCTCCATTTTTACCCTCACCAGAAGCAGAGATATTGCCAGTTGCATTAATGATCACATTACCAGCATTTCCTTCTCCAAGGATGCTGGCACTTATTCGTCCACTATTAACCAGAGAGAGATTGTTGGTATTGATTTCGATACCACCGGCATCGCCTACGCCTGATGAACCAACAATGCTAAAAATTCCACTGAAGAATCCTTTGTTACTTTCACCAGAAGCAGAGATATTGCCAGTCGAATTAATGATGACACTACCTGCATTTCCATTTCCACTAGTGCTAGCATTAATTCGTGCGCCATTAGTCAGAGAAAGATTGTTGGTTTTGATTTCAATACCACCAGAATCTCCGATACCTGACGATGCAACAATGCTATAAATTCCACTTACTAATTCTCCATTATTACTCTCACCTTGTGCGGAGATATTGCCAGTTGCATTAATGATGATTCTGCCAGCATTTCCATTTCCGAAGGTGCTGGCATCAATTTGTCCACCATCAGTCAGAGAAATATCTTTGGCATTTATTTGAATACCACCAGCATTTCCTTCTGCTGTTGAGTTTACTTGGCTAAAAATTCCACTTCGTAATTGTCCATTGTTACTTTCACCAGAAGCAGAGATATTGCCAGTCGCATTAATGATCACACTACCTGCATTTCCCTTTCCAAAAGTACTGGCATCAATTTGTCCACCATCAGTCAGAGAAAGGTCTTTGGTACTTATTTCGATACCACCAGCATCTCCTTTTTGTGTTGAGTTTACTTGGCTAAAAATTCCACTGAAGAATCCTTTGTTACTTTCACCAGAAGCAGAGATATTGCCAGTCGAATTAATGATCACACGACCTGCATTTCCAATTCCATTAGTGCTGGCATCAATTTGTCCACCATCAGTCAGAGAAATATCTTTGGCATTTATTTGAATACCACCAGCATTTCCTTCTGCTGTTGAGTTTACTTGGCTAAAAATTCCACTCCGTAATCCTTTGCTGCTTTCACCTTGTGCGGAGATACTACCAGTTGCGTTAATGATCACACTACCAGCATTTCCAATTCCACTAGTGGTAGCATTAATTCGTGCGCCATTAGTAAGAGAAAGATTGTTGGTTTTGATTTCAATACCACCAGAATCTCCAATACCTAACGATCCAACAATGCTATAAATTCCACTTAGAAATTGTCCATTGTTACTTTCACCGGAAGCAGAGATATTACCAGTCGCATTAATGATGACTCTACCAGCATTTCCATTTCTAAAGGTGCTAGCACTAATTCGTCCACCATCAGTCAGAGAAAGGTCTTTGGTATTTATTTGGATACCACCAGAATTTCCCTGTACTCTTGAATCTACTTGACTAAAAATTCCACTGTTGTTTCCATCTTTGTCCTCACCTTGTGCGGAGATATTGCCAATCGCATTAATGATCACATTACCAGCATCTCCCGTTCCAAAGGTACTGGCATTAATTTGTCCGCCATTGGTCAGAGAAAGATTGTTAGTTTTAATTTCAATTCCACCAGAATCTCCAACGCCTGACGTGTTAACAACACTATAAATTCCACTTATAAATTGTCCATTGTTAGTCTCACCATCAGCAGAGATATTACCAGTCGCATTAATGATGACTCTGCCAGCATTTCCGTTTCCAAAAGTGCTAGCACTAATTTGTCCACCATTAGTTAGAAAAAGGTCTTTTGTATTTATTTCGATACCACTAGAACTCCCCTCTGCATCTTGTTGGTCTACTTGACTGAAAATTCCACTTCTGTTTCCATTGTTAGTCTCGCCATCAGCAGAGATATTGCCAATCGCATTAATGATCACACCACCAGCACTTCCTTTTCCACCAGTGCTGGCACTAATTAGTGCGCCATTAGTAAGAGAAAGATTGTTGGTTTTGATTTCAATTCCACCAGAATCTCCAACGCCTGACGTGTTAACAACACTATAAATTCCACTTCTGTTTCCATTGTTAGTCTCACCATCAGCAGAGATATTACCAGTTGCATTAATCATTACACTGCCAGCATTTCCTACTCCATTGGTACTGGCACTAATTTGTCCACCATTGATTAAAGAAAGATTGTTAGTCGTAATATTGACATCACCAGCAATCCCAGTTGTACCAGGTAATACATTATTTTGCACCCGTGCATTGGATAAGGTGATATCTGAGAGCAAACCATTAGTAGGAAAATTCAGCTTAAAGCTATTGCCAGTTACATCTAACCCTACAGTCCCTGCTGTTGCTAATCCTCCTAATTCAATGCTGCCTCCTGTTGCGGTCAATCTACCACCATTTAAGAAATTCTCAGCATTTGATAAATTGATATTGCCACCCACCAACGCCAAAGAATTCCCAGGTTGCACTTGAAGTCCAACCAAGTTACTGTTTGCATCCCGGACTATCGATTGATTGGTAATACTTCCAGGATTCTCCCGAAACCGCAAACCAATGGGAATATTTACACTTAACAGTGGTACTGCTTGGGGATTCGTCGCACTAAACTCAAAATTATTATTAAATATAAAACTGTCGGCTGTGGTTCCAAAAAACGAACCACCCAAATCTAAACTAGCATTAGGGCCAAAAAAAATCCCTTTCGGGTTGAGTAAAAATAGATTCGCGTTACCTAAAACACCAAGTCTACCAAGAATATTTGAAGGATTATCGCCTGTGACTCTGGTGAGAATATTGGCGATACCAGCAGGATTGGAAAAATAAGCTCCTCTACCTTCGCCAACATTAAATTCTTGAAAGCTGTGAAATAAACTTGAGCCGCGAGTTGCACCACCGTCAATGCGATCGCTACGAATACCATTAATAATTACATCTGGATTAGTTGTAGAACTTTCAGCACCCAGACTAGTATCTGGTGTGATTTGCGCTTGAGCAATAGCGACAAATGCAAGAGTTTCTAATATTGCTACGGGCAAGGTCAAGAGAAGGAATGTATGCCTCAGCTGTGTCATCCTCAGTATCCTGTTTTAATAATGGAAGAGAACCCTGACAAGTAAAAATACGGAACATAGCATCTAATAAAGTATTAGAAACCAAATGGTCATGTTATTACGCACTATCGTAAATTTTCTTAAAAATAAAACCTTCAAAGTCTAATCGCAAACAATCAGCTTCGGATCTAACGACAGCATTTCATTAGACCTCTTGCAAAAATATTTTTACCCCACCCTAACCCTAAGCGTTTACGGGGCTGCGGTGTACACATAAATCCTCTGATCCCCCTAAATCCCCGCGCTGGCGCGCCGCTACGCTAGAAAAAAGGGGGACTTTGATTCTAGTTCCCCCTTTTTTAAGGGGGGTTAGGGGGGATCAAAACGCTACTAGGCAACTTTATAAGTAGCAGCATCTGTACCGCCTCGGAATAAATTCCGAGTCTCATAGCGTAAGTCCTCTGAAGAGGACTCAAAAAAAAGTTTGTTCCAGTCCACTTGAGTGGACTTTCGCTATGAGCCTGGAACTTTAGTTCTAGGCGGGATACAGTTTCAACATGAAAAATTTTGACTTCTGTGTACACCGCAGCGGGGAGGGAACTAAATCTTCCCCCCGTTCACGGGGGGATTGAGGGCAATACTGCTCGGATAAGACAAATCGATTGACATTTAAAACCTGTAGAGACGTTGCAGTGCAACGTCTCTACATGCCCAAAATTACGACGACAAATCCTTAACCGAGCAGTATTGGGATTGAGGGGGGTTCATTCGACTTTTGCAAGAGGTCTATTAATTTATAGAGAATGGGAGCATCCCAATTTGAAAAAATACTTTTAAGCACTAAAGTGCTTACTACAAACAAAAATGTTAAGGTAAGAGTGAAACTGTGAACGACTTAACCGCGCCTTCTTTACCAGAATTGCCAGATATATGGCAGCAAACTCTCAATTGGCAACCGACATCCGAACAACAGGTACAA
Organism: Pelatocladus maniniholoensis HA4357-MV3; assembly: GCA_019359115.1. Classification (GTDB taxonomy): domain Bacteria; phylum Cyanobacteriota; class Cyanobacteriia; order Cyanobacteriales; family Nostocaceae; genus Pelatocladus; species Pelatocladus maniniholoensis. Next base: position 7,966 of record JAHHHW010000098.1, read on the forward strand.
TTGCAGAGGTTGTATGAATTGATTTTAGAAGGTAATCAAAAGCTTAATTTAACCAGAATCACCGACGCCCAGGAATTTTGGGAGAAACATCTCTGGGATTCTCTGCGGGGAATTGCACCCTTACTAAGAAATGGGGAAAAAGATTTCACTTCATTACCGCACCACTTTATTGATATTGGTACAGGCGCGGGTTTTCCTGGTATTCCTGTTGCGATCGCACTGTCTGATTGCACTGTCACACTTGTTGATTCTACTCGCAAAAAAACAGCTTTTCTTGAACAGATTCTACCAGAGTTGCAGTTAGATAATACTAAAACACTAACTGGTAGAGTTGAGGAAATCGGTCAACAGTCCCAGCACCGCCAAAACTATGACGTAGCCATGATTCGCGCTGTTAGTAATGTATCAGTATGTGCGGAATACGCTTTGCCATTACTCAAACAAGGTGGTTTAGCCATAGTTTATCGGGGTAACTGGACAGAAGATGAAACTACGGCTTTGACGGATGCTGTGAAACAACTAGGTGGTGAAATAGAAGCAATAGATCAATTTACAACTCCATTGAGTAATAGTCTCCGTCACTGTTTGTACCTACGGAAAGTAGCACCCACACCAGCTAAATTTCCCCGTACTGTCGGTACACCCACACAAAAACCACTTTAATTTTGTCATTGGTCATTTGTCATTTGACTAAGTGACTAATGACTTAAATTAGATTAAAGTTAAAAAGTGTAAAGAATTATTCTGTTTTCCTCTCATCTTTTAAAACAACTTGTTCACCTCTACTGTAGATAATCGTATAAAAAAGTCCATGCAGCATTGTTTTTGGCGACGAATTCTGGTATTTGGTGCAGTATTTTTATTGGCAGGATCAATTTGGGTAACACATCCTCCCTACGCTCATGCTTACGACAATCCAGAGTTACTACCAGACACCCCAACCCCAGTCGTAGACTTAGCTAAATCCCTCAACTCAGTTCAAGAAGAAAATCTTGTTAAAAAGCTAGAACAATTTGAAGTTCAAACTGGCTGGAAGTTGAGAGTTTTAACTCAGTATGACCGTACACCGGGTTTAGCAATTAAGAATTTTTGGAAACTTGATGACAAAAGTGTTTTATTAGTTGCTGATGCCAGTGGTGGTAATATTCTTAACTTCAATGTCGGCGATGCAGTTTACAAGTTACTACCCCGCACGTTTTGGGTAGAATTACAAACACGCTTTGGCAACTTATACTTTGTACGAGAAGAAGGGGAAGACGGAGCAATCATACAAGCTCTAGAATCCATTGAAACCTGTTTGCGTCAAGGTGGTTGCCGTGTCGTTCCTGGACTACCAAGAGAACAGTGGATTCTGACGCTGATTAGCTCAATCATTGGTGGGTTTATTTGCGGTTTTGCGGCTCAACCCCGGCGTGAAGGACAAATTTTTGCTTGGCAATGGGCTTTAATTTTTTCTCCTCTGTGGGGAATCTTATTTATCGCTTTCGGTATTGGTCCAGTAGTAACTCGTACTTCCGATTGGATACCTTTAGTCCGTAATATCTCTGGTTTTCTCATCGGTGTATTAGTTGCTTACCTATCAAACTTTTTCAGTCGTTCTTCAACATCAGAACTGTAAACTGGTCATTAGACCTCTCGCAAAAGTTGAATTAACCCCCCTCAGTCTCCCCGAAACGGCTACGGTGTACACACAAATCTAGGTTGAGCGCATCTGTACCGCCTCGGAATAAATTCCGAGTCTCATAGTGCAAGTCCTCTGAAGAGGACTCAAAAAAAAAGTTTGTTCCAGTCCACTTGAGTGGACTTTCGCTATGAGCCTGGAACTTTAGTTCTAGGCGGGATACAGTTTCAACTTATAATTCCCTTTGAACCCCACCCCGGTTTTGTCTAACACCAAAACCGCCCCTAAGCGCAAGCCTGCGGTGTACACAGAAGTCTTATAAAGTTGCCTAGTAGCGTTTTGATCCCCCCTAACCCCCCTTAAAAAAGGGGGAACTAGAATCAAAGTCCCCCTTAAAAAGGGGGATTTAGGGGGATCAGAGGATTTATGTGTACACCGCAGCCCCGCAAGCGGGGAGGGGATTAAGGGGTGGGGTGCAATGACTAATTGTTACAAATGACAAAGGACAAAGGACTAATGACTAATGACTCATTTAAGCTGAAAGCTGTTAGCTGAGTGCTGAAACGCAATGGAATGGCACATAACTGATGCTGAGAGTTTAGCAATAATTGATAGCGAAATTGGCGATCATGTCTTTTCACCTGCCGAGTATGAAATTGTTCGGCGAGTAATTTATGCTACTGCTGATTTTGAATATAAATCCTTGATTCGTTTTTCTGAACGTGCTTTGCAAGCTGGGGCAGCAGCGTTGGCTGCACGGACAACTATTGTCGTAGATGTGCCGATGGTACAGGTAAGTATTAACTACGAAATTCAAAGTACTTTTGCTAACCCCGTGTATTGCAGCATCGATACACTTACTCGTCCTCAAAAAGAAAAAACTCGTGCAGCTTGGGGAATTGAAACTTTAGCTAAACGTTATCCTGAAGGCTTATTTGTCATTGGTCAAGCGCAAACGGCTTTATCTACACTTGTTGATTTAATTGAAGCGGAAGAAATCAGACCAGCTTTGGTGATTGCAACACCAGCAGGTTTTATCAACACAGATAGCGATAAAGAACGCTTACGAGATTCTCTGATACCGAACATAACAATTGACAGTCGCAAAGGTGGCGCATTAGTCGCAACCGCGATTGTTGAGGGTCTAGTAGATTTAGCTTGGCAAGCTTACGGAAAAGCTAGGTGATCGGGGAGCAGCTACAAGGACACACCAGAGATCTGTTTCCACAATTATCTTTACATCACTTTACAAGTGTCCCATTTTGTCGTGAGGCATACCCATCTGCGTAAATTCGGTTTCTGCCCTTGATATATAGCAGTTTGTTGATATTCAGAAAAGAAACACCATGAATAAAATCAAAATAGTTGAAACTCAGATTATCAAGGCCGAAGAACAACTCAGACTGGCGATGCTTGCTTCTGATGTCAGCACCTTGAATGAACTACTAGCCCCTGAAATTATCATCACAAGTCATCTGGGAGAATTATTAACAAAACAAGATGATCTAGCTGCTCATGAATCTGGTTTGATAAAGATAAATGAGCTGAAACCTTCTGAGCAACATATTCAACTCCACACAGAGGTTGCAATTGTTTCAGTGCGAATGCAATTGTCTGGTAGTTATAATGGCAGGCCTGCAAATGGTGACTTTCGTTTTACGCGCGTTTGGGCTGTCTCTTCTAGCGGAAATTGGCATATCGTCGCTGCCCATATAGGTATGATAGTGTGACGCCCGATCCTCAATTTCTCTATTCCTCTACAGGGCGACGTTTGTGGGGTCTTTCTGAGGGGCGATCGCGTAAACGACGACTCACTTCCGGAAAATAATCTCGTCGCAAATAGGGATAATCATTTACCCATAAATCACGACTGGGAATATAAATATCGGTGATTTCTTCAATTCTGCTCAAATCTGGACGATTCGACATTACCACCATTTCTACTTTCTGACCACGGGCAATCACTTTATGCTCAACTCGTAATGGTGCTACAAGTTGAGCGCTAAATCCGCTTTCGTCACCCACTTCTAGATTTATTCGTTTTTCCCGGTTTTCGACTATGACTAAATCACCTTTGTTGTCAACGGTTTCTTGTTTACCAATCAATTCGTCTGTAATCCACCAATCCAAAACCCGACCACGAAAAAATCCACTATATTTGTAACGGCGACATTTGGCATTACGCATACTAGCCCAGAATATAGGCCCCCATAGCCAGTAAAAAGCACCAATTACTCCTAGCAAAAATATAATTGGGCCAAAACCAGGTATGGAAAAAAGTCTTGCTAGGACATAAACACCTGCAATGACAACAGAAATTAACAGCCTCTGTAAAAAATCTGGAAATTTTCCCCAATAATATTTGTACTGCTGACTAGTGGCAATTAAGGGGACAAGTTGATTAAATTTTTGGCGAGTCAGTGGGACAAGCATTCGGGTTTTGGATTTGGGATTTGAGATTTGGGATTTGGGATTTGGGATTTGAGATGAAAAACTTAAAGTATTTTCTCTAATCCATATACTAACGACTTTAACTGCAAGATTTTGCGAATTGCTAGTAGTACTCCTGGCATATAAGCAGCGCGATCGCTTGTATCATGTCGTAAAGTATAAATTTGACCAGGTGCGCCAAAAATAACTTCTTGATGAGCAATTAACCCTGGCAAACGTATACTATGAATTCTAATACCTTCATCTGCAACGCTACCTCTTGCCCCTGATAATTTCTCTGTTTCTTGAACTACTGCCGGATTAAATGTTTTACCCATTTCTGCTAACATTTGGGCAGTTTTAATCGCAGTACCACTAGGAGCATCAGCTTTTTGATGATGATGCAGTTCAATAATTTCTACGTGGTCAAAATATTGAGATGCTGTGACTGCGGCTTGTTGCAACAGTACCATACCAATACAAAAATTAGGAATTAGTAAGCATCCTGTACTAGCTTTATCAGCAAAAGCTGTCAAATCTTGAATTTGTTCGGGACTTAAGCCTGTAGTACCTACAACTGGACGAATACCGTAGGCGATCGCACTACGAATATTGTCATACACACAATCAGGATGAGTAAAATCTACAATCACCCCTGGTTGCATATGTCTTTCACCAGCTACGTAACCCAGCATCGGTTCCAATTGATTGGTAATTGGTACTTCTAAAGGTTCACTTAAACCAGCCAATTCGCCTGCATCTTTGCCTTGGTGTTCTGGACTTGTATCAATAGCACCCATAAGACTCATATCAGATGCTTGTGCTACTGCTTTAACCACCTCGCGCCCCATTTTACCAGCAGCACCATTCACAATTACAGGGATCAGATTTTGATTTGTCATAGCTGAAATTATGCTTTTATACCCAACAAGGGAATTGTATGAGAATTTGGAGTGGTTAGCAGATGCGAACGACCTACTCTAACTTAAAGCCACGCAAAATCCGTCTACGCCAGTACAGTAGTTATGGATAACAAGTTTTGATTCAGCAACGCCAGGATTTGAGTTAATGGTTCTGATGTTCAATGAAGGGACGCACAACCAAATAGCCAGCACCAAAACCCAAAAATATGATCAATACAATCATGAAAAAGAACCACCAGCTATTTACTTTTTCTGATTCTGATTCGCTGCTGGGGTAGGTGACAACTTGCTGCTGTTCTAAAAGCACTGCTTCTGACATGGATACAGGGATTTCCATTTCAGTATAGACAACAGGTGGACGTGGATGAGACTGCTGGCGCGACTGTGCTTTTTTTGCTTGAGGTTTATTATTCTTATTTATCTGCTGTTTACTAGTAGCAGGATTCTTTACCTGTTGATTACTTACTGCAAAATTCCCTGAAAATTCTTTAGTTTGGGCAAATATTTGTCGTTCCTCTGGTGGTTTGTGATTATTCCCTATTGATGTTGATGGAGATACCACCTCTACGTCTGCTGTGACTTGAGTTTGTGGAACCTGCTGAGATTTAGACTGACTAGAAGCATCAAGTAACTTTTGTAACTGTAAAACAGACTGGATTGCTTTGGCAATTTCTTGTCGTAGAAGCTGATTTTCTTGAGTTACTTGTGCTTGTTGAGCGTTAAGGGCGTTGATTTTTGCCTGTGCGGCTTGTAACTCTGCTGCCAAATCTCGATATACAGATAAGGGTACAGAGGGTGAATAATGCTGAGTAGTCGTACTAGGGGTATGACTATAAAAAGAGCCGTTAGCTGTTCGCATTTTTAGTTTAAAAGCAAATAATGATACAAACTAAGCCCAAGAATAATAGAAAAATTACTTGAGAGCAAAAGATTTTATAATTTAATTTGTGTTCGATGGTGGCTAAGGACAACTCAAATAAATCAAACAGTCTGCTGAAGAAGACTTTAGCTATGAGGGTCTTCCACTTAGAAAAAACGGGCAGGCTTCTTTGGATATTCCGCATGGCCCATTGATTAATAAAGGGGTTTATAAGCCTGCCCGTTTTTTTGGGGACAATGCAAATGAGACTGCGATTTCAATCGCAGGCTTTCATCATCGCCCGATCGCACCAACGGATAAAAATGTCCAACCGGGCCTTGCCCTTTACCAATATCTAAAGCATAGGATAGAGCATTAGTAACATATTTTTTTGCTTGCTGCACGGCTGTAAATAAATCATCACCACGCGCCAAATTAGCTGCGATCGCAGCTGATAAAGTACAACCAGTACCGTGAGTATTTTTTGTGTTTACCTGTTTAACAATCAAAGTTTCCAGTTTTTGCCCATCAAACCAAATATCGACACCCCGTCCACTTCCCGACATTCCACCACCCTTGACTAACACCACCTTCGCTTGGAATTTATCATGAATAATTTGGGCAGACTCACGCATATCATCGAGGGTATTAATTTGTAAACCGCTCATTATTTGGGCTTCGTAGCGATTTGGTGTGGCGATCGCAGCTAGGGGTATGAGTGTATGGCAAAGTATATTCACAGCCTCATCGTCTATTAATTGCGCTCCCGTCCGTGATACCATCACAGGATCAACCACCAAATTTTTAATTTCTAAAGCTTCTACCTGTTGGGCAACAGCTGCAATAATTTCTTTGTTGAGCAACATTCCTGTCTTTGCTGCTTGTACGCCGATATCTTCACATACAGCTTGGATTTGAGCAACAACCGCCTCTGGTGACATCGCATCAAAGCGCATCACACCCAAAGTATTTTGAGCTGTAACACAAGTGATCGCACTAGTACCGTGGACACAATGAAAAGCAAAAGTACGCAGATCCGCTTGAATTCCTGCACCACCACCACTATCTGAACCAGCAATAGTTAAAGCAACAGGTATACGAGATACTGTTTCGGCGTTCATAAAACCTCGTAGTGTTTCCTTAAATACAGTGCGTTCAAGATTATTTTCTTCTTAAGACCTCTTGCAAAAATATTTTTACCCCACCCTAACCCTAAGCGTAAACGGGGAGGGAACTAAATCTTCCCCCCGTTCACGGGGGGATTGAGGGGGGTTCATTCGACTTTTGCAAGAGGTCTTTAGGAGAGCATCCCAATTTATTTCAATATACCGCTAAGGATTTAATTTTTTAGCTAATAGCGCAAGTTGTCTTTATCCAACTCAAATAAATCAAACAGTCTGCTTCAGTGGACTTTAGCTATGAGCGGATTTTTTGAACATTTGGGATGCTCCCGTCTGAAAAACCTAGAAACTAAAGGTAGTTCTCAGTGCGCCAATGAAAACGTTATCATTGTCGCTGTTATGATCCGGTGCAGTGAGCCAAATCAAACCAGGAGTAATGGTAATGTTCTCGCTTAACTGATATTGGTAGAACGCCTCGACGTGATATGAGGTATCTTCGTCTTCGTCGATTTCATTGATGCTGGAATTAGTAACTTTCGGCTCCATACCAACTATAATACCTGCTACGCTACCTTTACTACCGAGGTCGGGAAATCCTAGAGTCACTGCCCAGTTCCAAATATCGAGTTTACCACGGTCAATTGTTCCTCCTTCGGTGGATAAGTTTTGAGCATTGGTGTAACCGACCCAACCACCCAAAACAAAATTATCATTGAGTTGATAAGTTGCTTCTAGACCATAGGAATTGCTGGAGAAAGGTACATCTACACCAAAATCAGAGTTCAAGAAGGATATTGGATTTGCTCGATTGCTACCAGCACCCAATTCCTGGTTGTAAGCATTGATGTAGGTTAAACCAACGGTTAAGCGATCGCTCGGTTGAAAGGTTAGCTGTGCAAGTGCGCCGTAAGGGCCATTAAACAAACCGTTACTACCGGATGGATCATTGGGTGAACTCGCCAAATACGCTAAACTGAGCGCTAATGTATTGCCAAAGTTTTGCGTGACACCCAAACCTGCACCATCCATTTGGTAATAAATTGGGTTGCGTGTACCAAAGGTCGATAATGCACCAAACGCGCCATCTCCATCAAACTGGTTGACTGTATTGGTAACGTCGTCTGCTGCACCTGCGTTAGCAATAGCAATTACTTCAGTGCTATCACCTAGGGGAAATTTGTAAAATAATGCATCTATAAAAGCATCAGTTGTACCATCTTCACCAGCAAAAAACAAATTACCTTCTGGTGTGCCAATATCTGGGTTGAGAATATTATTGGCTTGAATCCTGGTAAACAGAGTATCTTTCCCTGTGAAGCTGGTGTTAAATTCTACACGCGCCCTTGCCCCAAGGGTTGTATTGTTTCCTTTAGCATCCACACCATTGACATCATCTCCTCCCAGAACATCGGTAATTGCCATTACCACTTGTCCGGTTAATTTGGTTGTGGTGGAAAATTGATTTGCTTCTAATTCTGCGGTATGTGCTTCTAGTGTATCTACACGACCCCGCAGAGTCGCCAACTCTGCTGAAAATTCTTCTTGCAGTCTTTGTAGCGCGGCTAAATCTTCTTTTGTCACCAACTCTGATGTAGCGGTAGCGATGACTTCGTTGACGCGATCCAAACATGCATTTAAACCTGCGGCGAACTCATAACGCGTCATCGGCCGATTACCGCGATAAGTACCATTTGGATATCCAGCGATACAACCATAACGTTCTACCAGTGATTGTAAAGCTTGAAATGCCCAGTCTGTGGGTTGCACATCTGACAATTGAGAAACCGAAGTTACTTGACTTTGAACATTTTTGTTCTCAACGTTTTGGTTAGGAGTGACTACCAATTGCGGTTGAGTATTTTCTGAAGTCTTAATTGTTTCTCCTGCGAATGCAGTAGCATCAACCAGTAGGATGGCGCCGAGAACTGCTGGACTTACCAACACAGATTTCCAAAATTTTTGCATTTTTCCTCACACTAAATAAAAAAAGGCATAATGAAAATTACTAGCTCCCTAGCCTGAATAGTCACCAGCCTAAAGTGCTAACCACAAATCAAAGTATATTTTTGATAGATTACCACCCTGCTTGTTGAAAGCAGCTTTATTAAAAAGTATTCTCAAATAATCTACCAGTTATTAGGAATTTTTTAATTCAAAGTCTAGAAATCATAACCAAATAGCATAAGTAAACTTTGGAGCTATATATTACCCCTACACCCTTACACCCGCCTCAAAGAGCCTTGGTCAATTCTCAAACATTTCATGAGAATGATACTTATTTTAATCTATTAGGGGTAGAATAAGTCTCATTGTCAACTTCAAATCCTGGGGAGTTAGCAGGACTGTGACGCACATTCCTAGAGAAAGTAAAAAAAATAAACCCAAAGATATTATTGTATCTTTATTTACTTTGTTAGTTTTAATTACTGGAACTGGTTGTAATCAAACAGATACAACAGCCTCAGTCAATACAGAACAATCACCCCAAGCGCAGGAAACGGCATCCACACCTGCACAAAAATCAGGAAGAATTAAAGTAGTTGCAACGTTTTTACCGATGTATTGGTTTACGAAAGCGGTAGTAGGAGATACAGCAGATGTGACAATCTTAGTGCCTCCAGGAACAGAAGTGCATGAGTATCAAGCAACACCGGAAAATGTGAAAGCGATCGCCACAGCCAATGTATTAGTCAAAAATGGCTTGGGTTTAGAAGAATTTTTAGAAGCAACAGTTAAAAATGCTCAAAATTCAAAGTTAACACAAATAGATGCTAGTAAAGGCATTCAAGCTGTAGAAAGAATATCACCCGTTGTAGAAACAGGAAATCAAAATGAAGAACACGATCATGAACATGCTGGAGGGAATCCACACATATGGTTAGATCCTGTTTTGGCAAAACAAGAAGTTATTAATATTCGAGATGGCTTGATTGCAGCTTATCCTGCTAATAAAAATACATATGAAACAAATGCAGCAACTTATATCAAACAATTAGAATCTTTAAATAATCAATATCAGCAGACTTTACAGAAAAATCCTAACTGCACATTTGTCACCTTCCATGACGCCTATCCATATTTAGCTAAACGTTACAACCTTAAACAAGTTGCAGTAGTTGAAATTCCTGAAGATCAACTGACACCAACAGATGTACAAAAAGCAGTCAATGCAGTGAAACAGTATAAAGTCAAAGCTCTATTTGGTGAACCAGGAATAGATAACAAATTATTGACAAGTCTTTCTAAAGACCTGAATTTAACTTTACGTGAATTAGATTCATTGGAAACAGGTTCAACAGATCCGCAACATTATTTTCAGGCAATGCAAAATAATTTGCAAACTTTAGAAACAGCATGTAAGTAATCAGTTAACAGTTATCAGAATTAATTCTGAGGTGAACTCTTTTGCAATTCGCAAACTAAACTTTTGCAACTCACAAACTAGCTTTTGCAACTCGTAAACTAGCTTTTGCAACTCGTAAACTAGCTTTTGCGACTCGTAAACTAGCTTTTGCAACTCGCAAACTAAACTTTTGCGACTCGTAAACTAGCTTTTGCAACTCGTAAACTAGCTTTTGCAACTCGTAAACTAGCTTTTGCGACTCGTAAACTAGCTTTTGCGACTCGTAAACTAATCCTTTTTTTGTGATTTTCGGCAGAGAATTTATCTGAAACCTTCAGGACTTACGCAACTGGCATATTATTTTAAGTTCGTAGTGAGGACTTTATACCAATTCTCTGTAAAGCTGCACATTATTTTAACCCTTCCCAACCTCCCCTTACCAAGGGGAGGTGCCGAAGGTGGTGGGGTTCTTTCTATGCATCTTCATATGAAAATGGTATTAGTCCTCAAAATAAGGACTAAAGTCCTCATACCAATTCTCTGTAAAGCTGCACATTATTTTAACCCTTCCCAACCTCCCCTTACCAAGGGCTGCGGTGTACACAGAAGTCTTACAAAGTTGCCTAGTAGCGTTTTGATCCCCCCTAACCCCCCTTAAAAAAGGGGGAACTAGAATCAAAGTCCCCCTTAAAAAGGGGGATTTAGGGGGATCAGAGGATTTATGTGTACACCTCCCCTTACCAAGGGGAGGTGCCGAAGGCGGTGGGGTTCTTTCTATGCATCTTCATATGGAAATGGTATCACTACAAGCAAAATTTTGAAATTTTTGTGACACTTGCGTAAGTCCTGTTACCAATTACCAATTACCAATGAATATTGAAAGTCCGATTTTAAAAGTTGAAAAATTAAGTGTCAAGAAGGGTAATTATCTAGCTATTCTTGATGTTTCTTTTGAATTGTTGCCAGGGACAAATACTGCTATAGTTGGTCCCAATGGTGCGGGTAAAAGTACTTTAGTACAAGCAGTTTTAGATCTAATTCCACGCACTACTGGCAATATAGAAATATTTGGTCGTCCAGTAACTAGATTAGGACATTTATGTCATCAGTTGGGGTATGTGCCACAGCATTTTATTTTTGACCGTAGTTTTCCGATTTCTGTAAGTGAGTTGGTAGGTTTGGGATGGGTAAAACAAGGAAAAAAGGAAAAGGTATTTTCTCAAAACTTATGGCAGCAAAATCAAGAAAAAGCAACAGCAGTAACCTCTGCTTTACGACGAACTGATGCTTATCATCTGCGAAATCAAGCAATTGGTACTTTGAGTGGTGGTCAGTTAAAGCGAGTATTGCTTGCTTATTGCTTGGTTATGCCTAGAAGATTATTAATACTAGATGAAGCTTTTGCTGGGGTAGATGTGCGAGGTGCAGCAGATTTTTACACTCTGCTAAATGATCTCAAGCAAGAAGAGGGTTGGACAGTCTTACAAGTTTCCCACGATATTGATATGGTCAACCGTTATTGCGATCGCGTGATTTGTCTCAACCAAACCATCGTTTGCACCGGACTACCAGAAGTTGCGCTTTCACCAAACAATCTTTTAGCAACCTACGGTCCAGGATTTAGCCGTTATCAACATAATCATTAGATCGGGGAACGGGGATTGAGGATTGGGGAATAGGGAATAGATAACTGTACAGACGCGTAGACGCTCGTAAGAGTATAATCATGTCTCTAATTGGTATTACTCATCTAAATGTTCGGCAACGGCTTGATAAATATGCAAAACATGGTGATCATGGAGGCTATAAAATACACGACGACCTTGCTTACGATAATTCACTAAGCGCATTACTCGTAAATTTCGCAACTGATGGGATACAGCAGATTCTGTCATCTCCAGCGTCGCTGCTAAATCACTCACACAAAGTTCTTTTTCTGCTAAAAGAGATAGAATTCTTAGACGATTAGCATCCCCTAAAAAACTAAAAAATTCTGCCATTCGTTGAGCTTTTTGGCTGCTGAGAACCTGAATTGAAAGGGGTTGCAAATCTTTTGTAAACATTTTGCTTTATCTGGCAATTTAATTAGTGAACAGAAACTAAACTTATATACTTCACAGACTTATGATTCTGTGTAAATAATATTGCATGAATTGCTTTAATGATTATCATTTTTATTGGTTAGCCGTCACCACAATTAGTGACTTGTTAACTTTGCTACAGTTTCCCTTTATGCAACGAGCGATCGCTGGTGCTGTATTAATGGGAATACTTGGTGGTTTGCTTGGCTGTTTTGTCACCTTGCGCCAGTTGTCTTTTTTTAGTCATGCTGTCGGTCATGCGGCATTAGTCGGCGTAGCATTAGGTGTATTGCTACAGTTAAATCCTACTTGGATGCTGCTACCTTTCACATTAGTGTTTGGGGTGGTCGTGATTTACTTTATCGACAAAACTGATTTAGCTAGCGATAGCGTACTTAGTATAGTATTATCAGGAGCCTTAGCGATCGGCATAATTTTAAGTAGTCTCATCCAAGGATATCGCGGTAACTTGATGGGAGTTTTGTTTGGCGATATTCTGGCGATCAATCTCACAGACCTGATTTTAACCATGCTGGTGCTTGTGGGAGGGAGCATATTTCTATTATCAACCCTACGCCAGCAAATTTTGTTAACCCTTAATCTTGGTGTGGCAAAAGTCCAAGGAATTCCGGTACAAATTTATCGATATGGATTTGTAGTTTTACTTTCATTAGCTGTTGCTGTAGCAATTAAGGCTGTCGGCGTTTTACTGGTGAATGCATTTCTGGTAATTCCCGCCTCCACAGCCAAATTGATGAGTCATCACTTTAGCCGCTTTCTGCTCCTGTCGGTGATTGTTGGTTCTACTACGAGTATCGCTGGCATAATTGCATCAGGTCTTTTTAACCTTGCTTCTGGCCCAAGCATTGTACTGCTACAATTTATCGTGTTTGTAGCTGTATTCGGCTGGATCAAGTTGATGAGCAAAGGGGCTTGGAACGGGTGAACTTTGGGAGACCGCTACCTTCCCCAATCCCCATTTCCTTATACTGCTTTAATAAATTTTCTGTAAATTTTGCGTAAATCCACTTAGAATCTATTCCGAAATTCTACGATTTCAGATAAAAGTTGGGTATACAACCATCGTTAAAAACCAACTCAATGAAACGAAGTTTGCCAAAAAGGCGCTATGCGTCTGCACAACTTGTACAAATTGCCATCATTGTTTTCATCTTTCTTGGCAGTATTGGTATTGTTGGGGTAGGTTTCGTTTTCAGACAAGCTTTTAACAACAACAATCAAGTTAAAACCATACAAGATGCCTCACGTTACCAAGAAATACGGCAGAAACTTTGGTTAAATCAAAACCAAGTCAGACATTTTCCTTATAAAATTCCGGCTAATGCTTTGAATGTTCGTCTTGCTTACTCTCGTGGTTTTTTACAAGGAAACAATAATAATTTTTTTCAACTTCGATTAAAACTTCCACAAGAACAGATAAACAATTTACATAATCAATACGAAGCTATAGCTAAACACAAATACATTGGTGGTAATACTAACATCCATGCCAATCTACCTAATGGTGTTCCTACTACTTTTTTTTATACTAGTAACTCTAAAGAAGATTCCTTTCCTAACTCCTATGAAATATTAGTATTGGGTGCAAACGATAGAAGTAGTTCTGATTTTAAGTGGAATCATGGTGATAGTTACGGTGTCGCCATTAATGTATCGGCTTCAGAGATCATCTACTGGGCTGAAGAATGGTAGGTAGTTGGCGGAGAGTGTCCTTAGACAAAATAAATATAGCAATCCTATATAATTTGTGAGAATCGCAAAGCCCAGATCCCCGACAACTCCTGCGAAGTCGGAGATCTTGTCTGGAGCGAATGCAGGAATGCTATATAACTGCTTCACAGTAGAGTAGATTTTTATGTCATTGTTTCCAATGAATTAGGGATGAAAAGGAAGTATTACTTGGAAAAAAAGCTCTAGCAAGTAGTTTATTCAACTGACTGACTTCTGTAGGTTCTATTTACCAGATAAATTCTATTTTTAGCATTATATAGATACTAGTTTTAATTGCATTTGATTTTTTGAGATTTTAAAATCATAAGATTCATGCAAACTATTTAGATTACTTATTTTGTGTTTTTGTAATATGTTTATTGTCAAGCTTCTATTTGATGCATGTATCAATATATCTCTTTCAAATAGTTTTGTTTGTTTTTAGGAACTATTATTTGAAAAGTCAAAAATATTCAATATATTCGTCATTACATGCAACTATATAATCAATCAAAGCAAATTATCGCGAGTTATGCTAAAAATTAGCTACTTGAAATAAATATCAACATTACTGTAATATTGTTGCATGATATAGATAGCTTTTAGAAAACCCTTTGAAAACCAAAAATAGTTTGCAGCAGCAAGTAAATAATGCTATTTTTGGCTTTTAAAGCTGGTCAGGAATTAATTTTGATTTTTACCTTATTTTGACGACTGCAATTTTAATAAAGGTTCCAAATAGCTGACATATGAATAAATAATTCATAAAATGTTTGCCTGGATACCTGATGGTAAATTTGCATAGTTTGATAATCCATCAATAGACATATATGTGCATTCTCAGTGTAGGAAACTACAAAAAAATCCTTTTTCTTTCTAAGGACATAGTCTAGGGTGATTTGATAATTTGACTCGAATGAGAATAGCAATTTCAGTAGCTAAATGCTGATTGTTGCGTGACTCTAGAGCAAATACAAATTAAAAAATATGTGATTAAGATAGTTGATTAGAGCTTAGATGGTCTTATTGATCTCAGTTCAATCAACACAAATTACTTATTCTTTATTTATTTAAGGATAAGTAGTTTGAATCACAAAAAAGGTTGATGAGTAAAGTTAACGCCATATGATGAGATCTATCTCAAGTCTAATTGACTCAAGCGTTGTTTTTTTTCATATTTAATAAGCTAGAAGCAAAGTTCAAAAATAAAAAAATCAATTCCATAAGCTTTGCTATTTCAACTAAGAATTATGATGTCTCAAATCAGCAAGTTTTTTATATAAAGACCCTTTGCTAGTCTATATATGCTCAAAAAAATGTCATTTAGTAGACGTTATTTTTTGTATGCGAGCCTATCAGTTTTAGCAGGAGCAAGCACTGTTGGTATTGAAACAAATAGAAATTTCATGTACAGTCAAGCACTTGATAATGCAAGCAAAGAGTTCAAAGTAGCTGGGAAAACTTCTTTAAAAGATCGTGCCACAACGAAAGGATTAATATATGGAGCTGCTGCTGTACAGGATGATTTGGTATCAAACAAAGATTTGAAAATTAGCTTTATTAGGGAATGTAATGTGTTGGTGCCAGATTATCAACTGAAGTGGGATAATATACGACCTACTCCCAAAAAATTTGACTTTACCAAATCAGATTGGTTAGCTCAGTTTGCACAATTTAATAATATGTTGTTCCGTGGACATACTTTAGTTTGGCATCAAGCTTTACCTGTGTGGTTTCAGGAAGTAGTGAACTGCAAAAATGCAGAAAACTTTTTGTTGGAACATATTACAACAGTGGCTAAACATTATAGAGGGAGAATACACTCTTGGGATGTAGTGAACGAGGCGATAGAACCAGATGATGGACGAACTGACAGCTTACGAAAGTCGCCTTGGCTAGAGTTTTTAGGTGTAGATTACATCGAACTTGCTTTTCGCACAGCTGCGGCTAGTGATCCTAAAGCAATGTTGGTCTATAACGACTATGGACTAGAGTATGACAACCCCAAAGATGAAGCCAAAAGAACTGCTGTTTTGAAACTGCTAGAGCGACTCAAATCAAGAGGAACACCGATTCATGCTTTTGGTATGCAATCTCATCTCATGGGTCATCAAAGTGCCTTAAATGCTAAAAAATTGCGAAATTTTCTTGCAGATGTGGCGAGTCTTGGTCTCAAAATTCTGATTACCGAACTAGATGTGATAGACCAAAAATTAACTTCAGATCCGATTGTACGCGATCGCATTGTTGCAGGTATTTATGAAGACTATTTGAACATTGTCCTAGATGAGCGAGCAGTCATCGCAGTTTTAACTTGGGGATTGAGCGATAAATATACTTGGGTATCAAATTTTTTTCCCCGTTCAGATAAATTAGCAGTTCGTCCCTTACCGTTGGACTCAAATATGAAATCCAAGCTGGCTTGGAATGCTATAGCCAGAGCGTTTGATCACGCTCCAAAAAGATAATCAATCTGTAATTCCAGAAACTATTTGCATCTACTCAAGTATGTAAAAAAGCATACTTGACAATCTTAACCCAGGGTGAACCATGAAGATCAATATTTGTGGTGTGGAAATTGACCAACTTTGTTTTAATGAAGTTGTTGAACAGATTGTCGAACACGTACTAGTAGGGAAAGAGCCAAAATATGTTGTCACACCTAATGCACAACATGTTGTACTGCTACAAAGCAATTTTCGTTTTCGTGAATACTATCGTCACGCTTTTTTAGTAGTACCAGACGGGGTTTCTCTATTATGGGCAGCAAAATTTTTGCAGACATCACTAAAGGGTCGAGTCAATGGGACAGATTTGTTTGAGAAATTATGTGCGATCGCATCTCAAAAAGATCTAAAAATCTTCTTTTTGGGAGGACGCCCCGGAGCATCTACAAAAGCTAAGGAAGTTCTAGAAAAAAGATATCCCAGTCTCCAAATAGTTGGCACATACTGCCCACCCTATGGTTTTGAATCACAGCCAGAAGAACTAGCAATTATTAACTCTAAAATTCAAGACGCAAAACCAGATATTCTGTTTGTCGGTTTGGGTTCTCCTAAGCAGGAATTCTGGATTTATGACAATTACAAAACCCTAAATATCCCAATTTCAATTGGGATTGGAGTTAGTTTTGAACTAGTGAGTAATATGGTGCAACGAGCGCCATTATGGATGCAAAAATCTGGCTTAGAATGGTTTTTCCGTTTATTAGTTGAACCTCGACGCCTATGGAAACGCTATATTATGGGTAATCCTTTGTTTGTTTTGTTGGTACTCAAACAACGTATCGGAGTGACAAAATTTGAATGAAAGGGAACAGGGAACTTATAAACCCTAAGCAATACTTGTTTGATGCTATAGCAATCCGATTTGATTAATGAATTTACTCGTGGAGGCAGGCAATAGGCAATAGGCAATAGGCAATAGGGAAAGAAAGAAAAAAAGGAAGCTAGATGTGTACTGAGTTTTGTAAGCGCAGAGCGCAGGCTACGCCAACAAAAATCAAATAGGAATCCTATATCAACTCCCATATTCCAAGTATTGGAGCCAATCCAAAATCCGAAGTCTAAAATCTAAAATTGAATTGCTCAAGAATTCATCCAAAGCATGAATATAAACTTGGTACGTGCTTGATTTTTTGTGAAAAAATCAATTTGGTGATCAAAATCATGACTACTAATACTCTCACAGTTACAAGTTTTAAACCAGATTTAAGATCAGCGAAAGGTACGACTATCCAAAGAGGATTAAAAATTAGGATATTGCGAGTTATAACGCTGATTTCGTTGGATATTATGGCTCTAACTGCGGCATGGATGTTAGCAGCATATTACGGAACAAGCATAGAATTCCTGTTGGTGGAACAAATATCTTTACTGATACTCATGTTAGTCACAGGGATAAGTGTAATAGCAGTTAAAGGACTCTATAAACCGGGAAAAGAACGTCGAAACTATTTTGGTTTAATTCAAGCAGTATCACTAGCAGATATTTTACTTTTATGCATAGCCTTTCTTTACGAACCAGATAGTTATGTATCACGGTCTACTTTCCTGATATTTTGGGTTTGTTCTGTAGTGTTTGTTTGTTGCGATCGCTTGATTTTTGATGTAGCTACAAAACAACTTCGATATCAAGGAGCAATTCGTCATTCAGTTTTTCTGATTACTGAGAATCAAGACCAAAAAAATCATATTCAGTTAATTGAAAAAGAAAATTGCTACACAGTGCAAGGAATTGCCGATCCTAGTTGTCTGGATTTAGTGAATCGAGAAGCAACTTTTGAGTATCTTCGTAAACAGGGTATTACAGAAGCTTTTGTTTCTTGGAATGCGATCAAAAACCGTCTCTATGTTTGTTGGCATTTCCAGACTGCTGGCATTCTTTTACGAATTATGCCAATGGAAACTGATATTTATTACCCCAAATCAGTCTTCTGGATGCTCGGTCAAGTACCTTGTATGACAATTCCAGCACCAATTATTGCAGGTAGTGATTTTTGGATAAAAAGGTGTTTTGATCTTGCTTCTTCAGTCTTACTATTATTATTGTTATCTCCGATTTACTTGGCGATCGCAATACTAATTAAATTAGACTCTCCAGGCCCAATTTTCTTCCAACAAAATCGAGTCGGGTTACATGGGAAAAATTTTAAAATCTGGAAATTTCGGACAATGGTAAATAATGCTGAAAAACTGCAAGCATCTCTGGAAAAGAACAATGAAATCAAAGATGGTGTACTCTTTAAAATGAAAAATGATCCTCGAATTACCCAAGTAGGTAAATTTCTCCGACTTTACAGTTTAGATGAATTGCCACAACTCTTTAATGTTTTAGTCGGAGAAATGAGTTTAGTTGGTCCGCGTCCTCTTCCTAGTAGGGATGTTGAAAGGTTTAAAACAAAGCACTTTATTCGTCAAGAAGTTTTGCCTGGTATTACTGGATTGTGGCAGGTTTCTGGTCGCTCTGATATTGATAACTTTGATGATGGAGTGAAACTAGACATTAATTACATTGAGAATTGGTCACTCTGGCTTGATTTGAAAATTTTACTAGAAACTGTGAAGGTCGTAGTGCAAAAATCGGGTGCTTATTAAGTGCGATTGTATATAACCACCACAAGGAAACTTGTTGTATGGAGACTAATAGCTACACACAAGAAACAGAAATTCAACAGTACATACTTGTTCTCAAACGTCGTTGGCGATTGATAGCATCAATCATTATTGCTTCCATTGGATTATCAGGTTTAGCTTTATTCATGCAAAAACCTGAATATCAAGCAGATGGTATACTTCTTTTCAAATCAGATCGTACATCATCGCTGACAAAAGTAGGGGAAAAAATTGGGGATTTAGAAGCCTTGATGCGTGAGGGAAATCCTTTAGAAACCCAAGCCGTAATTGTGAATTCTCATCCAATGTTGCAAGAAGTTATTACAGCTCTAGACTTAAAAAATGAACAAGGAAAACTAATTGATCCGGAATTGCTTAAAATCAATGTTAAACCAATTGTAGGAACAGATGTCCTCAAAGTTTCTTACGCCTCAAATGATCCTGAATTAGCCGCAGCAGTAGTCAATCAGTTAATGAAGTCTTATGTAGAGAACAATATTCAAACTAACCGTGCTCAAGTCTCTGCTGCGGGTGAATTTATTAAAGAACAACTACCCAATTCTCGTCGAGAATTAGAAAGAGCAGCTGAAGCATTACGTCAGTTTAAAATTCAAAATAGAGTGATTCAGCTTGCAGAGGAATCAACCGCAGCTATTGATATCATTTCCAAGCTTGATCAAGAAATGAATCAAATCAAGGCTGCATTAGCAGATGTGAGCGCTCAAGAAGCACAGATAGCCAGTCAACTAAATGTTAGTGAAAATCAGGCAGTAACTGTTGCTTCCTTGAGTCAAATACCTGGTGTTCAAGAAGTTTTGACTGAGTTGCAAAAAATTCAAACCAAGTTAGCAAATGCCAGAGCAATTTATACTGAGCAACACCCAACCATTACTGATTTAAAAAATCAACAAGCAACTCTCAATTCTTTATTACAACAACGTACTCAGCAATATTCAGGAATTCCCTTAGTTTCTCCTGGTAAATTGCAAATAGGCAAGATTAGAGAAGAAATGGTTGGTAATTATGTGCAGTTAAAAGCAGAACGACAGGGATTAGAAAAAAAATTCCGAACTTTGTCTAATATTCGAGCGAATTATCAGCAACAGTTGGCTGTGATGCCAAGTTTGGAGAAGCAGCAACAAGGTTTAGAACGTAAGTTAGAATCTGCTAAAAATGGCTATGAAAATCTTGTTAGTAGACTACAGGAAATTCAGGTAGCAGAAAAGCAGACTATTGGGAATGCCAGAATTGTCCAACCTGCACAAATTCCGAAAAAGTCAGTCATCTCCAAAACCAAAATCCTGCTAGCAACTGGGAGTATTTTTGCAGGTGTATTACTTAGTATTGCTGCTGCATTTTTTGTAGACTTGATTGATCGATCATTGAAAACAGTCAAGGAAACCGAAACATTTTTTGGTTACACTTTATTGGGGTTAATTCCTAAATATAAACCGAATAATTTTGTGAATGCTGTGCAAGATGTAGATGTAGAAGATGGTGTTTATCCGCAAGTGATTACCACAACTTCACCTCGCACATTAGTTCATGAAGCCTACCAAATGCTGCAAGCAAACCTGAAATTTATTAGCCATCGAAAAGTTCGCAAAATAGTCGTTACTAGTTCTGTGAGTGCTGAAGGGAAATCAGATGTTTCTGCCAATTTGGCTGCGGTTATCGCTCAATCAGGTAAGCGAGTTTTACTGGTTGATGCAGATATGCGTAAACCAACACAACATCATTTATGGAGTTTAATTAACTCAGTGGGTTTGAGTCATCTGCTTGTGGGTCAGGGAGTTTTTTCCCAAGCAGTACACAAAGTTACAGAATATTTGTCAGTACTGACCGCAGGAGTTATCCCGCCAAATCCCTTAGCTTTGATTGATTCTGAAGGTATGACCTCTTTAGTTGATATTTTTGCGGAAAACTACGATTACGTTATTTTCGATACCCCACCTCTAGTGGGTATCGCAGATGCAGCAGTTTTAGGAAAAATGGCAGATGGAATTTTGTTGGTAACTCGACCCGGTGTTTTAGATTCACCTAGTGCTGCTGCTGCTAAGTCTCTAATAGAACGTTCTGAGGCTAATGTTTTGGGAATAATTGCTAATGCTGTTAACGCCAAGCAAGAACCTAGCAGTTACTTTTATTATTCGAGTCCTCGCGATCGCAAGAGTGCGGCAGACTTGGAAAGAGTAGCAAGAATGTCATAGGAGTGGACTAATACCGTTTCACTATCAGTCTGATAAATTTGGCAACCAACGAAAAAAGGAGGAAAAACAAGACAATCAAGAATTTTGTGAAATGGTATGAGCGTGGCTTCCGAAAGAAACAAACTTATTTTTCAAATCGGAACTTAATCGACATGACCACAAAGAAACACGGTTTAGAACAACTCTCTAATCAAAAGATGGTATTTAGAGAGCGATCGCACTGCATTAGTTGTGGCTCCTCGAATCTTCATCCCCTGTGGCAAGGAAAATTTACTGATGAACCCACTCGTTCTTTTCTTAACAGATGTCATTACAGTAAAGATGTAGTGACCTTGCTTGCAGAGGAAACCTTTTCTTTAATGCGTTGTCAAACCTGTGGCATGATTTTTCATCAACGAATCCTCACACCACAAGGGTTACACAAGCTATATGACGAGTGGATTAATGATGCTCAAATCGAACATATGGAAGCACACTATCAAACAGGTAGCAAGCGAGATACTCTGTTTGAACGTGGACGACAATGTATCAAGCATCTATTACGGCTCAAAAAATTAGTAGAACCATACACAACAGAGCAATTTCGCATTCTCGACTATGGCTGTGGCGATGGACACTTCCTCTGTTTAGCAAAGTTTTTTGGTTTTGATGTCTATGGAATTGATTTCAGCCAAAAGCGTAGCGAACGAGCCGCAACAATGGGTATCTCTATTTTCAATAATTGGGAAGCTCTAGAATCTGCTCAAATCAACAAAGTTCATGCTGTCTCACTCTTTCAAGTATTAGAGCATCTCGAAGATCCCCTTGCAACCCTACGTAAAATTGCCACCACAATTACAAACAGAGGAATTTTAATCGTTGAAGTTCCTGATTGTCGAGGAATTAG
Source organism: Pelatocladus maniniholoensis HA4357-MV3 (assembly GCA_019359115.1). GTDB lineage: Bacteria > Cyanobacteriota > Cyanobacteriia > Cyanobacteriales > Nostocaceae > Pelatocladus > Pelatocladus maniniholoensis. Next base: position 30,285 of record JAHHHW010000098.1, read on the forward strand.
TCAGCCTCAAAATTTTTCTGAATTTCATGCTGTTCACCCACTCGAACATATCAATGCTTTTACCCCAATCACATTGAAAAAAATGTGTGAACAAGCCGGATTTGTTTCGATTAATCGCCTCCCTGCTCATGTCACAACTAGTTTCTTAGATACCCTCCGCACAGAAGTTAGTCGTTTCATACAGCGAAATCGAACTGCACTGTATTTTCAACTTCCACATTGACCGAACAAGGCAAAAGTAAAAAGTAAAAAGGCAAAAGAATAAATTATTTTTCTTTTAACTTTTACTTGAATTAGGGATTATCTTTTTACTTCTTAAAACGTTTCAGACTCAAAGAATGTGAAAGCTAATAGCTGATCAGTGAAAAGTGTGCAAACTACCATAGGTTATGAACGATGAGTGTTCAAGTAGACTTGATAGCAAATCAAAAGCAAATAGAAAACTCGAATTTCAGTCTTTGGCAGCAAATTAAAGAAGACTGGATAGCCCACGGACGTGATTGGACTTTACCTGGGTTCCGCAGTGTTGCTGTTCACCGCTTCGGAGTTTGGCGCAAGAAAATTAAACCCAAAATCTTACAACTGCCTTTTAGCATTCTCTACATAATGCTATATCGTAGAATTCGCAATCACTACGGGATTGAACTACTTTACACAGTTAAGCTTGGTCGTCGTGTCGTTATCCACCATCAAGGAACAATCATCATCAACGCCTATGCTGTCATTGGTGATGAATCCCAGATTTGCCAAGGAGTGACATTAGGAAGTCGTTACGCAGATCGTCCCTATGATGCACCGAGATTAGGTAAAGGAGTTGAAGTTGGAGCTGGTGCAAAAATTTTGGGCAAAGTCACCATTGGTGATTATGCCAAAATCGGTGCTAATGCTGTGGTTCTATGCGATGTCCCACCAGGAGCAACAGCAATTGGTATTCCCGCAAAAATTATTAACTAGAAGTCCGTTCCCTGTCAAGAGTTCCCCCTTCACATAATTTAGTGTCATGTCAATTAGTCAGCTTTTGCCTTTGCTTACTCATGTTGTTTTATTAATCAGCACGTCGATCTTATTGATCATCTGCTTATTTTTCCTAATTGAATGTACTGCTGCTTTGTTAGCGATCGCCTCTTCGCATCGCACAGATCAATGGCAAAATACTAAAGTTACTGTCTTAGTCCCGGCACACAATGAAGAAGTTGTGATTCGTGACACCTTGGAAAAATTGATCTGTGCGTTGAAACCACAAGACCGTTTGATTGTGATTGCTGACAATTGTCATGATGCCACAGCCGAGATTGCCCGTAGTGTGGGTGCTACAGTAATTGAACGCCAAGATTCCATCTATAAAGGTAAAGGATACGCTCTAGACTACGGCTTACGCTTTATTGAGTCTGAACCTCCAGACGTAGTTGTAATTATTGATGCTGATTGTACAGTCTATCCAGGCGCGATCGCTCAACTGAGTGAGTGTGCGATCAAAAGCAATCGACCAGTACAAGCTACTTATTTAATGCTCATACCAAAAAACTCTCACTCGTCAAAAGACCTAATCTCTCAATTTTCGATTACCATCAAAAACTTAGTTCGTCCCTTGGGATCATCTCGCTTGGGAATGCCTTGCTTGTTGTATGGTACAGGTATGGCTTTCCCTTGGTCAGTCATTAGCTCAGTGAATCTAGCAAGTGGTCACATTGTCGAAGACTTAAAACTAGGTTTGGATTTGACCATTGCAGGACACAAACCACTATTTTGTCCAGAAGCAAAAGTTACTGGCTATTTACCACAGCAGTTACAAGCAGCCAAAAGCCAAAGAACTCGCTGGGAACACGGTCTTTTACAAACTATGTATACTTATGTTCCTCTTTTGTTGAAGGAAGCAATCTATCAAAAAAGGCTGGATTTGTTAGTAACCGCTCTAGATTTGTGCGTACCGCCTTTATCTTTGTTAGTAATGATTTGGTCAGTATTGATGATACTTTCTCTCACTTTTGGAACATTACTCGGAGCATGGATACCAGCAATGATTGTTGTTTTTTCTGGCTTTTGTTTTCTTTTATCAATCGTTTTATCTTGGAGTAAGTTTGCCCATCAAGACTTACCGATACGCCAAATTATAACTATACCTTTTTATATTCTCTGGAAAATACCTATTTATTTAAAGTTTATATTTTTACCTGAAAAAATATGGGTTCGTACAGAAAGAGACAAAGTGTAGGAATGCAGGAATCAATTGAGAAAACCTTTTTAATCATAGAATATGAAAAAAATCAATATAGAAAAATATCTCAGGTTTGGCGAAAAAGTTTTGATTATTTCAGGCTTAAGCTTTTTCTCAGGGATATTTGGTACTCAATCTATGGGTATTGTTCTATCCGAGGGATTGATCACATTCATCAGATTCTCACTTTGGGGAATATTTACCTTTCTAGTTTTTCTCTTTTGGCAGGATGCGATCGCCATCATCAATCGCAACAAAGTACTTTTTATATTAACGGCATTAGCTTATTTCTCATTTCTCTGGTCAGACTTTCCAGACTATACCTTTCTTAATTCCAGAGATATTTTGATGATGACCAATTTTGGTTTATATTTTGCTATACGATTTAGCTTAAAGGAGCAAATAAAACTTGTTACCTATACTCTATTAATAGGTATGTTTCTAAGCCTAGTTTTTGTGTATGTATTCCCTGGTATCGGTAGACATTGGGTTGATCATCCAGGAGCTTGGAAAGGAGTATATGGTCATAAAAACTATCTTGGCAGCATGATGGTTTTAAGCTCATTAGCTTTTTTATCTTTGGCAAAAGATACATTACTGATATATAGAATATCTGGGCTTGCTTTATCATTAATATTTATGATTTTTTCGACTTCTAGAACTTCTCTAGTTATTTCTTTTATACTTATATTAATCATCATGTTCTATAAACAATTTCGCTGGCGAGGAAAAGTCAGTGTGATTTATATAGATATTGGAATTCTAATTTTGGGATGTGTTTCCTTACTAATTTTTACTTATTGGGTAGAACTCATTACTGGTTTAGGTAGAGATCCAACTATAACGGGACGAACAATTATTTGGAACGTAGCACTAACTCGATTAATGGAAAGACCATTTTTAGGTTATGGACGTGGTGCATTTTGGGCGCCTAAAAGTAATTACGCAATTGAAGCAAGTCAAGCAATTGGTACAGGCTGGGTTCCACCTCATGGTCATAATGGCTTTATTGATACAGCACTTGATGTTGGTTTAATTGGTTTAGCGCTATTTTTATTTTGTTATTTTATGACTTTTGCGAAAGCTTTAAAGTTAGGATATGCAAGTAAAAAAGCAGAAGATATTTGGCCTTTGATATATCTGATTTTTTTGGCTATAAACAATGTTACAGAGAGTTGTTTATTGTATTTACCTAATCTTTATTGGGTTTTGTTTATGACGATTTCTTTTACTATTAGCAAAACAAAGCCAATAACAAACCACAGAGAACACAAAGACAAAAAACAGGAAGAAAGGAGGTACATAAGTTGCACTTAATTGGAGTTGTTGTTATTGGACGCAATGAAGGAAAGCGTCTTCAGCAGTGCTTGCTATCAGTGATTGGCAAAGAAACAACTGTGATCTATGTTGATTCTGGGTCAACAGATACGAGTGTGGCGCTGGCTGGTTTGCTGGGAGTTCATGTTGTAGAACTCGATTTATCGATTCCCTTTACCGCAGCTCGGGCGAGAAATGCAGGGTTTGAGTATCTATTGCAAGTCAAACCAGAAGTTGAATATGTCCAGTTTGTAGATGGAGACTGTTGGATTGTAGAGGGATGGTTAGAAACAGCAGCGCGTGAATTAGATACTCATCCAGAAGTTGTGGTGGTGTGTGGTCGGCGTCGGGAGGAATTTCCCGAAAACTCTATTTATAACAGCCTGTTGGACATTGAGTGGAACACTCCTGTAGGTGAAGCTAAAGCCTGTGGTGGTGACTCAATGATGAGGGTGACAGCTTTTAAAAAAGTAGAGGGATTCAATCCGTTATTGATCGCTGGAGAAGAACCAGAACTGTGTGTGCGCTTGCGACAATCTGGCGGCAAAATTTTGCGTCTCGATGCAGACATGACATGGCATGATGGGCAAATGACTCGTTTTGGTCAATGGTGGAGACGTTCAGTTCGTAGTGGTCATGCTTATGCTGAAGGAGCTTGGTTACACGGTCGCACTCCCGAACACCATTGGGTAAAAGAAAGTGTGCGGATTTGGATTTGGAGTTTGATTTTACCTTTATTGGCGATCGCCACTTTTTCATCAACTCACGCTTTCAGCATTCTGTTACTACTTGTAGCCTATTTCTTTTCTGGTTATCGAGCTTACAAATATACACAGAGTAGAGGTTTTGCCCAAAAAGATGCGATCGCCTATGGTTTATTTTGTATTTTAGGTAAATTCCCGCAATTAATTGGTCAGAGCCAATTTTTCTTGTATAAATTATCAAATCGACAGCCAACTATAGTGGAATACAAAGGAGCATTTTAATGCTGGTTAAAACTTTAACCAAAGCTGCTCATATTGTCATAAAACCAGGGAAAGCAAAGCTCAAGTCAAACTCTCTAAACGTTGATGAGCAATATAAAAAATCCATCGCTATTGTTGGCTGTGGCTATGTAGCAGACTATTACCTGAAAACACTTTCCCTGCATCCGCAACTACAGATATTAGGAGTAATGGATCGCATTAGCGATCGCGCATACAAATTTGCTACATATTATGAGATTCCTCGTGTTTATGGTTCCCTAGAAGAACTTCTTGATGATTCTAAAGTTGATATCGTCTTAAATTTAACCAACCCAAGCAGTCACTACCCAGTTTCTAAAGCTTGTTTAGAAGCTGGTAAACACGTTTATTCTGAGAAACCTTTAGCAATGGAGATGTCACAAGCTAACGAACTAGTCAACTTGGCTCAACAACAAGGTTTATATATTTCCTCAGCACCATGCAGTTTGTTGAGTGAAACAGCTCAAACAATTTGGAAAGCACTGCGAGAAAATCAGATTGGCACAGTTCGACTTGTCTATGCTGAAATGGATGATGGATTAGTTCATCTTATGCCTTATCAAAAATGGGTGAGTGCATCAGGTACTCCCTGGCCTTATAAAGATGAGTTTGAAGTTGGGTGTACGTTAGAACACGCAGGCTATTATGTCACATGGCTGACTGCATTCTTTGGCCCTGCACAGTCAGTGAGTGCCTTTTCATCCTGTCTGATTCCAGATAAACAAACTGAATTACCGTTAGATGTTAACACTCCAGATTTTTCTGTAGCCTGTATTCAGTTTGCCTCTGGCGTAATAGCCAGATTGACTTGCAGTATTGTTGCACCCCATGACCATTCTTTGAGGATTATTGGTGATACAGGTACACTTGGTATTCATGATTGTTGGTATTATGGAGCGCCAGTTTATATCAGGCGCAGTATCAACATTCGTCGCAAGAGATTTGAAGGCATTTGGAAGCAAAATTATCCACTAGTGAAACCTACTCACAAATTTAGGTATAAAGGCGCACAGCAAATGGATTTTTGTCGAGGTGTGGCAGATATGGCATCTGCAATGATTGAAAATCGTCCTTGTCGATTATCATCTGAATTTTCTCTGCACAATAATGAAATTGTGCTTGCGATTCAAAAATCTTTAGACACAGGCTCTCCCTATAAATTGACAACTACATTTGAGCCTATTGAACCAATGTTTTGGGCAAAATAGACCTGCATTGTGAATGTATCGACCTACATTGCGAATGTATCGACCTGCATTGTGAATGTATCGACCTACATTGTGAATGTATCGACCTACATTGTGAATGTATCGACCTGCATTGCGAATGTATCGACCTGCATTGCGAATGTATCGACCTGCATTGTGAATGTATCGACCTGCATTGTGAATAGATCTCTCCGAAAACTAATAGACCTCTTGCAAAAATATTTTTACCCCACCCTAACCCTAAGCGTAAACGGGGAGGGAACTAAATTTTCCCCCCGTTCACGGGGGGATTGAGGGGGGTTCATTCGACTTTTGCAAGAGGTCTAATGTAGAGACGCGCCTTAGCGCGTCTCTACAAGGATTTTGGGTAACTGTAAAAATACGGACGTTTTTTTGTGTATGAAATTACTAATAACAGGAGCATCGGGTTTTCTTGGGCAGTATACTGTGGCTGAAGCACTGCGACGTGGATTTCAAGTACGCGCCGTTGTCAGACCAACAAGTATTGCAAATCTTCCTTGGTGCAATCATCCAGGATTGGAGTTAGTCCGCATAGATTTACAAAAACCAGATAACTTGATCGCTGCATTGCAAGATGTAAATCTGGTACTGCACATAGCAGCAGCCATAAAGGGCGATTTTGCTACCCAATATGCTAATACTGTTGTGGCAACAGAGAACTTACTCAAAGCGATGGTTGCATCTGGGGTGTTGCGATTGGTAGCTATTAGTAGCTTTTCAGTGTTTGACTACCTACGAATTGATTCTGGTGCAACGATCACTGAAGATTCGCCCATTGAGCATCAACCTGCAATGCGGGATATCTATACCCAAACTAAGCTCATGCAAGAACAGATTGTGCGTGACTTTGAGGCAAAAAATGCTGGAAAGGTGACAATTGTGCGCCCTGGAATGATTTACGGGCGATCGCATTTGTGGAATGCTCTTCTAGGTGTCAAGGTGAGCGATCGCCTGTGGATTCGCATTGGTACTAACGCCCAAATACCTCTGACTTATGTCGAAAACTGTGCAGAAGCGATCATTCATGCTGCTGAAACTGACGAAGCGATTGGTAAAACTCTAAATATCGTCGATGATGATTTACCAACTCAGAGTGTGTATGTTGAGCAATTAGTAAAAATGATGCCGCGCTCACCTCATACCATTACAATTAGCTGGACACTCATGCGCTTGCTGGCTCATACAATTTGGCTGTGTAACCAATCGCTTTTAGTTGACAAGATCAAACTACCTCACATTTTAATCCCAGCAAGATTACACGCTCGCTTCAAACCGCTACGCTACAGCAACACTCGCGCCCAGCAAGTACTGCACTGGAAACCAAATTATTCACTAGTTACTGCTCTAGAACGTAGTTGTAGCGATATTGATTTACTACATGTCCAAGCTTCACCTATTTCCGTCTAGCAACACTTTCGTAGTAAGCGCTTAAGCGCTCATATAAGGACTAAAGTTCTCACTACAAACTTCTCTTTCCAATTTTGAATTTTGAATTTTGAATTTAAATATGCGTATTGCTTATCTAACTGGGGAATATCCCAGAGCAACAGACACTTTTATCCAGCGAGAAGTCGCAACCTTGCGAGAAATGGGTGTGGAGGTACATACATTCTCTGTTCGTCGCACAGATGATAGACATATGGTTGGAGCAGAACAGAAACAAGAACGCGATCGCACTTTCTATATTCTGCCTCCAAATCCAATTCATTTACTTTTAGCACATCTGAGTTTATTGTTAGCTTTTCCCAAAAGATATTTCAAGACAATCAAACTCGCATTTACAACCAGCCAACCAGGATTACGAGGTGGCTTATATCAGTTTTTCTATTTCTTAGAAGCGGGTATTCTAGCTCAACAAATTAAAAATAGACAAATCGAGCATTTGCACAACCACATTGCTGAAGCCAGTGGTACTGTTGCTATGTTGGCGGCTGAAATGGGTGGTTTTACTTATAGCTTTACGCTCCACGGGCCATATATTTTCCTGCGTCCCTATCAATGGCGACTAGATGAAAAAATCAAGCGATCGCTATTTGTCTGTTGTATTAGTTACTACGCTCGTAGCCAAGGAATGATTTTTGCACCTATTGAAAAGTGGAACCGAATGCATATAATTCATTGCGGTATTGATCCAGGATTATTTGATGTGGTTTCTCACAAAGAATCAGGAAAACGTCTACTGTTTGTGGGGCGATTGGCGGAGGCGAAAGGATTACCAATTTTACTTGAAAGCCTAGCTTTATTAAAACAAAGTCATCAAAATATTGTTTTAACAATCGTCGGCGATGGTCCAGATCGTCAAAAGTTGAAACAATTGACAGTCCAGTTGGAATTAACTAAAAATGTCAATTTTGTTGGTTATAAATCTCAAGCTGAGGTACGCAAATATTTTCAGCAAACAGATGTTTTTGTGATGTCTAGCTTTGCAGAAGGAATACCAGTAGTATTAATGGAAGCAATGGCGGCTGGTGTACCTGTAGTCGCTACCCAGATAGCAGGAATCAGTGAATTAGTAGAAAATGGTGTTAATGGCTATCTAGTTCCACCTGGAGAAGCTAATATATTAGCAACCTGCATAGAAAAATTACTGAACAATTATTTACTTAGGGTAACATTTAGTACGGCAGGTAGAGCTAAAGTAGAAAAAGACTTCAACATTCACTACGAAGTTGCACGACTATATCGCCTGATCACAAGTGCTTTGAAAGGTCATGTAGAACCAATTCGTCCCAATTTTCCAGAACATCAAGTTTCCCTGAGCGAATGTGAAACAGTATCAAATTTAAGATTGAAAATCAAAATTGGGGATAAGGGGTAACAGGAATTAACTGAAAACAATGAGGCGAATAGAATTCGCTATTACACAAACAAAATCTACCTAAATGGAATAGAATAACCCGCGCAGACGGGTTTTGTCTGTGTAGCCGCGATTTATAATCGCCAGGGCTGAATAAAATTTTACTTTTAGATTTGATATCCAACCTATGTATTTACTCACGATTTAATTCGGATTGCTATATAGCATTGAGAAGTCAAAAAACCAGGCAATAAATATTAAATCAACAATCTATTCTTAATTGAAAATATGACATCTATAAAAAAACTAGCTATTCGTGGAGCTATCTGGACTATTCTTGGTTTCGGAAGTATTCAAATCCTAAGATTTGGTAATAATTTAATTCTGACTCGCTTACTACAACCAGAATTTTTTGGTTTGATGGCTTTGGTAAATACCTTAAGAATGGGTCTGGAACTATTCTCAGATATTGGTGTTGCTCAAAATATCGTTAACAATAAAAGAGGCGATGAACCAATTTTTCTAAATACTATTTGGACTCTCCAAGTAATTCGTGGCGCAGTGATTTGGATTCTTGGCGTCATTCTTGCTTTTCCAATTGCACATTTCTACAACGACCAACGTCTACTATGGCTAATCCCAATTGTTGTATTTACTTCATTTATTGAAGGCTTTAATTCTACAAGTTTACACACTCTTCATCGTCAAATGAAACTGGGTAAACTTTCAATTTATGAACTTCTTTTTCAGTTATGTTATTACTCTACTTTAATAGTCTTAGTTTGGTTACATCCAAATATTTGGTCTTTAAGTATCGCTATAGTAATTTCAGGGATATATAAATTAGTTAGTAGCTACTGGTTAATACCAAAATATTCTAATCGCTTTGAATGGGAGCCAAAAACAGTTAAAGAAATTCTCTCGTTTAGTAAATGGATGTTTATTGCATCAACATTAATGTTTGCTGCTGAACAAACTGATCGCCTGGTTTTGGCTAAGTTATTGTCATTTGAAATCTTAGGTGTCTATACAGTAGCATATACTCTAGCTAGTATCCCTCGTGATGTGATCAGGCAACTTAGCTTTAGAGTTATTTTTCCTGCAATCTCCCAACAATCTCACTTACCAAGGGCTACTTTGCGGCAAAAAATTCTTCCTCAACGGCAATTAATACTACTAGCATCTGCAATTATATTGGCAATGTTAATCACTGTTGGAGATTTAGCAGTTTCATTTTTATATGATCGAAGATATGCTGCTGCGACTTGGATGATGCCTATTTTGTGTAGTGGAATTTGGTTTTCTTTGCTATTTTACACTACTAGTCCTGCTCTGCTAGCAATTGGTAAACCCCTGTATTCAGCCCAGAGCAATTTTGCTAGATTTGGAATTATAGCTTTGGGTGTACCTTTAGCCTATCAAAGCTTCAGTGTATTAGGAGCAATTATTGTCATTGCATTTAGTGATTTGCCTTTATACATAGTAAATCTCTATGGACTCTGGCGAGAAAAACTTTCTTGTTTTATTCAAGATCTTCAAACTACTGCTTTTTTTATCGGCGTACTAGCTTTATTTTTAATAATTAGAAGTTATTGGGGATTTGGTCTACCAATTAGCTCCTTATTATAAAACAATACGCTTGGTGTTAAGGTTATTGGTATTCAGAGGGAAAAGGGAACGGGGAACTCGTAACTGAGGCGATCGCAACTGTGCAGATAATTTTAACTATTAATTTAAATTTTAAATAGTATTATGTGCAATTGGCGATAATTTCAACTTAAATCTCACTTCATTAATCGGTTCTTTCCAGTGTTCTTCAAAGCGATATCCTAATAAAAATTCTGCTTGCTTCCCCAAATCATTTCCTTTTTTGATATTGGCGAAAATCTCTTTGATTTGCTGAGGAGCAATGATTGGATAGAGTAATTTAGCCAACCACAGGCTAATTTTTAACGCTTTGCTATAGTTTTGTGCAGCAGCAAAGGCAAGCACACCAATTTCTCCAGCATAGCTTGTATCAAAGCCTAGCAATACATGAAAAATATCGTGGGTAACAACATATCGCAAAGCAAATACATTGCGTTGAGCAACTTCTGCTAATTCAGGACTAATATTAAGCGGCTTGAGGTGATTTTCTCTCATATGAACTGCATATTCATACCCAAAACTGCCTAGAGGATATTCACTCAGTTTCTTGAAATCAATTGGAGGATAATATCCTACCACTTCTTGAAGTTGAGAATAAAGTTTTGGGTTAAATTTAGAACCCAAAAAATCAGATTTAAGAATAGCAAAATCTCCTAAATTATTGGATTTTTTGTATGCCAAAAGAGTTTTCAACTGTCTAAGCTTTTTCAGCATATATATACTCAAGTGAACTCAAATATATTCATATCTTGCACCAAATTTTCGTCCCGCCAATAAATATAGCAGTTCTCGGTTGTGTCCAATACGTACCCCACCCCTTAATCCCCTCCCCGCTTGCGGGGAGGGGAGGTTTTGCGTCAGCAAAGCCGGGGTGGGGTTCCGACTGTATTGCAATCGAGTGAGAAGTGCTATAAATTTCTTGGCTAATAGCGAAAGTCAGATAACTCTGACAAGGAAAGTCTTTGAGTCCGTTTCAACGGACTTATGCTATTAGCCTGAGAATTTATTCTCAGGCGGGATATGGGGTAGGTTTCTAACCTATGGCGGTTTTTGCTATAGTGCTTTTATTTTGTTAGCTGTAGATTCTTGTAGTTTTAAAGGCAATGGCAAGCCGGTTGCTTCAGCAATTTCAGGGGACGTAGTTTGTAGTTCTGCACTTCTCAAATATTTCCCATCCAAGATGGGAGATACAACTTTCATTCGGTGAGAAATGCTGTAGTAACGGTGCGTTTGTTGGATTATATGCCGTTCTTGAATGCTTTCGTCAGCGATTTTCTTCCGCAATTTAATAATTGCATCTATGACTGCTTCTGGTCTAGGTGGACATCCCGGTATATAAACATCAACTGGAATTAACTTGTCTACACCGCGAACTGCACTCGGAGAATCTGCACTAAACATACCTCCTGTAATTGTACAAGCTCCCATAGCGATGACATACTTTGGTTCTGCCATTTGCTCGTAGAGTCGCACTAAGTTTGGAGCATACTTCATAGTAATTGTACCTGCGGTAATTAACAGATCTGCCTGTCGGGGAGTTGCACGGGGAATCATCCCATATCTCTCCATATCAAAACGAGAAGCATAAGCAGCCATAAATTCCATGAAGCAGCAAGCTGTACCAAACATCATTGGATACAAGCTGGACATTTTTACCCAGTTGTAAAGATCATCTACGGTTGTGAGAATTACATTTTCTGAAAGTTGTTGCGTCACTTGAGGACGCTCAATAGGATTAATAATAGTGTCAGTCATTGGCTGATTCCCCCAATTACGTGAATAAGTTCTTAGAAAATTGAGCTTTTCAGACGGAAAATTCAGAAACTAAACTTGAATCAGAGTGCTAGCTGGGAAAGCTGTTTTTCTTGCCAAAGCTTTCAAACCATAAATAACTACATCAATGATAGCTTCGGTTTCGGAACAACAAGATCCCCGACTTAGAATAATCAACTATTTGAGGATTATTCCAGGACGCGATCGCACCATAAATGTTGTCTCGAAAAATCTATAAAATCATTGGGGAACGGATCAAATCCACCATTCGCTAGCTGTTTCCTAAATTGGGGATCTTTTTGTTCACGAATAATTTAAGAATGCTATGACACTCATCACAAATTTGTAGAACTGAGTCTTTGATACTCGTCGTTGAGTCTTTGATACTCGTCATCGAGTCTTTGATACTCGTCGTCGAGTCTTTGACACTCGTCGTCGAGTCTTTGATACTCGTCATCGAGTCTTTGATACTCGTCATCGAGTCTTTGATACTCGTCATCGAGTCTTTGATACTCGTCATCGAGTCTTTGATACTCGTCATCGAGTCTTTGATACTCGTCGTCGAGTCTTTGATACTCGTCGTCGAGTCTTTGAACTCCGTTGAGCAGTTGTGATTCTATTGTTAATAGAGTATTTAGGTATTCTATCTTGACGAAAAGGCTGGAGGTGATGAGATGATATTAAGCGATCGCTCTTTTAGTTTTTCCGTAAATACGCTGATTTTCTTATTTCCTCTTCAGATAAATTCAGCAAAAACACTGTTACGCAAATTTACGGCTCTGATCAAAACTTAAATTATCCAGTTTTATTAGGGTAAATTTATGACCAACCCTGCAAGAACGGTAATCCGAGTCAATCTGGAGATAGCAAGAGGAGTCGCTCTGGAGTGGGAGCAAGCTTCACACGAAGAAGTGAGTGCATATTGCTTGGAGATTTTGAAAGAGATCGGATGTCCCTGTACCGAACTCCCAGACACCTTGCAAACTCGTGATCAACAGCTCAATTTCATCACAGGATTTGCATCTTATGCTTTTGGGGAGGTGCTAAATGTTCAAACCACTAATTGAAGATACTTTTGATCAGCCAGAACAGGTAAAAGATACTACATCACCTGCAACCGATGTGGATATATTGAAGTTAATCCAAAAATTTTCAGGGTTTGAAACCCCCGTTAAGGTTGTCTTGCAAGCTATAGCTATTGCTAATTACGATTGTGCATCTGCTTTTCGCTATGCTGATAACTATTTGAACATCCTCAAAAATAAAAAGCAACACCAAAAAGTTAGCTCTGCTAGAGTCTGAACCTGAGTTTTGATTAATCCCAAATACATAGGTTTGTAGTAAGCACTTTAGTGATTGAAAATTAGAGGACTAAAGTCCTGACTACAAACGCATCTATCTTCTCAATTTATTTTTCTGGAAACTTACGTTCTCTGACTTCAAAGCTATAATCTTGCACAGCTTGAGTTATCGTTTCGCGCAAGTTTGCATACATTTTCGCAAAGGGTGGCTGTTTTTCCGAGAGTCCGAGTACATCAGAAGTGACTAATACCTGTCCATTACAATGGACACCTGCACCAATTCCAACCGTAGGAATACTGAGGTTTTGGGTGATTTCAAATGCTAAGTCACTGGGGATATGCTCTAAGACTATAGAAAACACACCCGCTTGTTCGAGAGCGATCGCTTCTTGTAAAATTCGTTCCCTATCTGTCTCGGTTTTCCCCTGTTGGCGCAAACCAATTTGATGGAATGATTGCGGTGTCAAACCCACATGGCCCATCACCGGAATTCCTGCTTGCACCAGATGAGTAATAGTGTCTACCATTGCCGGATAGCCACCTTCTAATTTGACAGCTTGTCCTCCCGCTTCTTTCAGCGCCAGTCCAGCAGAGTGCATAGCTTGTCGAACACTTTCTTGATACGTCAAAAACGGTAAATCTACGACCATCAAAGCATGTTTCACCCCACGTCGTACAGCTTTGGCATGGTGGAGTGTTTCTTCCAAGGTAAGTGGTAGTGTTGTCTCATACCCCAACACTACTGACATCGAATCACCTACCAAGATTAAATCTACACCAGCAGCATCTAAAAGTTGAGCGATCGCATAATCCCAAGCAGTCAACGCCACAATTTGGCGTCCTTGTTGTTTGTATTGAATTAATTGTCGGGTAGTGATTGCCATTTTGGATTAGGGGATTAGAGGTCGGGGATTCGGGGTCGGGGATCGGGGGACAACTAATCAATTAACAGTGATCAGTTTAATTTGATAACTGATCACTGATTCATGCCCGATCCCCAATCATTACTTCACAGCGCGAGTAAAAGCAAGATGGGGCTTTGCAGTTGTCATTTTTGGCATTAACCAAGCTAAACCCTCGGTGGTGCCAATCCACAGTTTATTACCAACATCAGGAGCAAGGGCAAGTACACGACTAGAAGGAAGTCCAGGAACTTCATCTAGTACAGCACCAGTATTTGGATTCAATCGTAGCAAACCATTGTTGGTGCCGACCCACACACTCCCATCTTTAGCAAAACGTATTGATTCCACGTCACGTCCCCGCAAACGAGTGACTGAGCGCAATATAGCACCAGTTTTTGGATTGATTACTAGCAAATTATTTGGCATTCCTGCCCATATTAAGCCATCAGGACTTGTAGCTAAAGCTTGTACTGTTGTACCTGGTAAATTCTCAATTCGCTTCATAATAAAAGCATTGGCGGTATTAACTCGCACTACTCCATCGAGTGTCCCTACCCAGAGTTGACCTTCTACGTCTAAAGTTAAGGCGTTAGCACTAACACCAGGTAAATTTTTTAACGTGGTCATAATTAGGGCTTGGTCGGGACTAATTAACGATAAGCCGTTATCTGTGCCGACCCATAAATAACCCCGTTTGTCAACTAACAAAGATAAAACTCGCTTGGAAGGCAAAAATAAATTTTGGGCTGTAATTTCGTGACTACGGGGATCTACTCGCTTTAATCCTTCATAGGTTCCCACCCACAAACGTCCGACTTTATCTTGGGCTAAAGCGGCAATAGCAGTATTTGGTAAACTGACACGAGCTAATATTTTGCCAGTATTGGGGTCAATTCGAGATAATCCGCGCCAAGAAGCTACCCAAAGCTTTCCAGTATAATCTGCTTGCAATGCATTGACGCGATAATCAGTTTCTTGGACATTTTCAATTAAATTTCGATCATCAGGTAAGGGATCTACTCTTCCCGGTGGCGCGCTTGCTGGGTAAGAAGGAGTGAGTTCAGACGGATCAACATTCAGGATTTTGGGCGTGGGAGTATTATTATTTTCTGTTGGATTTGCTAGGACTAGAGTATCTAAATCTAAACTTGGGATGGCTAATAAACCCAGCAAGAGATAACTTATTGCTATACCACTACGTTTGCAAAAAGCGATCGCATTTGTTTTAGAGACAGTTTCTTCCATCACTTGACACTGAAAGGCTTAAGGATAAGTTCAGTGTTCCCCAGCATCATGAACAGTTATCATTCAACTTGACAAGCTGCGTTGATATTTTCCTCGATAATGGGAGCATCCCAAATGTTCAAAAAAGTCTCACCAATCTGTAGGTAAACCTAACTTTTCCAAAGTATCAGTTTCATTTAATAATGAGTGAATTTCACTATCTATATGAATACGTCCTCCAGAAAGCACTAAACCACGTTGAGTGACTTTCCCTAACCAATGTAAATCGTGAGACGCAATTAACATAACCTTACCTTGCCACTTTAATAACATTTGAGCAAAGTGACGCCGCCATGCAGGATCAAGACCGTTGGTTGGTTCATCCAAAATCAATATATCTGGTTCTAATGCTAGAATTGCAGCCAAAGCAGCAAGCCGTCTTTGACCTCCAGACAGTTCGTGAGCAGAACGATTAGCATAAGCTTCTAAACCAAAATCAGCTAATAAATGTCTAGCTTTATCAATAGCGATCGCAGGTGAGACACCGTAGTTACGCGGTCCAAAGGTAATATCTTCAAGTATGGTAGGCATAAATAGTTGGTCATTAGCATCTTGAAAACCAAAACCAATTTGACGGCGTACTTGAGGTAAAGTTTTAGCTTCTAGGGGAATATTATTAATCCAAATCTTCCCAGCTTGAGGTTCTTTTAAACCGATTAAATTCTCAAGAAGAGTACTTTTACCCGAACCAGTAGGTCCCATCAGTGCAACGCGATCGCCTGAATTTAAGGTAAAAGAAATTTCTCGTAGAACTGGCTCACGACTGGAATAGGCATAAACTAGGTTTTGAACCACAAGAGCTTGTGACATTTTTTTGGTTAGTAGTTGGTAATTAAGGGAACAGGGATCAAGGATGAATCAGTTAACAGTTAACAGTGATCAGTTTAATTTGATAACTGTACAGACGCGTAAACGCTCGTAAGAGTAGATAGCAGTTCTCGGTTGTGTCCAATACGTACCCCACCCCTTAATCCCCTAAGCGCAAGCGGGGAGGGGAGGTTTTGCGTCAGCAAAGCCGGGGTGGGGTTCCGACTGTATTGCAATCGAGTGAGAAGTGCTATAATCGCGTCTCTAGCTAACTGATAACTGATAAGTTGTCCCCCTTCCCTTGTCCTTAAGTTACAGGGATAGGACTAGGAACACCAACTGGTAAAGTGACCGATTGAGTATGTTGTGGTGGTTCTCCTAGCATGACAATTGAACAAGTCAGTTGTCTCACCAAAAGAGTTGTAACATCGCTAATTGCCAATCCACCCGGACTAGTACGATTACGTACAAAAGGTAGGACAACTAAGTCATATAATCGTGCTGCCTGTAAAATTGCTTGAGCAACATTTTCATGAGCAATAATTTGAATCTCTGGGGGATTAGCTGAAGATATATTTGATACCATTTGAGAAAGTTGCGATCGCCTGGATGCGATTTTACTAGAACTAGTACGGCGTTCACAGACACTCAGTACAGTTACTTGTGTTTGATTTGCCTCTGCAAGAATTTGAGCAAATTGTATAGATTGCAACGTTGGTGTTAGAAAATTTTCTACAGGTACTAAGATCCTTTGAATGTTTCTTGGTGATTCTACCAAACGAGTCACAGCCACTGGACAATGAGATGCCCATAAAACATTATCAATCACATTCCCAAACAAACGCGCTCTCAACCCAGTTCGCTTACCCCAACCCATCAAAATTAAATTAGCTTTTTGTTCACGTGCTGCTCTGCTAATTCCTTGGGCAAAAGCATCATCAATTCGCAACAGTGGTTCTGCTTCCACACCCAAGGCGCGACTCAGGCTTGTAGCTTTTAACAGTAAGCGTTCGCTGCGTTCTAAAGAAGTATTTAATTGAGGAGCATCCATATGAGCCGCAGCTGTAGCGATCGCTAATGGTATGATTCTGCCATTAGCCTGACGTGCCAATAAAGTTGCCATTTCAATTAAGTATTGCTGTGTTTGAGGATTGTAAACTGGCACAACTATAGTAAAAGGGCTACTGTCTCTTTTTCTAGAATCGATTTGAGGCGAATTAGTGAATGCTTGTCCTTTGATGGCTGAAGTTGTTAAACCAACAGCAAACCGACTAGTCATTAATGAGCCTATAGTTGAAGTCACCAGCATCAAGACAATGATGCTGTTTAATAATATCGACGAGAGTAACCCATTTTCATATCCTACTACAGCTATGGCTAATGCCACACCCACTTGGGGTAATGACAGTGACCACATAGTTAAGGTTTCTTGCCAGTTGTAATGATAAAGTAGTTTTGCTCCCAAAGCAGCCAGAAATTTGCTGGCAAATAAACCCACTACTAATAAAAAGGTGAATTGAAGTGTGTTCACACTATCAATAAAAGTTGGAATATCGATGAGAAAACCCAGATGAACAAAGAAAATAGGAATAAATAGTATACTGCCAACGAAAACAATCTTTTCTTTAACTGGACCTTCGCCAACAACTTCATTTACTACCAAACCAGCTAAAAAGGCCCCAACAATTTTTTCTATCCCAATCAATTGACCGCCGAAAGCAACTAGAAAAATAGACAACAACACAAACAAAAGTTGGTTTCCTTCATCATCTCCTGAACGACGAAAGAATTCTTTACCTACCCAATTGCAGCTAATCAAAACAAAGATAGTGTAGAGAATGAGTGAGTTCAAAAAAGGAATAAATTGCCAAAAGCTTAAATAATTAGTATTTGCAGCTAAAGATAAAGTAAAGACTAATAATGCGCCAAAATTGGTGATAACTGTAGCCCCAATCGTTGTCCTAACTGCTGCGTTGTTTGTGACTCTTAAACCATTAATCAGAGGATAGGCTAAAAGGGTGTGGGATGCCACAATCGAGCCAATTAATACAGAAACATTCCAGCCATAACCAAAACTCCGACCTAGCAACACTCCTAGCACGAAAGGTATACCAAAGGTCAAGCTGCCAAAGCTAAAAGCCTGAATTTTTTGGCGGCGAAACTGTTCTAGGTCGAATTCTAAACCCGCAACAAACATCAAGTAAACTAACCCGATGTCTGTAAGTAAACTCATGGTTGGTGTTTCTATGGGAAATAAATTCCAGCCATGATGACCAAGTACTACCCCTGATAGTACCAAACCTACCAAACCAGGTAGTCTTAGTCGCTCAAATATAATTGGTACAACTAAGATGACTACCAGCAAAATGGCAAAGGGAATAATGGGTTCTTTGGCGAGAACTTGAGCAGTAGGTTCAACAGCAAGAACTTGTAACATTAGTTCTGTCATTGGTCATTGGTCATTGGTCATTGGTCATTGGTCATTGGTCATTTGTCATTGGTCATTTGTTTATTCCCGCCGACTTACCTTATGTTGTTTACTGATAGCTGATAGCTGATAACTGATAACTCTATGGGTGGATTTGGCTCAAAATAAACCGCAGGCGATCGTAGTCGTCTTTAAGCAGTACACTCAGAGTACGTCCTGCTTGCACTAACCATTGTCGGTCAGCTTTGCGTAACCAAAACACTTCTCGAATAGCTGCTGCTGTTAAAGAATCCACTGGCGCTCCATTTACACAAAGCAGAGTCCGCAAAAAATCTAGTTGTTCTGTAAATTTAATAATTGCTTCTGGTTCACATCTATAAACTGGTTGGTGAATTTGTGGTGGGCGTGGTGGTAAGTATTGATACGAATCATTTAGGGAATTCCGTTTATCTGCTGCCACTGTAAAACCCACGATCGCAGCACGGAATTCTGTCTTGAGCATTGCAAATATCTGTGGTTGTTCCTCTCGCAACTCCTGTAACGACATTCCCAGAGCCACTGGTCTGTGTACAGAATCGATAGGCATAGTTGTGGCGTAATATACCACAGCATAAACCTGGTTGCCTGATTCTTCATCGACAGAACAAACCCAGCTGCCAAAAGGAGGCATAGGTGGAAAGCTTAAGTCTTCCGGTTCCAAACACTGGGCTAAAAACTCGCATGTACTCGTTTGGATCACCTCTGCAAAATGATTAGGATGGCGATCGCCTCGATTAAATTGTGGCAGGGGAAGGCGCATAGTGGTCAAGAGTCATTGCTCATTGGTCATTAGTAATTTGTCATTGGTTGTTTACAAAGGACAAATTACTAATGACAAAGGACTAACTTATTTTGCTTTTTTACGTCCGGCGGTTGTTTCTACAGTTTCTAATTCAGAGAGACGAAAGGTAACTAATTTATCCCAGTTACCACCTTCAAACAGTACGGCTACCTTACCATCACTGACTCTCTGTACAAGTCCTTCATACCGATAATAGGTATCTGTTGGATTCTTGACGCGAACAGTTGCTCCAGGCAGGATCATGGTTTTTATCCTCGCTTGTTTCCTGTTAATAGCTTAATACTTGTGATTGGCGATTTGTCATTTGTCATTGGGAACGGAGATTGGGGATCACCAAAGAGAGATTCCCCTTTCTTCCCTTTGTCTGTGATTCCTGTTCCCTATCCACTGACAAATGACTAATAACAAAGGACAAATAATTAATACCTTTGCCTTTGACGAAAATTAGCCACTGACTCGACTATTCCCAAGGCGATGAAGTTTTTCAACATTGCTGAACGCCCATAACTCATCCAAGGTAAGGGTATTCCTGCTACTGGTGCTAGACCAACGTTCATGCCAATATTGACTATCATCTGAAACACGATCATAGACAACACGCCAATAGCCAATAAAGAGCCAAAGTTGTCTTTAGCGGTTTGGGCAACATGCAACAAGCGCAGGCAAATCAAGCAAAAAACTGCTAACACTAGCAAACAGCCAATGAAACCAAATTCTTCACCCACGGCGGAGAAAATAAAGTCTGTATGCTGTTCAGGGACAAAATTCAGTTGGGTCATAGGCCCTTTAAAAAGACCCCATCCCCACCATTCTCCAGCACCAATGGCAATGCGGGATTGGATTTGGTGATAGGCGGCACCAAGGGGGTCAGCTTTGGGATTCATAAATGAAGTGAGTCGGTCTTTTTGATATTCCCTTAGCAGGTGTTCCCAGGCAAATAGTCCTAATTCACCACCAAACATATTCAAACCCCATGCACCGATTGCACTCAGATGATATCGCCGCCAAGGAAGGGTGCGCCAACCGACAATACCCATGACTACAGACCAAATTAACCCCAACGGTCCTAACTTGATATCTTGCGACAAAGCGATCGCAAAGGGCCAAGGTATGCTAAACAAAATTGCGGCAATAATTGGAGATATCATCAATATCAACCAGCCTGGATTAGCATTTGCCCAGTACAACATCCCCAAGACGATCGCACCAAACACAAGTGATGTTGCTAAATCCGGCTGTATAAACACCAATCCCCAAGGAATAGCAGTAATTGCCAAAGCGCGGAAAACATTATCCAAGTTAGAAGCAGTGCGTTTATGTAATAACGCTGCGAGGGTAATAATAATCCCGATTTTGGCAAATTCTGACGGCTGGACGTTGAAACCAAAGATATTGACCCATCTCTGGGCGCCTTTGGCACTGTGACCGATTACCATTACGGCGGTGAGGCTGATATTGGTGATTGTATAAGTAATCCAGTGCCATTGCAGCAGATTTTCATAACGCAGACGGGCTAGTACCAGGGCGATTACACAACCAATCCCACCAATTAGCCAGTGCCACCACCAATCGGTGAGTCCTTGATTCAATTCGGTACTACGAATCATAATGCCACCGAATATTGTCAAACCGATTGGCAAACACAACAACAACCAGTCCATTTGTTGCCAAGGCTTAAACCAATATTTCCAGCGAATTTGTAAAAATGAAGAACGTGACCTTTTTAACAACATTGGGCGACTATAGACTTTAGTTTTTAGATTTTAAATTTACTCAGTACTAAAAATCTGTATTCCGACCCGTAGTTTTATACTTAGACAAAAATTACACTTGATTTATGTCAGAGCAGCAACTGATACTTTAGCAGCAATTGCCTGAGCGATCGCTTTGAATGCTTTGGCACTCGCTGAATCCGGGTCGGCTATAACTATGGGTACACCACTGTCACCACCAATTCTAGTAGAAATCTCTAGAGGTATACATCCCAACAAGGGTACTTCTAATTCTGCTGCTGTTTTAGAGCCGCCACCAGAACCAAATATGTCATACTGCTTCTCTGGCATATCTGGAGGAATAAAATAACTCATGTTTTCCACAATACCCAAGACAGAGACATTCATCTGTTGAAACATCCGTAAACCCTTGCGAGAATCTAATAAAGCAACAGTTTGCGGTGTCGTCACAATCACTGCTCCTGCCATTGGTACTGCTTGTGTCAATGTTAACTGAGCATCTCCTGTTCCCGGTGGCATATCCACGAGCAAATAGTCAAGTTCTCCCCATTGCACTTGATAGAGAAACTGACGAATCACACCATTCAGCATCGGACCACGCCAAATCACAGGCTGATCACGGTCAATCAAAAAACCCATGGACACTAGTTTGACGCCATGATTGAAAGCTGGTTCCAGTATTTCTCCTTTTTCAGAAGAACGTACTACAATCTGAGCATCAGCCAGACCAAGCATAGTTGGGTCATTAGGACCATAAATATCAGCATCCAGCAAACCGACCTTTGCTCCTGCTTGTGCTAAGGCAACGGCTACATTCACAGCCACCGTACTTTTACCAACGCCACCTTTTCCACTGGATATAGCAATAATGTTCTTGACTCCAATCACACCCGTGCGATCGGGTAAACTTTTTTGCTGAGGAGTTTCTGCTGTGACTTCTACAAATACATCCGTAACTCCTGGCAGTTTTTTCACTGCTTTTTGACAATCTTCTACAATGAATTCACGTAATGGACAGGCAGGTGTCGTCAATACTAGGGTAAAACTTACCTTACCTGCGTCTATTTTGACGTTACGAATCATATTCATTTCCACCAGACTTTTACGAAGTTCTGGATCTTGAACTGGTCGCAACACTTCTAAGACTGACTGAGAATCAAGAACATCGTTCATAATCTATTTCGTGCTTTCTGCCACAATAATTTTTAACAAACAGCAATGATTGTCTACTTGCATCTTAACTTTCTAGAGGGATCGGGAATTGGGGATCAGGGATCAGGGATCGGGGACACGGGGGACACGGGGGACACGAGGGACACGGGAGACACGGAGAATAACCATTCCCCAATCCCCGATCCCCATTCCTAAAAATCAAAACAGCTATCGTTGAGAGATTTTCTCTTTCTTGTAACTGCTGGCAGTGTGCCTTTTTCTACTGCCTCAATTAAGGCTTTAGCAACGCGATCAGTGTAAGGACGAGAAAATAGCCAAATCAATGGCGATAACCAACCACGTAATGTTACAGAATACGACAAATAAGTACCACAAACTGTAGACTCTATTTTGTAACTTACCCGTTCTTCAACACCAGGAATTGCTAGTATTCTGATGCTCAATAATTCTCTAGGGTTGACACGCTCGACAAAAATACGTATTGGAATCGGTGATAAGCGTGTCACTGCTTGATAGATGAGTCCAGGTTTGGGTACTAGTCCGTAGGGAACATTGGTACTCTTTAGCAGTGGGTGCCAGGAGACATCTGCCAAGTTAACTAGCTTTTGCCACAGTTCATCAACAGAAGCAGAACTTATTTCCCGATATGTTCGCACCAGAGTCGCGCAAAACCAACGACGTTTGCGGTGGATGAATTTAGACAACCAAGCTCGCATTTTTTTATCTCCTCGCTACACGCTTTTTGGTAACTCTGGCATATTGGGGGTCGGCGATTGGGGATTAGGGATTGGGGATTGGGAATGAATCAGTTAACAGTTAACAGTGATCAGTTTAATTTGATAACTGATCACTGTACAGACGCGATTGATAACTGATCACTGATCACTGATTAATTGTCCTCCTTGTCCCCTTTGTCTTTCTTGCCTCTCACTCCTCGTTTCATTGAAACTTCTGATGTCTTAGGTAAAATCTGCAAGATCAACCATCTTTTCTATTTTTTATAAATATATTAATCAGTGTCTAATGTCTTCCTACCTACTGCGGAAATGCACAGGAAAATAGTGTGCAATTATACAGTTTTGCTTTTTGATTTGCTGGTTTAGAGTTATAAAACCCCAGTCGCTTACAGAACTAAGTAAAGAGTTAGCTAATAAGACTTAGAGGTGACACAACCATTGCAGCGTTTGGATTTCACGCTTTATAGGACTGCATGAAAAGTTAAAATACTGGTATTTTTTCTTTATATGTATTCCTTTGAACTTTTTGACAAGAGTGTTTCATGAATTTTTGTAATAATTTACGTGAGCTTTTGCTTACAACTAAGCATGAAAATATGTTTTTTCTTTACATTTAGTTTTTATGGTTTCTCCAACTTTCGTAAGATAGGTCTATTAATTTGATCTGGCTAAGTATATATACCAAAAAATTTCCACATAGAAAAGAATTTGAAAAAAAACTAGAGCGGTAAAACTTGCTAGAGGAGCATACTCTCAAGACTAGCCAAGTATTGCGAGGGGTTACGCCGAAATTGAAGTTGCTCAATTCTTGCCGAATGATGTATTTTTAGATGATTAC
>JAHHHW010000099.1 GCA_019359115.1 Pelatocladus maniniholoensis HA4357-MV3
TTGGATGATGATGGGCTTTTAGTGTTGGTTTAAAAAATTGCGAAGGTAGGTCTGGTAAGGGTTGTAGAGTCAATTTTTACAAAACTTTACAACGTGTCCCATTTTGCACGTATCCCGGCTGTACCCCATCTTCGCCCCCGTAATCAGGAAAAACAAGGTGTTGAAACTGTAGTATCGTTATAGAGTCATCCAATTTTGGATTTTAAATTTTGGATTTTGGATTAGTTCCACGGATAAATCCGCTTGCTCTGTACCATCAAGAAATGATTGGTCACTCGATTTTGGATTTTGGATTTTGGATTTTAGATTAACCTCTTCTTTAAAGAAGAGGCTTGAATAACGAATCTTTTTCGATCTTTTCTCCATTAATGGAGAGGCTTGTAGACGCGGAGCGGCTTCCGTAGGTAGCCATTTATTTTAGATTTCAGATTTTCATTTTAATCCAAAATCTAACTAAAATCTAAAATTGTTTGGTCAAATAACCCCGATCCCCGCTCCCCTGCTTAATAGGGATTTTTATTCACTTCTTCCTCTTTACCATAGCGATATAGTATTAATTTTCCTTGGTCAGAACAACAGCTAACCCGCACTCCTTGAGTGACTCGAAAATGGTCAACATTTCCCATATTGGTATACTTGTCATACTGCAAACCTCCATGTTTTTTGAGAATGCTAACGTCACCATTAGATTCTTTTAATAAATAAGAAATTCTAGCGAGAGTTTCTTGTAGCTTCACTCTTGGTTGTTTCTGTATTTCTTTATTGTAATCAGCTTTAAAAGAATCCTGATATTCTAATCCACCAAAAGAGAGTAAATTTTCGCAAAGCAGATCATTTTTACATTGATTCCAGATTAACTGTCCCCAAGTCGAAAGCATCATTTTTTCGTCAACTTCTGCCAGCATGGTTTCAGGAATCCCTTGGGTTTCACTAATAGAAAGTCCAGCACCAACATCCAATAATGCTAATTGAAGTGTATATGGTTTAATTAGAGAGATATCAACAGCAATGGGTAAGCGAGGAATAGTAATTAATTCCGATTTTTCTCCTTCAAATATATAAATTATTTCATCCGCATAGAACATCCCAATAGTATTGAGATAACCTTGTAAACTCTTAAAACTACCAACCAGATTAAAACAAATTTTGTATTTATTCGCTTTCAACGGTGGTATTGTATCCTGCAACCAAACAATTAATGTATCAATTCCCAGAGAAAAAGCTTCTGTACTAGCAGTAGAAAGCCCGCTTGGAGAATAAATACTGCTATTATTTAATCCTTGCTTTCTCAGAAAATCCTCAACAATTTTAGCAGTGGTTTTTCCTTGGACTGTATCGGTAGCAATGAGAAAGTGAATATCTTCTTTTCCTTGGCTTAAATCCTCTTGATAAATACCATAAATTCCATTTAATTCTGCACTTGCACGACGTATCTGGGGAATTTTAGCACCTGCAAGTTGTTTATCGGCTCTTTGTTTGAGAGTTGCAATAATCTGCTGAACATCCTCTGGTGTTTTCTCTTCACTCAGATTTGCTGTATCCCGCAAGTGCGAATACCAGTCTTTTTCATCAGGATTCGCTCGGTTGATTTGATTGGTGAGTAAACTAGTACCAATAGTGGAAATAATAGCTCGACGCATGATTATTTGAAAAATAAGGTGAAAGATATTTTTATTTTCTGTTGGCGCATCTTATGGAGTCTCTTGCAAAAATCCCGATTTGTCATGTTGAGTGTGATGTTTCAACTCTTGCAAGAATAAGGCGCAATCAATAGTCATCAAAATCATCTTGAAAAGAATCGTCATCATCATCCGTATCTGACTCTTCATGACTTGACTGCGGTTCTGGACAATCCACTTCTTCAACTTTATATGCTCCCCAAAGGTAACTTTCAGTTGAGCGATCGCACTGTTCTTCAATTCGCTGTAAACTTTCTTCATCCACAGACTTCTGAGTTGAATCAAAGTTAAAACCGAAATATTTATCGCTTGACATAATTTTTTCCTAAGCTACAAAATCTGATTAACGGGTTTAGATTCCTGACTTCTGTTGAGAAGTGGGGAATCTGATTTCTCACAAATAATTTAAGACTGTTATCTGTTAAGAGTTCCCTATTCCCCATTTCATTTTAAATTTTCAACAAGCTTAATCTCGACGGATAACTCTTTTGATGTCTTTATCCTCGTTCATTGCTTTCCTAATTTTTTCGGTAACTCCTAAAGCGTTAGGAATAGTATCTAGAAATAGTTTGGAATGAGAATAGTCACTGGTGAATACCCAAATATCTCCTAATAAAATTGGTTTCTTTCCTAAGCAACTTCTGCCAAAATCTATAAGTTGGTATACAAGACCTCTTTCTACCTTAATATCCAGCACCCGATAAAGTTCGACAAAATTGATTTCTTTCCAAAAAACGCCTGTTTTGGTAATTAGCCTTTGGCTGGTTAAGATATAGTTGGTAGATTTGATTTGCAGGTATTTCCAAAATAAATATGGAAGAGGCATAATTGTCCAAAATAGAATAATTAGCAATAGATTAAAAACTAAATTTTCGGTGAAAATCTTGACTAGAGAAGGGTGAAATTCTAGGATTCCATATTCTGCTGTTTTAGAAGTGATGATTCCTGCATTTCTTTTCATATGTATCTCTGCTCCGGATTGCTATGTAATTACTTTTTCTGATTGCAATTGGAGTATGACATAGCAGTGGAAACAGAGATTTCCAATTTTTAGCACATTCTCAAGTGTTAAAAGTTGGTCGTGTACCCCAAGTTAAGTTTAATTGTGCATTCTCTAAGCTTTCAATGAAGGGTTTAAGTTGATCTCCTTCAGTTCGGTGTCGCCAGGGTGATTTGGGTGTGCGATCGCCATGAAACACCGTGACAATTTCTAAATATTTATTTCCCTCAATCGGTAACATGCGATGCCACACAGAGCTAACAAAAAAAGGTCTTCTATCACCTTCATTTCTACCTCCAATCGCTGGAGTTGTTTTGAAAGTCTCATTATGAAATAACTCAACAACTTCAGACCTATTAATCAATTTACTGTAAACTGCAACACGTTTCGGATGCCAAGCTTCTCTCCAATTCATTGCTTGAGGTGGTCTTGAACCCAAACGTTGACAGCAAACCTGATACAAATCTTCCAAGAATTTTTGCAAATCTGCGGATGTTTTGATATTTACCCAACTAGAGTCAGGACATTCCCAATGGCAACCAATATGTATGCCTCTACGCTTTACATACTCAAAGTAAAATTTTTTATGGAAAACCCTACGCCATGATTTGCCAAATCCACCCATAATAAAAGCAAACTTTAAAATCCATTCGAGGAATCTCAGGTCATTTTGAGACGCGTTTATGTGCAAAACTCCAGCTGTTTCATAAGTCGGATTGCTATCTTGAGTGTTATATATTTCTATTTGAGATTCCCAAAAAATTTGCACAATACCAGGCGCTTCCGAACTGCCAAAAAAACTATTTTCTACTTGTTGAATAGCCCTCTCATTCTGACAAACCCCACCTAGCAAACGTCTTACGTGTCCTCTTAAAGTCGCCTTGAATAAATTAGGACGGAACTCAGGTTCATCGCTTCGCAACAATGGACTGACACCAATTCCTTTCAAGGAAATATTTAAGGGATAACTAGGTAAACTAGGGGATTGATTTGGAGAATGTCCTCCTAAACCGTAACCAGTACTAGTTTTACCCCCTACACCGTTTTGCACCGCTTGCTTTAAAAGTGTCTCAACTTCCTCCCATTTAACATTTGGATCTGTGCTACTTAATTCAAAAATAAGAGTTGGCTGATAAAGGCTTATCATCGCCAGTGCTTTTGGAGAATCTTCACCTTCCACTTGACGCGGTTGTTGAGGATGGATGACATCGACTATGCGGTAACGAGTCTCAGAAATATTGTCCCCTCGTCTGCGTACAGTCACCTTTTTTGTCCCAGCCCAATCACCAATGGGATAAGCACCATGAAAGCGCAAACTACCAGGAGTTAGCTCTTTATCGTCTCCACAATACTTTGTAGCTTGCTGTGAGCTGCAAGCACGTCGAAATAAACCTTTGATGCTGCTACCAGGTATAATTGGTATTCCATTTTTCCCCAAGACAGGACGAAGGATGCTATCCTGACCGCAGTTACTCGACAGTCGGAAAGGAAACTGTATTTTGATGCGATAGATTTTACCATCTAAACCAAGTTGAGGTTCTCTGCGTTGATAGCGAGGTTGATTGTTGTTTTGAGAACTGGGATAAACCCACTCTTCCCGCCATTGTTCTAAATCTGCGTTATTACCAGCAAATTGTAAGCTACAACGTCCTGACACCTGAGCGCGATACATCATTGGTATTTGTTCCAAGTTCTTCTCAGGTGGAAAATTACTTTGAGGTTTTGAACCTTTGTTGCGTGGGGGTTGTCCTTTTGAACTTTTATTTTCTACCTCAATGCCTAGTTTTTTTGCAGCGTCTCCCAGCCCTCGAATCATATCAAGTTCCTTAATTTCTACAAGTTTTTAATTATTCTATTTCTCAATCATCAGCACCTTTAATTTTGTATCGCTGAGTCCACCAAACTAAAGCATCACATAATTGAGTTAATACCATTAGTGCAACTCGCTGATGTTCTAGTGGCATCGACCAGATTTTTTTTGCCATTGCTTGAATTTTTTGGGTTTCTTCTTCTTCTCTCTTTTTCTTATCATTTTGTTTTGAACTAACATCATCATTAGGCAGGGTAATGTCTGCTTTACGTAAAACTTCAGCCAGTTTATCCCAAACAGTCTTCCAATATTTTCCCTTAGCCGGTTTCTCACGTCCAAGCCTTAAATGCTCTCCCCAAAATCTCTCTAGCCCGTAAGCGACTGCCATTCGCATTTTGTGAGATTCATTCAATACATCTTTATTATTACGATTTTGTAATACTAATTGTTGAGCATCGTAATCAAGATTATATGGCTGCCAGCCTTTTTTTTGAGGTGTTTCTTGTGTCATTTGATTTTTATCCTTTTGATTCTTAAACTAATTTAATTGTTATTTCAGTACGACCAAAACCTACTGATTCTAATCCACCGAAATACAATTCTTTCGGTTTGTTCATACCAGTTTCTTGGATAAATTCTTCCCAATTAACAGGTTGATTTTCAAAGGTTTTGCGTAGTGCAATGGGGAAAACCATCACCGTTCCTTCTGGAAGTGCTTCAACATTAAAAAATGCTCCTCCCTTAGCTTTTTTCTGCTTCTCATCAAGAGCAACTCGGCTTTGGCGGTAAAGTGCCATGTCGTGAATCATTGAAATATCTGTATCTTCAACAACTAATAGCAGGTAAGTTTTAGCATCACTCACATTTTCTGGCATATATTCCGCCAGCGTTCTATCCTCATTTCCCAATGGTAAAAATCCCAAGTTAAAAAATAAAGTTTTGCTCGATGTTTTACCGTAATAACTGTAAGGTTCAAAACTACGTGGTGGTTTGCCAGTTAGCTTTTGATATCGCTTTAGCAAAGTAGGACAAGATACCCGCACAACTGGTTGATTGGGACAGTAAACGGGAAGCCACAGGATAGAAGCGTATTCAAATTTGACGATACCTTCACTCGTGCTATCTGGTTGTCCTGGTTTGGCATCTTTCCCATACCAGTTTTCTACTTTACCTTCCTCTTGACGCATATCTGCCCTAAATCTACCCCGAATTGAACTACCGGGAATAATCCCAGTAAGGGTAAATTGGTCACGGAAAATCAGATTTAGATTGCCTGTTTCTTCTCCCGCACTGGCTCCAACATGCAGAGGTGCTAAGGTTTCAATGATGCCGTAAGCTTTTTGGTACATTTATATTACTCCATGATGTATTTAGGGGAAATTAGCATTGTTGATTTTGATGTATAAAACTCAGGCTCCAGGCGCAGAGGGCAAAGAGGAATTTTTTTACTGAGACAGGTTAGGCGATCACACTCGGTAAAGGTAGCGCTAAACCGCATCCCCAACGTTTGAGGGATGGGCCTTCTTTTGGGAACCAATCATCCGGCCATTCTTGCCAAGGTTGATTTATTGGTTCTTTCAATACGTAGACAGTACCCGCAGGAACGGCATAACGTCCGCGAGATAGGAGTTTGGGTGGTTGAGAATTTTGTTTGTTATTGTCACTTTCGTGCTGTTGTTCTTGCGAGTGCTGATTTTCACGATTTCCCAAGCGGTAACGAAAGGGTATAGGGCGTTCTGTTAGAACGGCTGCGACTGACCAAACTTTTCGCTCATCGCTTTCGGGATCTGGTTTAGAATATTTCTGTTTATCGCCCTTTTGCAAATAAACAGGTTCTCGATAGGATAGGCGATTAGAACCCCAAACCGCAGGGGTAATTAGAGCAAAACTGTTTTCAATCGTGCGATTGATTTTAGTTGTGATATTTTGAGCTAGGTCAAGACAGCTGACATCGACCATATGTCCTTCACCACCAAAGCGATACCAACCAGGCTCAAGTTTGATGTTAGAAAGATAAACCAAACAAGTATCGGGTTCCATTTGGACTGAGTTTTCCAGAAACAAACTTCCCTGGGGTGCTTCTTGGTCATTTTTCTGTCTCACAACTCGACGCTCATCTAGTTCTAGTCGTGGATGTAAATGAGGTAAGAATTTCCAAGGGGCTTTTTTTACTTCTTTGGCTTCATCCCACTGATTGATTGCTAGCCAAGTGTTACTCTCAAACTTGTCGTTCGGAGGTTCTTTGTCCCCGTCTCGCCAACCGTAGGATTCCTTATCCTGCTTATCTATGTACTTTTTCCAGGTTAATTTAGCTTCAATTTTGCCATCTTTAACTAAATAGTTGCGTGGAGTAGGGACATAAAAGTTTTGCTCTGTTGGTTTCAACTCATCTGTGATTCCCCAGAACGGACCAGCCAAAAGTAAATCATGAATTTCTGCATCTGTGTAGGAGGCTGCAAATAAACCTGATAAAGTTGCAGTACTGGGAGGAAAATAACTACCAGAACGCCCCACCAAATTTTCTGGTGAGAGAAATTTTCCCGCACTACCATAAAGTAGACCCAGAGGTTCAATCGTTATCAGATATTTGAACAGCGGACGATGAGAATCTTTTGATTGTGCAGAATTATTTTGCAATTCTTCTACTGTTGACATAGCTGAAAGCCCACTTTAGCAAGGTTAATAATCCAGTCGTTCAGTGCTTTGTTAACTTTGGTAATATCTATTTCTTCGGTGTCCAATTTGTAGTGATTCTTGCGATCGCCCAATATTCCTGTTTTGATCAGTCTCTCGTCTGTATCATAGACATTCCACCAGTTGTCCTCTTGTTTGATTGTGGACATCTGTATTGGGAAATAAATCTCCAACAGCCCTAATGCTATTTTTGTGCTTTCTTTGTCGAAGGCGTGACGCGATTCCAAAATGGCGACATCATTATATATATGTGTCCAATTTTGTTTTGGTTTATCTAAATTGCCATCGCGATCGCGATAACTCGACAACAACCCTGCTTCTAATAGCCACCAAGGACACACCCACTCTAAATAATTACCGTTGTTAAACAAAACCCGAAAAGCAATGCGATCGCGTCCATTATTTTTTGCAGATTTCTCTGCTTCCCGACAGTGTTGCAGTACATCGCGTTGCGGGACACCGGACGCAGCCCAGACGAAACCAACACTGACAGTAATGGGTTTTTTCTCTGCTTGATTATTATTTTTATCCCATACATCCTTTTTGAAGCTAGTGAAGAAATCAACACAACGCTTTGGTTTCAATTCACCTGCTTGTTTGGTTTCATAAAAAACGCCTAGAAAATCATCACCTCCTGCGTAAACGACACGACAATCTTCGGGTGGGTTCTTTTTAAAGTAATCTTTAAAGTCCTTACCCCAGTTCCGCATCAATTCGCTAAACTCGTTTGTTTTACTTGCTTCTTCTGGTGTGTGTGCAAAACTTTTAAGGTAATCACCAGCTTTGTCACCATCCCCAGCAAACCAGCCTTGGTGAGGTAGTTTTTCTCTTACAAGCTGATGGTTATCATCAATATATTTAGCCTCATTGAGTCGGCTGATATCTTTGAAGGAATCAGGGTTGAGGTCTTCTGACAACTCTTGGATTTGCCTAGAAATTTCTGGAAGCTGAGTTTGATCAACTTGGAAAAGCTGTTGAAATCGTTCGATTAATTGTTCTGCGATCGCGTTATGCGTAACTAACCGCTTAACCAATTCAGGAATGCTGAGTTCTTCATTAGCAACAATAAAAGATTCTCCATATTTTTCAGCATCAGCATGTGAAAGCTTTTTCCCTACCGATTTGATAAAACTTTCTCCTAATTTTTGGCTTAGTTGGGTGTAAAATTCTTCAACAGCAGCTTTTTCTGCTTGATAATTGTATTTTTGGGGTTCATGAATACCAAGTCCAGGGTAAGCGATCGCATCTGCACCGGAAAGTGTAGAACTTTCACCTTGCCAGTTTATCCCAGTCCAAGCACGGGAGCGTTTTTTCTCATTCAAGCATTGACGAACATCACTAATACTTTCACCAAGTTTTCCTTGAACCCAGAAGAATTCCCAAGCATATTTAGTCCACAATCCCCAAATTCTTTTCCAGGATTTATAATCCCATTTTTTACCATCAGTTCTGTCTACAACTTGTGCTTCAATCCACTCGCGACAAGTTTCTGTCACGCATTCCCAAGCTGTGTTTAGTGCAAATTCGGCATCTTCTTTTTTGAAATCTCCTTGAATAATAATTTGATTCGGCATTCCTTGAGTAACGTTGGGTAAAGCTGGAGATACAACTTTACAATCATTGCATTCTGCAACATAGCAAATAGCCCAAGCTAAAAAGGAAAGTAAATAGGAACTCCCGTACAAATCTCGCAATTTGCGAGACTTTTCAATGAACCCCTGAACGGGTGCAAAGGTAATTGCAGTGTAAACTTGGTTCGTCATAGGCAGGGTAATCCAACTCAAAAGACCAAACAATCATATCTACGGTATAGAAAATGGCACAAAAGGATAGAAAAGCATTACGAAATATTACTTTCCAAATTAGTCCTTTTTGTCACATACAAAAGCTAATTTAGATTTTTTTAAGGTTTAACATTTCGTCAAATGAATCAATACCTCAGCCAATTTTTGTACCATCGGACGGGTTGATACATTTTGTCCTCGCTTTAGCCCATGCATACTACCTGTAAGTAGCGGATTATTCTCTCTTCTTTCATTTGTTCTCTGTTTCCAGTCGTCAGGGAGATATACTTCGTCCTGTTGTGCATCCAATTGACTGTGAATCCTAGCAATCACCTTCAATCCCAGCTTCTGACAAAAATCTTCCCACTCAACAAACTTATTTGGATCTCCCGACAAGATAACTGCATGAGTAGCAGGCTGCATAATTACCTCATTTTCTGGTGAGGTTTTACCGCCAACATCAATAATGTTAATTAACTGATTAGCGCTCTTGACCCACTGGGCTGCTTGTTGTGCAAATTCTGGGGTAACTTCAGATTTAAGGCCATATTTGAGATCCTCGGCTAGTGGCTGATTATTTTCATAAGTTTCTTGATGCCATGAGCCTTCCCCATCAGGACAAGCAGTAATCACATAGGGATAAGGAGCGCCCAAATTACCCAAAATCGACCGTTTTAAACCATCTCGCAAACAAGATTTACCAGATTTCGGTGGCCCACACAATACAACTTTGACAATTGAACGCACTGGTTGGAACTCTTTGGTTTCGATTAAATCTCCCACTTTATATTGTGTGGAACCATGAGAAATGGTAACGATATAAGTTTTGTATCCTGGTGTGCCAATCTTGGGATCAAGAACTGCGACTGTCTTATACAAATGAGCCAGCTTATGAGCAATAACATAAGCGACAGGGACAGATTGGGGTCCGTCAATCAAAATGCGCGAACCCCCAGGAATTTGCTTGGAGTCAATCATCATTTCTAATAGTTCCAGAGCATCACGCACAATGCGATCGCCCTGAGCAGGTAGGATACGGTTAAATCCGACTCGTAATACCTCGCCTTCTAGTTTGAGCTGGTAGCTATGCATAGATAATTATGTATGTGTTTTGGAACAGTCTCACTATCGCATAGAGGAGGAAAGGGGGTTTTCCAGGCTTGAGGAGATCCAAAAAATAAAAAGGAGCGTGCGCTATCAAATATTTTTTGGCTCGATCCAGGGATTGATGAGCGTTCCCACGAATGTGGGAACGCGAGGACACGCTCCTTTTTATTAGTTGGAAGTGTCTTGGAAAGGGGAGGTTTCCAAAGGATTGTTAATGTAGAGTGACAGCTTTGAAAAAACATATTATGTCTAACCTTGAACAGTTCCCCTTATTTCCTAACTTCCGACTTTTACAAAATTTAGTCGATGGTTCGCTTAACCAAAGCCAAAATTTGATTACCGCTATGCGGCGATGGAGATTGATCAACTGGTTTTATGGGGATGGAGAACAAAAACCTCACATAGAATCAGAGTCAAAAGACGAATTAACATTTAATGAGTGGTGTCAAGAATTCTTTAAATTGCAGCCCCCTCATCAATCAAATCATCCTCAAGGTAAGTCACTAGAAAAGACTGAAGATATTTTAAAACCTCATAATTCCCAATGTCCTTGTTATAAAACCACAAAGGATTGGCTAGATTTTTATGGAATTTCTGTTGCTCAATGGCAACAAGATTTGCAAAAGCATAGTGCAATATCTAAACAAGTTTTCCAGCAGATATTAAAAGAACGTCTATTTGCTAAAACTCGTAGGACTCTACAAAATGATATTAATTTCCTTAAAGATAGAGAGTGGATTCAATTTGAATATTCTTTATCTAAAAGACAAAATGAAATTTATCAAGTTAAGCAGTTACCTAGTTGGTTTGCAGAAGGATCTTCTCAACCAACACAAGAAGAACCTAATTTTCTTGGTGGCTTAAATCCTACTGAATTAGCTGACTTAGCTCAGGCTTTAGATATGCTAACTTTTCTCGATCCTAAATTAGCTCCAATTGCAGACCGAATTTCTCAGGAAGTTTCTGGAACCCGCCGAGTGTTTTTACATGTTGATTATGTTGTGCCTGAAGAAATTCAATTTGAAGCCGATAACCTTCAAGAAAAGTTACAAGAAAATTGGCGTTCAGATGAAATTAAGCCAATCTTATTTAATTATCACAGCGCTCGGTTAGGTAAAAAGGAGTGCCTTGTCTATCCTGTCTGTATTTACTATGTTCAACGTGCTAAGTATCTTTGTGCTTATGGCATTAATCCTGATGGAGATATCAACTGGTATAACTATCGTCTTGAGCGTATTAAATCTGAAATATTTTTAGAGTGGTCAGATGCTCGTATTCCTGAGTTTTTGTTGGAAAAATATCGCGTCAACAATCTTCCTCTACCCCAAGATGTTCAAGACGATATGAAAAAAGTTTGGGGTTTTGATTTTTATCAACCCTCTCGTTTGATGTTGCTTCGCTTCAACCGCGATTTTCACGATTCGCACATTAAAGATACCTTTCGCCATGAAACATTCACTTTTGTAAAATCCCATCGGGAAAAGCTTTCGTTCATCCAAAAATATGCTAATAATTCAGAACAAGAAAAGCATCTCATAGAAATTTTGCAGCGTTTCCCAGAGGATGCTTACTATACAGCTATGTATCGCGTGAATGATAACAATGTGATTATGCGTTTGAGAGCTTGGGGTCCAAATGTAGAGATATTGTTACCTGGAGATTTACGCTCGCGCATGGCGAAAGACATTCAAGAAACTTGGAAATTTTACCAAAATTAAATTAATTTCAGGTTGGGTTGAATGAAAGTTAAATCTATTCTCTTCCCCATGATTAGGTTGGATTTTGTTTCCTCAACTTAACCAGCATCATTCTAGTTGAATGATAGTTAAAGCCTACATAAATACATACCGAAAAAATCATGAGTTCAAACGCCTTAGAAAAACCCAAATTAACCTCCCGCTTTGAGTTAGCCTTAGTCTATGCAACTCGACTCCATGCTAACCAAGTCAGAAAAGGTAGTGATATTCCCTACATTAGTCACCTGTTGAGTGTGGCAGCATTAGTGTTAGAAGATGGTGGTAGTGAAGATGAAGCGATCGCAGCTCTACTCCATGATGCAATAGAAGACCAAGGTGGGGCAAAAACTCGTGAAGAAATTCGTCAACAATTTGGGGAAAAAGTAGTCAGTATTGTTGATGGGTGCACTGAATCAGAAGTTATCCCCAAACCTCCTTGGAAAGAACGTAAACAAGAATATATAGAACGAATGCGTCATGCTTGTCCTGAAGTGCGACGAGTTTCCCAAGCTGATAAATTACACAATGCCCGTTCAATTTTAACGGATTGGTATCAAGACGGAGAAACTGTTTGGAATAAATTCAAAGGAGGTAAAGAAGGAACACTCTGGTACTATCGCAGTTTGTTAGCAGTGTATACTGAAGCGGGGTCAAGTTTTCTGAGTAAGGAATTAGGGAGAATTATTGCACAGTTGGAGCAAGATAAACGCGAGTAATTGCCTTGACGCAATGCATTGTGGGAGGTGATGCGTGATGTGTACCTGGGCGACAGTCCAAACTGGGGCTTGCTTCTAGAGTCATCATATCATGTCCGATTGAACACTTACGATAAAATTGACGCTGAGATGTTCAAATCTAAGGATTCTAGAAATTTTATATCGTAACTAATTACCCGGACATAATATCAAAACCCAGTTTCCAGCGGATAGTTTCGACGACAGTTTGAGGAATCGATTCTTTCAAGATTCCAAATTCCTGATAATTCCATAGAACTTGTCAAACAACACCGCTGCTGTACCCGTCTCACCGTGCCGCGCCTTAGCGACGATTAGTTCTAGAATTCCCCGGTCAGCAGTATCCGAGTAATAATACTCATCTCGATAAGCGAGTATTATGTTGTCTGCTACCATTTCTAAGATTCCCGACTGACTGAGGTCACTCATCATCGGGCGCTTACTTTGTCTGCTCTCAACTGCCCTAGAAATTTGAGACAGTGCCAGCACAGGTACATCTAATTCCCCTGCCATTTTGTAAAGTCCTCTCGCCACATCTCCTAGTTCATAGCTACGGTTGCCTCCAGAATCCTCTGCCATCATTTGCAGGTAATCAACTACAACCAGTCCCAACTTTCCCTCTCTTGCCTTAATCTGACGGCATTCAGAAGCAATTCCAGAAACAGTAATGCCCCTTGAGTCATTTATGTACAAAGGCAGTTCTGAGGCAATACCAACAATTTTGGCGATACTATTAAATTCTGAGTCTGTTAGGGGCGCAAGTCCAGCTCGATGGCGACGGATGCGATCGCTCAACAGTGGCAGTAAACCTAAATGTTTGTAGTTATTGGTGACGCTAATTAAACTCCACAGCCGATACTCAAGCTGCTTTTTCGTCATTTCCAGTGAGAACATGACTACAGGCAGATTGTGGAGCAGTATCATCTGGAGAGCTAAAAAGCTGGCAATAAAAGACTTCCCCATTGAAGGCCTGCCTGCGACTATGGTGAATGTGCCGCCTTCAAATCCCACTATCAATTTGTCTAAGTCATGCAGTCCTGTTGGGTAAATGGGGCTGCATGACTCTAATTCTGAGTAAGCAGCAGCAGTAATTGTGCTGTTATGCTCGGTGTTCGTACAAAATCTTTCATTAGAAATTTGAAAAATTTTCTGTTCTGACTGGTCAAGTATAATCGGCAACTCAGTTTCTGTGTCATAGCCCAGCTGCACAATTTCTAACCCGGCTTTAATCAACTGCCGCCGCAAATACTTGTCCATTATCAACGCTGCTAAAGCGTCGATGTTGATTGCTGATACCGTGCGGTCTACAAGGGAGGCAAGTTTATTTCTGCCGCCAATGCGTGTAAGTAAATCGTAGTCAGCAAGCCAACTTGTGATAGAGAGTAAATCCGTGGGTTTGCCTTGCTGATAAAGGCATAGCGCTGCAGTATAAATATCTTTGTGAGGGTTGATATAAAAAGCATCTGGAACCAAATAATCGCTTATTCTACCCATTGCTTCTGGGTCAAGCATTATTCCGCCTAAAATCGCTTCCTCTACTTCGATGTTTTGGGGTGGTAGTCGGTCAAGGCTAATCACATCGCACCTCCATTATTCTCATGATTTTGGCTTTGCGACTCTTCCCAAGCCCTCTGAGCCTGTCGCTGCTGTTCTTCAAGTTCTCGGCGAAATTCGTCTAGAGCATTCCTTGGTGCAACCTGAGTTTTGGTTTTTTCGGCTTGTGCTTGTTTTGAAGCTAGGTACTTTTCGTAATAAATCTCCCAACGGTTTTGTCCGGCTTTGTTTTTATGTGCCAACCACGCCTCAATGTCATTTACTTCTTGGCTAAGGTTCTTTGTCTTTTCCTGACAAAAATTCAAAAAATTCGCTCGCTCCTCTTCTGAGAGAGTCTTTATAAAGTCTGAATAAGTCTTAGAATCTGAGGATTGGCTCTGGGAGAAGCTTTCAGGACTCACTTGTTGCGTAGCGATCGCGCTTGTTGCGTCATGATCACGCTTGTTGCGTAGCGATCGCGCTTGTTGCGTAGCGATCGCGCTTGTTGCGATGAGACAACACTGTTGTCTCATCGCAACAATGGACGCCTCCAGCTAAAATTTTTACCTTAACTTTAAGTAGTTCTAAGTCAACGAATCCCTTTTCATCTAATACTTTGAGAGCACGGCTAACAGTCGAGCGATGTACTTCTTTATTCTCAGTAGATAGTTGTCTGGCTATCCCAGAAACAGACAGTTCAACTCCATCGCCGTAAGGATCAAGCGTGCGAATGTAGTACAGTACATCCTTCTGTGCTGGTGTTAATTCTCGGCAGGCTTGTAGCCATTCTTCATGTTGAAGAGGGTAAAACTTCCCTTGAATTCTTGAATGATTCTGAGTCATAATCTTGTTAGTAACGACAATTTTCAGCCCCTGTCCTGCCAGACAGGGAACTACTTTTTTTGCTTATTAGCTTGCAGGTGTTCTTTGATGGCTGCCAAAACTTACTTAACTTGTGTCCTCAAAAAGGTTGCAACTTAAGCCGATTGGATGTGGATTTCTGCCTTACTTTCTTAAAGCAGATGTTAAATTTTCCAGTAAGTGTTTGGCTTAGACTGGAAAGAACAAATCCCTTGGTAATATAGAACAATCCATGTCTTCAAAAATCCTAACAAAGTTCCTTATAAATATCGCATACTATAACAACTAACTAATCCTATAATTTAGCTTGGCAATGCAAAATTTTGTAACAGAGGAAACTCCTCTTTACCAGCAACTGTTTGACGAGATGTTTGACAGATACAACCTTTCGGCGAAGGTTGTAGCCAAGCAAGCTGGAGTTTCAGAGGTGCTAATTTCTAGGTTTCGTAAAGGAAAAGCCGACTTGGGAACTGGAAAGTTTCTAGCATTGCTAGGGGCTGTTCCAATAGAAGCGCGGGAATGGTATTTGTCTCAGTTGCTAGGAGCAAAGCCAGGGGTGAGCCTGCGAAAGGTTATATCTGCTGCTTCTCCTGTAGAAAGGGTAGAAATCCTCAACTTAATTGCCCATTCTTTCTTAGAAGACCGTAAAACTACTGAGTCAAATGAATTGATGCCATCAGCAGTATAATTGTGAACAGCCTCATTTGAGGAATAAAAATAAGGAATTTTGCTGGCTTGGAAGCTATTGTTCACAAACATCGAAGACTGGAAAGAAGTATAGCAAGAACTCTGTCCACATCCACCTCTAAAGTATATGTTTGGACAATCTCTGTGTCGGTAAGTCTGAAATGCTTGGATAGTAGGGATGTTGTGTAGCAATGGTCAAGTCCTTCTAGGTGAAATTCATTAGCAACTAATCATCACTATTAACTTGGAGTCGGCTTGGTAATTGCTGTATTCCTGGTGGCTTTATGAAAATTTGCAAGATGCCCAGTTGAAAGTATGGTTTGGGTCTATTCTAGAGTTAAGTGAGCCTCCTATGACCTAATTTACTGTACCGTACTCTACCTACAAAAACCGCCATATGAAGTCTACGGATAGGCGACGTGAGCTTTTTTGTTTATAAAAATAATTACTACTAGCTGGTTGGGGTAAGGGTATTGCATAGCCCTTTTTCCTCAAAATCCTCTTTGTTATGGTTGTTAAATATTTGAATATTTATACTGCTGATGTCAAGGGCTTTCTTAATATCGCGTAGATTTGTTTGGCTGATTTTTTATTTTGTAATGGTGGTATTTTGTACTTCTACTCAGTCAATTTTGCGTATTACAAATGCGGCTTATATTCGCAATTTGGGATAGAGTAAAAAATATAGTATAGAAGTATTGGTATAAGTAATTACGATTTGGTATAAGGGTTTAATTACATCAAAATGCATATTGTTTTATATCAAATGATGGTTTCTCGGTTGAGAAACGAGGTGTCAAACTGAAAAATAAGCAGCAGATATTATAGTGAGATACTGATTTTAAACCAGGGACATCGTTAAAGCATTTATTTAATCTGGGAAACATGTGGGTTCTTACATTGGGCGCATTGGGATCAGATATCGACTTTATTTTGTGCCGCAAACGTAAAACAACAAGTTTAATATCTATCCCAAATATCTCGAAACTATACCAGAGTAAACAGCTATGAATATCGATTCTCAAAACAATGATTCGCTATCCACAAAACGCACACAATACAAACGCTCAACTCATAATGATGTCGATTCCTTGGACAGTACAACTGAAGGTTTAGCAGAAGTCCTCTCACCACATCTTCAGATACCAAAAAATGAGACTCAGCAAACAGGATGGGTAGTAATTATTACTGGGGATAAAGGAGGGGTCGGCAAATCTACATTTGCTAGGGGATTGCTTCAGCTTTATATCAACAAAAAGCTGAAGTATTTGGCTTACGACTCGGATCATCGTAATGCCCAATTATACAGACACTACAACTCGGTGGAACCTGGAGTAAAGCAGCTGGATATTTTTACAAGAGGTGGCGCCGACGACCTGCTGATAGACTTAGATAGCGAAAAACCTCCACTGGCATTGGTTGACTTACCAGCCCAATCTGGCGCATTTTTTGAGGAGTTCGAGAAAGACTTGGGTGTTTTTGATGCAGTTAAAGAGTTGGGCTACAGAGTCACTATGGTAAGTGTGCTGTCCAGGGTGAAAGACTCAGTAAATATTTTACGTGTCTTGCATGAGTACTGTGGCGATCGCGTAGATTATGTAGTGGTCAAGAATCTATTCCACGGCGAAGCTGATAAGTTTGAACGCTACGATAACTCGGAGACTCGTACCAAACTGTTGAAAGCTGGGGTCATTGAAATTCTAATGCCCGACTTATTTTTCAAACCTTATGACTATATCGATGAGAAGAACTTACCTTTTAGTGCAGTTTTAGAGAGTAAAGAAGCTAACATTGTCATCAAATCTCGTGTTTCAGCTTGGCTTAAGGAATTTGAACAAAATGTGTTAATTGCAGGCAGGTTATTAGGACTAGAAAATGCAGCAGCAAGTCAAGCAGCTTAACCAAAATGTTCCTACGATTTTCCCTATTAAGCGACTGGTGATGACAGCTGGCGATGCTAGGATAGGCAAATCTACAACAGCACGGTTGTTAATAGAGCTTTATCTAGAGTCCAAGCTAAACTTGCGGGCTTATTACACTGGTAATCGTAATAAGTTATATGCCTACGAGTTGCTATTACCTATTAGTAAATTGTCATTAACGCAGGGTGGTGCTGATCAATTATTGATTGACCTACAGCAATACTCTCAATTTCAGGTAGCTATCACTGATATGCCTGGGCAAAGTTTTGAGCAGTTTAAAAATTTTGCAGAAGAAGTACTGCTGTGGGATGCAATTGCTAGTTTAGGTTATCGCATTACCTTTGTACACCCAGTTTCTTACCGACGTGATTGCATTGAGTATCTGCAAGAGCTTATTAACTACTGTGGCGATAAGGCAGATTATGTAGTGACCAAAAATCTCTACTTTGGTGATGAGTTTCCCTACTACGATGGTTCTGATATTCAAAAATACATTCAAGATGCTGGTGGTGGAGAGTTGTGTTTAGGAGCCTTATGGAAGGGTACTTATGAATTAGTAGAATCTCTAAATATGTCCTATAGCGAAGCTGTGCAAAACTCAGAAATAGATTTGTTAAATCGCTCCAGAATATTTAATTGGATGGCAGAATTTCAGCAGCAAATTAAAAATAATGAACGTCTTTTTAATTTGTTAGGTTTATCTTTCCCCTCTTCCTTTTGTTCTAACGAACAGCAGTTAGACATTGATTTTTAAATTATGAGCCAGAGAAATCAAACAC
Source organism: Pelatocladus maniniholoensis HA4357-MV3 (assembly GCA_019359115.1). GTDB lineage: Bacteria > Cyanobacteriota > Cyanobacteriia > Cyanobacteriales > Nostocaceae > Pelatocladus > Pelatocladus maniniholoensis. The sequence goes on from JAHHHW010000099.1 coordinate 18,327, forward strand.
CTTTAGACGCAGCTCTAGAAGGTCAGTCTGACCGTTTTAAACAAAAAGTTTTTGATGTTGTTCGCCGCTCTGGTATCAATCCTAAAGATCCCCTCTTTTTGGTTTTGAGTTCTCTCGGTAAGTTTGAGGTTTTGATGGAAGAGATGCCATCGAAACTGGATACTGTGGTGGAGGGATGGACAACGGAGATAGATGAAAAGTTGGATAAAGCATCAAGTGTAGCTATCGTTCAACAGAAGAGCGCTATTGCCAAGGCTGCTGAAACTTTAATTAATAAGATGCAACACTCTTGTGATTCTCCATCTCCTCAACGACTTGGTACTACTTCTTCACCAAAATATTTGTCGCTCTTTACCTCTATTGCTCCTGCTTCGCTCCTACTATCTGGAATGTTTACTGTCGGCATATTTGTTGGCAATATCTTTCATGTGTGGAGAGGAGGGGGACTAACAGAAGCAACAAGACTTACTCAACAGGAAAAAGAAGCATTAAACTGGGCTACCTCTGCTGATGGAGAATATGCTCAACAGTTGATGAAATGGAATGCATTGGATTTAGAAGTTTGTCGTAAGCAGACGCAAAAGTTGAAGGGGCGTTGTGTTATGTGGGTAGTTCCTTACAACCAACGCTTAAAATATCAGCAGCAGTTAGGCGATAAATAGGTTTTGAAATTTTTGAGTACTTTAATTATAAGAGTGTAGGTTGAAAACCCCGTGTCTACCCTTCGGGAACGCTAACTACTACAACATCAAACAAATTAAACGTGTCCGATTGGTGCGTCGTGCAGATGGGTATTATGCTCAATTTGCAATTGATGTTGATGTTAGAGTTGAGACACAGCCAACTGAACAAATGGGCGGATATGTGGAAGATAGAGACATCAACGCAGCCATCAACATTCTGAGGCTAGGACTCAGTACGGTAGGGCATACCGGAACGACGCGCAGGCGTGATTTGCCCTCTTGGGCGGTTGGTGAGGCAGCGCGAGCGCGGTCTTGGGGGTTTCCCCCATGAGCGACTGCCGATGCCGAACCCGTAAGGGCGCAAGCCTGCTGTCTAACGGCGAGTCTATGAACCAAAAATCCCCGCGTCTTTAGCGTGGGGAATGTCAAATTACAATGATTACAATCCAGGTGTTTCCACTAGTCCTTCTGAAATTGCTTTGATTGCTGCTTGTGAACGACTTTCACAACTTAGTTTTTGTAGTATTCGATGCACATGACTTCTTACTGTTCCAATAGATATATATAGATGTTCAGCAATTTTTTCATTGCTCATACCTTGAGCTATTAATTGTAAAACGTCTATTTCTCTATGACTGAGTACATTGACTCCACAAATGTACTCTCTTTTATTATGAAATTTTTTATTTTTAGCATCAACATTTGTTTGATTTCTCATATTCTCAATTAAAATCTTACCAATTGTGGAGTCAATCCAAGATTCGCCTCTGTGAGTAGCATGTACTACTTCTGCTAACTTTTCTCGTGGTAAATTTTTTATACAGTATGAATCGGCTCCACATTTAAATGCTTTTGTGACTGTATCCTGTGTATTGTCGGCTGTTAATATTATTACTTTTACAGGCACAGTATCCTTAATTTTTTTGCAAAGTTCTGCACCATTCATATCCGGTAGATTAATGTCTACTAAGGCAATATCAGGATTTTGTTTTTTTATCAAACTGAGACCCAAAAAGCCATTTTCTGCTTCTCCGCACACCTCAATCTGTTCGTTTGCAGAAAGCGCTGTAACTATCGCAAATCTCATTAGTTCATGGTCTTCAATAATGACTACTCGAATTTTGCTCATCATTGATCCTTGTATTGATATCTGTGAATCTGCAATTTTACCTATAATCTAATTGGGAAATTTATAAATTTTTAATATTCCGCATTTTAAACTGTCACACAATTAACGTACGATAATTAAGGTAATTAGATTTGTTCCATATACACGAGCATTATACATGTTATTTATACATATCATAAATTCTGAATGATGAGAAAATAATGTAGAAGTCATCGGTAAATGCTTTTAGTATAATACTGAGATTTCTAATGTTACTCCGAGTTAATAAAATTACTAAAAAACTAGTTTTATAGCGATTGTTATCAGGAAGAATTCAAGTGTTATTTGGGGTGTGGTAATAGCCCAAAATCTACAGTTTGAAGGCAGTGCATCTGTGTGCCAAAAGTTTCCTTGTACTATTAAAAATAGGTACAGTAAATGCACATTAATAATTTTCCTTCTACCACCAATGATTTTATAGCGGATGCATCCAACAGAATTTTAGGTAAATCAGGAGAGAGAGACAAAATATTATTAGTGAGCAATAGTGATAGGGATGATAAATCTCAGTTAGTTAACTGCCTTCAAAATGAAGCCTCATATTGGGTGAAAGTTGCTTCTATTACTGAGGTACTAAAACTAGTGAGGGAGTGGTCTCCAAATTTAATGGTCTTGGATACGAGCAATCCAAAGTTAGAGTGGTATAATTTGATTGGTATAATCCGCTCAACAGTAACTGCTTATTTTCCAATTTTACTGATTACCAATAGCGACAAACCCAGCTTGGAATCTGCATTGGAAGCTGGTGCTGACGATTTGCTCATAAAGCCTTTTGCAGCAAATGAAATAGGAGCAAGAATTCAGGTATTGCTAAGAGTAAATAGTAGGATTTATAAATATGAAAATTGCCTCAAAGATCAAGAAAATTTTGTACGTCTTGCTCAGAAGGGTTAACTTCTTCTACTGGATTTTCAAATAATTGTTCATCATACCCAACTTTTTCTAAAATCTGACTAAGTATGTAGGCAGCTTTGGCTGGAGATATATTTTCTGAAATTTGGGAAGTTTTTTCAGTAAGTATCACTAAAGGATTTATAGTCATATTTTTGAAGTTGTAAATTTCAGATTGATCCAGATAATTATATTTCTAGGTATTCAGACTTTACTTGAAATAAAACTGTATCAATTTTGGTATTAATGTCTTCAAAAGTTTTGATAACTTCAGAAGAGACTAAGTTAGTTTGTACTTGGCTTGATTGAATATTGAGAATGACGTCTCCATTTTTTTGGGAAATTGTTAAGTCCTTTTGGGATGGGTTGAGAGAAATGTCGTAGATTTTGCTTTTGACTTGAATGGAACCATCTTCCCCAGGTTGTCCTAGAACATCACTAATTCTTTGAGCAATTTGGGTAAGCCGATTTATAGAACGCAATTGTTCCATATCTTGGTTCATCGCCATCAACGCTTTCTCTGACAAGCCCTGTCCAGACTTAAATTTAGTAGCAACTTCTGCAATCCGCTTTTTGTACTCTTCTGATTTGCCTAGTTTATCCGCAGCACAATACCAATTCCTCAAGTTCTCAATAGTTGCTTGTTCATAATTTCCAACAGTATCCGCCATCACATCTGTTTGAGAGATGTTTTGAGGAGACGCAACATTGAGATTTAGAGTTGTTGTGAGGGGTGTAGATACTGCGGTTGGGGATACGAAAGTTGGCTGTACTGAGGAACTTAGGGATGGTGCAACATCTTTGACTTTACTGCTATCAACAGAAGTAACTAGTTCTAATGTTTGAGCATGTATATATCCATCACGATGAGCTTCCAGTTTATACTCATGTTCTTGCAAGTACTGCTGTACTAGCTGGTCAGTGCCAGCAGCACTGCCTACTACAAAAGAGCTACCAGCTGCGATCGCTTTGTCCAAAAGAGGAACGTAGTGGTTTTTGAAGGTTTCGAGAATTTGTTCTTGGGTAACTCCCCTCCAGGGGCCAGAGCCTGAAACCATAATTGTGTCACTGGCTAAATATACTCCGGTATTAGCGCGATCGCCCCAGGCTTGCTTATAGTTGCGGGTGCTAGAGAGTGTATCAGGTGGTGCAGCAGAGAAGCCAATGAATTGGGTAGCAACTTCTGCCATCGCCACATCTTTCTTCATGTGATGGGCTACGGCATCGTTTAAGGGTTTTAATTGTGTCAACGGGTTACTTGTTTTTTTGATTTTTGTAACCTGGAAAGTGGTATTTTCAATTACTTTCTGCGTAATCGTGAGAATGTCTCGTTTGATTGTGGGGTTAGCTTTTGGTAAGGGTTGTATAGCAACTTGTTTGTTTGAAGCGCTTGAAACTACGTTCTCTACCGCTTGTACAGTAGCAGCAGGACTAAATATCTCTGCTTGAACAACTTGATTTGAGTTTTTGCTGATAATTTGTTGTCTGTTGGGTAGAGAATTGATTTTTTGGTGATACTCGCTAATTTGTGGAGAACTGAGTGACAGCTTACTGTTTGCTTTAGATAATTCTTCATTAAGTAGGATGAGTTTTTGTTCGTAGAGGTTATATCCCTCCACCTCCCCCACATTTATTGGTTCTCCCAGTTCTAATGAAAATTTTTGCTGGATGCGATCGGGAAACTGGCTTTTCTCAATCACAAAAGTGGCACAATTGTTCTCTATAAAATACTGGTTTTTAATTTCTTTTGAAGATAGCCAACTTGATACTTCGATGGCATCTTGTGCTGGCACTACTAATCCTACTGCTTCTTTCCATAGAAACTGAGTACCATCTTCACTTATATATTCTTGAGATGGGTTATAGAAGAATACAGCTTGTTTTGGCAAAATTGGTATAGCAGGTTGAGGAGGTGTGGAGTCAACAATTTTCCCAAATTTATCAAGCATTGCTTCAAAAGTTGGGGGAGGGATTGAATCAGTAACTAAGGTGAATACTGTTAGACCCTTTTGAGTCTCTAGTGGAACCTCTTTTGGAGAAACTTGGTTAAACACAGTATTTAGGTCAGTTAACCATTTAGTTACATTACCAACCTTGTGATTATCTACCGCCATCCCTATCAGTCCGAACATCTTATCTTCCTGACTTGCAAACAGAATGGTGGGACGTTCTTTTACTTTTTGCAGCAGAGGCGCACTTTTCTCAATCATTACCTGTTGCTGTGTTACCACAAATTGTTTTGTGGTTTCTTTAAAAACTTGACTTTCTTTTATCCAAAATTTGGGATACTGAACAGTATTTGAGTCAATTTTGACAAATGTATGGGAGAAGTTGCTTTGTAAAGTGCATTGTATGGGAGTAAGCTGTCCTGGTTTGAGAAATCCCAATTGTCTGAGTGCTTCTTTGTCTTGCTTGAAGTGCAGTACTCCTAGCGGTTCTCCGTTGAGAAATACTGCGTCTCTAGCTTTGCTGGGAGGAATTTCTATAGTAACGTGCCTGTAGTCTTTTTCATCAAATATTTGACCTTTAAAATCATAAAAATTAACTTTATTAATTCTCAATAAATTGCCGTTTGGTGATTCACCAATCAGAAATGCACCCTCATTTTTACCTTCCGCAATGGATGTGAATTTGAGGTTCAAGATATTCCCATTGTTGAGGCAATTAAATTCCTGAAGCTGTTTGATAGAGTCAGCATCCAACTCTCCCAGTGTTTTCTCGCCTAATTTAATTTTTACCGTTTGGTCTGGGACTGGCACGTTGCCAATAGAGAGGGTAATTTGCTCACTGTTAAAAATCCGACCAGCATAGGAGAATTTGCTAATTTCTCTGATAGTAAATTCAACGGGTGGCTTTCCCGATTCTTGGAAGGTTGCTTTAGCTGTGTAAGCCTCTCCCGGCATAATATTTGCCTGCGCTTTAATACCGATTGGTAGTCTCCCAGTTCTTTGTTCTAAAACAGCGAATTCCTTATATTGCCCATCGCTATCTTTAACAAAAACAAGCCTTGAAGCGTGGCGTTCATGACCCTGTGGATAATGGCTGGCTCTAATTTCTATTGAGTATTTTTCTTTTGAGTTCCAAACCTTTCCCTTAAAACTATCACCTTCTTTCCCAATTCCTGTTAGCTTTATATCTGTAAATTGGAGTTCTTTTAGTCTAGATATAATTTCATTTGGAAAGGCAGCAAATACAAAATTAGATACTTTTTTTTGGGTATCTACCTGTTGTTTGTCTTCAAATTCTGCTGTTTCTGAAGAATTATTAAATTTTTTCTCTACATCATCTTGTCGTGTGGCTGATATGCTCCAAGCAGCAGCAGCAATTGATAGCCTTTCTGACTCTGGTATGGAGGCATTTCGTGCCTCCGCACTTTCATAAGCTTGTTGAAATAATAATTTAGTTTGGCTTTTACTTAATTCTGGCTTGATCTCTATCAGTGTTGCGTTAACGGTAGTCATTCCGGCTTTTAGCTTGTAGTTGATAGCAGACTGCTGCCTAACCGTACCCAACTTGCGATATACAGGTTGTCCACCTTCCGGGTCTGTTTCCTCATCAATCTGAGCTACTGCTAACAACTTATGCGGTTTGTTTGGAGTGCGGGAATTTTCTGAGATTTCTTCTAGTCGAATATTGAGTGTCTGCGCTTTCCAAATTCCTGGATGTCCATAACGAGTTAAGTTTGTGATTTCTATTTGCGCTCCTTGGGGTGTTTGAATGATGGCGTAGGGGCCTTGTTCAGTCTCTCGTTGCCGTTCCAAACGAGTGGCTTCATTAAATTTTTTATCAAATTCCTGTTTGACGAGGATAGCAGCAAATTTTTGTTGGGGAGTGAATTCAACTCCTTTAAATAAATCCTGAAACTGAACAATAGGGCGAGATTCAAGTTGTGCTTCCTGGAAATATTTATTAGTTTGATTTATCAGCAGTTCTACTGGAGAGTAACCTTTAGGAGCAATGCCTTCATCAAGATAAACTGACCTTGATTTTTTATCCTTGATGTAGTTTACTTCTCTGTACAGATAGCGCTTATTTTCCTTAATTAAATCCATGTCAGGAGTTTTGGCACTTTTGAACAAATCAACAGCTATCTGGTTTTGGTAACACGCTTCCTCAATCATTCGGCGGTACATAAGACGATTAATTTCCATCGCCTTATGTATATTTTCAGGAGTTATATTTTGCACTGAAGATAATGTTAAAAAATCCTCTATCTGCTCTCTATACTCTCCCCTAATTGATTTAGGATATCTCTCATTATTTTCTTGGGTAAGTAAAGTTTTATAGTGACTTGATACTTGGTCTAAATACTCTGACTGTTGCTCTCTAGTTCCAGAAGTCTTGAGAATTTCGATTTCTGACTCTAAAGCTTCCAATGCTGTAACATGATTATTGATAATACCAACACTGATACTATCACTCATGTGAATGGCGATTTCTTCAAAAGAAGGTTGTGTTCCATCTTCTCGATAAAATGATTGCTTCTTTAGCTTAACTGTGGGAGCATAAGCGTTTTCAGGAATATTTCTGTACTCCGCTTCTGCTGTGAAATTTGGGTATTTCCTTGCTAGTTCCACACCGATACAGTCGCCATCAAAATCTCTACCTTGGCGTTCTGATTCTGTTTCTGTTGGGTCTACTTCGTCAGTTTCAATCAAGAGTGCTTTTAGTGCATCAATTCTGGCTTGGATGCGTTTATGGTCTTCATCATTGACCACAATAATGCCTTCTAGAGGTTTGCCGTCTGATCCCAAGTAGTCTTCAACATGCTTGTTGATAGAGACACACAGACTATTTGAATTGAGGAAGGGAGAGCGGAAATTGAGGATTTTTTCTCCTTCTTTTATCCAAGGTACACAAATTTCACCGTTTTTAAGCTCCTTGGAGGGAATAATCATACCTCGGTCGAAAGTTAGGGTTCTGCCAAGAGCAATATCTCGCCATTCATTTTGCATAAATCGACTTAGTTCCTGTCTTACCTTCTCAGTCTCCAAAAGTTGGTAATGACCAAGCAGATCTGCCTTAATAATTTTGTACATTAACAAGTCATCTTTTTCGGATTTGGCATTATCCTCATTCAAATCATCTGTGTTTAAATATTCATCTAGATTAACGTTAACAGCAGATAATTCCACTTGTTTTTCAAGCGTTATATCTACCACTTGATTAGCGATTTCTTGGTCTAAAGAAGTTTTTTGTTGTTCGGTGAATGCCTTACGCTTTTCGTACTTCTCACAATACAGTTGTGCAACTTTTCTGGGGTCTTTTTGGATTTCGGCAAGTTCTTGGGCTTGCTTTTCTAACTCGTCTACAAAGTCCCTGATCCCTTGTGGAAAAGATGCCAGTAACTGAGAAATTGCAGTCTTTCCTTTCTGGGACTGCGATTTCTCACCCAACCAAATGGTTTGATTGTACAGACCAGGCTTGATTTGGGGTTTAATTGAACCAGAAGGGTTGTCTTTATCCGTACCTTTGAAGCTGGATAAGGGAATGATAAGGTCTACTTTGGGTGTACCTTTAGTCCACGGTAATCTCTCTAAACGATGTGGGCGCAGTGTCCCCTTGCCAAAGCGGTATTTGGTGTCCTCCCCATCAGTTTCTCTCCACCCAAATCGATGTTGAATTACACGATAATTTTTGTCGTCTTGTTCTTCCCTTTTAGTCAGTTGATCATAAACTTCAGTCGAAACCTGTCCATAGCAATCACCAACTAGCTTATAGGCCACATCATTTGGTAATATGGCTCCATTTTCACCAGTAGTATCATCTACTACTAAAATATTTAGTTGTTCATTGATGGCATTCTTGCATGAGCCTAAAAATATAGAACCGTAAGCACCACGGTCTTTGCGGTCTGGACAAAGTTTTTCAATTATTTCTAGGCATTCTGGTGGTCCATAAAGTAGTCGCGTCTTGGACGACAAAAGCAAAACATGACCGTCTACATGGCTTTTCAGGTCTTCTGGTGTACTGTACTCGTCCATCTTTCCAAAAGAAAATTCCTTGTTTGGAAAGAAGAACTCCAGCAGCGTGTGATCTAATTTCTCACTTAGAATTGAGTCGATATTTTTGGTATCACCATCTGTATGAATCCACAGATTTAGTCTAGTATCAAAGTGTTTAAATACAAGTGTCATATTTTTTTAATTAATTTTTCATAAAAAATAGTTGAAATTTTCGAGGGTTTAGTATGTCAAGAATAAAGCGTTGGTTAAATCTCAATCAGAAAAAAGTAAATAAAGATGGTGATTTAAAAGAGGAATATATTCAGCAATTGCGTTCTTATGGTTTTGATGACGATTACATTACTGAGCATGGTAAAGGATTCAAAGAAGAATATAAGCAGCTTCAGTTGCTAGATGAAACCAAACCAGAGCAATTGGTAGAGTACACTACCTATGACTTTTTTACAGAAGAGGAGAAGCGACAATTCAATCCTGATGGTTCTCTCAAACCAGAGTTTGTTGAATATGCCCGTAGTATTGGTATTAGCGAGGAAGCGCTTGATGAGATGGAGTGCCGTAAAAAAATTGATGTAGACAACTATAATGAACTGTCTGCTCGATATGCAGAACAGGGTATCAATTTTGGGGAACAGCAGATGAAAGCTAGGATTGCTGACAGCAAAAGCTATCTCCAACGCAGAGAACAAATGGAGATAGACTTGCGTAATTTTGAAGAGGTTGATAGCTTGCCTTTTGATAAAGACACAGCGTATTAGAATGGGAACAATTGACCACCCAAACATCATTTATAGTTACTAAGAGTCCTCTTAGAGCGGATTTTAAGAGCTAGTAAAGTTATGGTGGTACTAAAAAAAAGTAGAATTTTAGGTTGATTTTGTGAGTGTTTTATATCAAAAGGTATAAATGAGCCTAGTACCGCTGCCTTGGAAGTCAAAAATCAAAAAGCTTTACTTGTGGGATTTTGACCTTGTGTCAGATAGTAATATGACTATTTCCGCAGTGATGTACTAGAGTTCAATTGGCGCGGATAGTGAGTGAAAAAAGCTGCCTCTGAATTGTAAATATAACCTGAGTTCGGGTTAAGAGCCGATTTGGAACCGGGCAAACGAGAGAATAGGGCTTTGAGGGGTCTAAGTATTGAAAATAAGCCACGAAAGAATAAGAGTTTCAGCTTATCCCGAACTGACGTTAAATATAACTAACAGTCCGGTAATACCATTTGGTGAACGCTCATCACCAAGTCCCCGTCTGGAAGTTTGTAAGCAACGCAAGAATGGCAATTTTATTATTGAGTTATCTGACTTAATTTTTTGAGAATTCGCAATACATCATAAAGTTCATTACCGCGATTGCGAACATCAAAAATATCTGAAGTTGTATATCTAGGTACGTTACCTTTAATCAGCTTCACAAATATAAAACTCCCGCCAGATGTCACCATACCGTAAACTTCATTGTGGGGTGCAGCAAGCATATATGCTAATAATTGGTCAAGTCCGGCTTCGACTGAATAAGCAACTTGTTTGGATTCAATCACCGTTACCCAAAACTTATCATTTAGGAGGAGAACATCTATGCGCCCTTTTACTTTAGTTTCTCTGTCTTCTGTTTCAACATCAACAGATTTTTCTAACTTTATATGAAATGGTGGTAAATAAAATTTCCCAATAAATAATAATGGTGAGAGAACTACGGTATTTACAGTATTTTCTAGAAATGGTGGGTAATTACGTAAGTTTATATATCCAGCTTTTATTTGGTTGAGTAACTCTTTTTCTTGGTCTGTTAATTCAGGTAAATCTGATTGCCATTCGGGAAAAAAGTTATCTTCAACGAACTCTAAGCTAAACAAATCTCGGAGTTGTTCTAGTGTTATATTTTCTGCGGGAATAGTATTAATCATAGATATTTATCTAACATCTAAATATGTCACTTTTATCTCTATAAACAATTTAAATAAGGGAAGTTCTCTTCACCAACTCTACACTCATGACATCTGTTTCGTATTGTGTGACTGGCGAAAAAATAGTCGCCTTCTGTTGATGGTAGTAACTGTATTTGGGAAACCCTCCTTTTATCAATATTAGCCTGTTGCGTGTATTTCTATTCACCTGCTACTTGTTTTACCACCCATCATCAATTTGTGTTTTCATGTGTAGTCTTGCTTCAAACTCTGTCCCCGCAATAACATATACCCCACCAGCTACAGCTTGATAATCTCCGTTTTGAAGCTGGGTTATTCTGATAGAACGACCTTTATAATTGAATAAATTTCTGACAAGTTTTGTTTTTCGTTTAGGTTCTTCCATAATTATTTTCTGAAAAAATGTGATTATTATTACAATTAATCCCAACTAAAGTTAGTTAGTAATAATCCCAAACTCTTGTTCTAAAAGTGTTAACAACTTTTCCTCCAATAGTGTTAAATAAGGACGCTTTATCTCACCCAAATTCTTTAGGACTTTAACAGCAGCTTCTTCCATATTTGGTGAATATAAAAGGCTTATGCGGTCACTTATTGCCTTTACCTGCTTACACTCTTTTGGTAAGTAATCGAAAGATTTCAAGTGTTGCAGACCGATACTGTATTCTCCATCCCAGGCAGTAACCGTGCAACTAAAATCGTTAACTTGACTAACTATGCACCAGCCGCCGCCTTTACCCCTAAGTTCAGGATTGTCCTTGGCAATAATCTGGCAGACTTCTCCTAGCTGATAAGGATTTGCTACTTTGGTTCGTTCCATGATGCGCTGCACAATATCTTTTACAATACGACTTGATGGTACTTTACCATCTGCTTCTGACACTGCTAGCTGCCATGCTTCGCACTGAGTATCAGGGTCTAATTTGGTTAGTGGTCTGACTTGGCGTTCGCTGGTGGGTGGAATGTGATCCATTGGATCACATTTTTCAGACAGGTTATCAACAATAACAGCTGCTTCCATTAAAAGATAAGGATGTCGGCGACTGTAGCCAAATCTATCGCGACAGTATTCCTCAAAAGTCTGGTGTGTAGAACGATAAAGCTTCCTGTCCCGTAACTCCCGTAAAGCTTTGCCAGCTTCATAGAAGGCACGCTCCACTTTACGCTCAAGGTGAAGACGTAAGCATTGTTCTTCTTCTGTCAGTTCTACTCTACAAAAAGAGGGTTGTGTGTTCGCCGAATCAATTACTTCGGTTGATAAGCTCTGTGCTGAAATGCTTTCTTCTGGAGCTATCTGAATGACGCTTAATTGTGTCATGATAGTTATAAGTATTAAAAAATAACTATTACCCCGTCCTAGTAATAGGTTGGGATTTTTCGTTTTAGTATGTACTTTAATTGTCAATATATCCGAGAGGACATGGAAAATATTGTATAGTTAACATTTGTACATAGAAAAAATTTATAAGGACTTGGATAAAATAACAATCGGAGATACTAGATCGCTCCATATTTGGAGTCATTCAAGGTGCAATACGTTTTAAAGCATTTGGAAGAGCAGGTAGTTGGGAATGGCAAATTCTAATCCAAGCCCTAAAACAAGGTTTATAACAGAGCGTTCTGAGCCGCTAACCGAAAAACTAACGTTGCGGATGACCGCTTCTATGTATTCACAACTGCTACAACAAGAAGATTATCGAGAGTTTATTAGAGAAGCTATTGCTAATGAGTTTAAGCGGCGAGGTTTAGACAGGCCTTCTGTTTAAAGTGCTTGACTAAAGATGTCAATCCAGTTCTGTTTCCTCGCGGTAATGATGCTGCTGGTTCTGTTGCAGGTGGAGCATTGTTATAAGTTTGTCGAATCTTTCAAAATCCTCCTGAGTAAAGCCCTGGACTTTCGTCGGTTCTTCCAGAGCTAGAGATATGTCCGCAATCTTTGCCCCAGTTTTTCGCTTAAGTACAAGGGTTTCTCCAATAATCTGTAAATCATAGTGGTTTCCCCTAATTTGGTTGGGTTGCCCCTGGCGCTGCCACAGCTGTCGAATTGTTGCTCCGATTTTATTGGCATATTCCTGTTCGGTTGTTTCCTGAGCTGGAACTTTTGTGACAAATAGCTCACAAGCGCTTTTATTTGATATATTTGCTTCTAAAGTTTTATCATCAGCAATTAAATCATCATTAACTCGGGTACTATCACCAGCAACTGGAGTAGTGTTGTCTGCGTCTATAATTTCATTTTCAATAGGAGAAATAGTCGAAATTGTTATGACTTCATTTTGATCTTGTAGTGCGATCACCACTAGTACTTCCTCTTCTATCCCCACCTCCAGCAGTTGTTTCACCTGCTCCGTTCTCTTAGCTTCTTGCTGCTTAGTTTGACGATAGCGTCTCAATCGGTCGATATAGTTGTCATCAATAGCACGTCCCTCTGTAACATATTGCATAAGGGTTTCAATCAATCTATTGTCCCATTCAGGGTTGTACTCAATCCCCAAGTGGTTTTGTAGTCCACTGAAACTATATTGTTTGCCTAGCTTACTACCATCCGTGGACATTCCATCCAGTTTATAAGAAATTTCCTTGATAAAACCCTGTGTGCCAAATTTAACTTCTACCCCTACGCCAGTTAAATGTAGCTTGGCAATGAACTCTGGTATTGAGGGATAGTCTGCTGCCACTACATCGATTGTTTGTTTCAATTTTTCTCTTATGCTGGGTGAACTAACAGAGTAGTCTGCTAGTTGTGCGAGTGTTCCTGCTGGTAGCATTTCTACCATCTCTTCACCAACTGCTGGTGATATTTCCACCAACTGCTGATTACTGGAGGGTGACACTTTCACTGGCTGTTTAGTAGTTGGTGGTGGCAGTGATAGTGACATTTCCAATTGGTCACTGCCTGGTGTTGTTACTTCTGATTTTTCATTGCTCGAAAGCGGTAGTTCCACTAATTGCTTAGTAGATATTGGCAATTCAACCAATTCTCCAGCAGCAGCTTTTTTGATTGCAGGCAAATCCCGTTCTGGATCATAAGAGATACCGCCCTTTTTCTGAAGACCAGGAAAGCTGTATGCTGACCCCAGTTTGTTGCCTGCCACCTTCACCCCATTTAACTCAAAAGCGATCGCTTCCTTAAATAACCCTTTCGTGCTGAACTGGGGATGAACGATAACACCCTGCTGTTGGAGTTTGGCAATTAACTCGGTGATAGTGGGTTGATCAACAGTTACTTCATCAATGATGTCAGCCAGCAGTTGGGTAACAGGTGGTTTACCTGACGAATGGTGTTTCTGCTTTTGGGTTTGAGCGCGACGGTTGCTAACAGTTGTTTCAATCCCATATTCCTCTTTTACCTTAGTAGCAATCCTTTCGCTGCTACAAGGCGCTGCTTCCAATCCATACTCCTTTTCCAACTGCCTCACCATCACTTCACTGCGATGGTAATCCCAGGAATCGGACACCGCTGACCCATCCATGCGAATGCGAGAGGCAATTATATGGATGTGTTCATGGTCAGTGTCATGATGACGGGCAATTAGGTACTGGCTTTTATTTAGTCCTTCACCCAGGAATTTCATTTCCTTGAGCCAGCGCTGGGCAATCTCTGCATATTGCTCATCCTCTAAATGCTCGTGGTAATCGCCTTTCTCATGAGATGCATCGCGGTGGGAGATAGAGAGAATAACGTGAGCGCAAGCACGTTGAAGATTGGGTCGTAGCCGTCTGGCTGCACCAAACTCTTTAGCTAACTGTCTGGGTGTAGTGCCACCCATATTGCTATCGATAATGATGGCTTTCTCCTTGCCCAGCACATAGTCCAGGGTGGAACGAAAACTTTGGTTTTTAAATTGCTTGCCAATCAAGGGAATTACTCTTGTGTGGTGGTGCAGTTGTTTTGTGAAGTAATGAAGGCGATCGCTTGAAAATTAAAGAGGCTCTTCTTCGTCATCATCCAAAACTCCACACTCCAACAGTTGCATTTGGGTTTCTCTGATAGATGCACGTAGAGATTGCATGAGGTTTTGCAGTTGCTCAACATCAATATTTACTTCTTGTCCAGACTTGACAGCTCTGTTGGTTGCTTTAGCTATCTGATTGAGATTCACTCCAATCGCATTTAGTTCTTCATACAATTTCCAATTTAACTGTGGGGGTGGAGGTGGTTCGACAACACGCCGTCGTAGTGCAGCACGACGAATAAATTCTGTAATGCTCACCCTTGCTTCATATGCTTTCTTCTTCAATTGTTCGTACTCATCAGCAGCAAAGCGAACTGGATGCGTGATTTTTCTAACAACTCCATCATCCCTTTTAGTCTTGCTTGGCATCACGAATAATCTCTGTTTCAAAGGGAACTCTCAAACGGGATAGGAAAAATTTCCTTCACCAATGTCATAACCATCTGCCCCAGAACCACGCTCTTAATCAGGCTGCTCAAAGCGCTAATGTTGTCACGGTTTTAACTGTCAGGACTAATTCAAAAATATACCTTTGTGAGCGCTCCTTCTACAAAGTTTCTTTCATTCATAACGGGTAGCGATACGCCTTTAGGCGTTAAGCTTCGCTTATCACCGCCCGTGAGGCGCTCTTAACAGGAAACGGGGAACGGGAAACAGTAAAAGCCCTCCGCAGGAGCCAGCCGTCGCCGTTGCCTCCTTCAGAGGAGGCGGTATGCGTGTACAGCGCATACAAGCGACATGGCTGGCGTTTAACCGCGACAATTTTGTGGCAATATGCATTGGCTCTATGATATCAGAGGCTGCAAACCCTTGTGTAGACTAGGTTTTACTGAATTAATAGTGAATGAAGAATGTGTAATGGAGGAAGTCTCTAGATTTGTCCAAACCTGTCCATTCTTGTCCGAACCTGTCCAAGATTTTACAATTTTTTTTTAAGAAAATTGTCCCCAAATCTTTTATTTTCTAAAAAAATATTTATTTTGGACAGGAATGGACAAGAATGGACAGGTTTGGACACAAATGGACAGGATTGGCACTGACACAATAAATGAGCAATTATAACTAGATTTTGTAGTGTTTTAGAGTAATCGTGTAGTATACAACTTTTTAATTAGGTTGAGAAATTTGCTTCTAATTTTAAGTGTAAAGCGACGTGTGAAGCAAAAAATCTATCAAGACTGACAAGATATCTATCAAAAATTATATCTTGCTTATACTTTTTGTTGGTTTTCAACCTGTTGCTGAATGGTTCAATATGGTTTCTATCAAGTTTTGCTAGTTTTCGCTTTGTGGAACAAAAGACTCTTGCAGGATTACCCGGAGGGATGTTTATCCTAATTTCAGATGAATGAGAATTTATGGTAGAACAAAAGCTAGTGCAGAAGAGGGTAAGGTTTCGCTATCGAGAGCAAACACCAGATGGAGTGTTATTGAAATATTTATCAGCTCATCCTACCAAGAAAATAGAGGAGTTGTTATGGGATACAGCACGCATGTGTTTCATGCCAATGGCATATCTTCATGCCGGAGTGACCGATAAAAAGGTCTTGAATAAGGTAGCACTATCATCGTTTTACGATTTTGTACGGCAGTGGAACTATATCCAACAGGAGTAAAATTTGGAATTGCCATTGCCTAAAAACTTGATGTCAATAGAGAGTGTGGACAATGTAGGTGCAGCGAATAGTGCGTCAATGACAGTGGCACAACAGGAAATTCATGAAATTGTAGAGAGTACAAACTCAAAAGTTACTGCTGACAATCAGGTTCCCTCTATTGAGGAGTTTGACGGAGATGATGCTTTTTGGGATGACGACCAAGATGTACAGCTAGAATTATCTGATAAACAAAAGGCTGCAAGAGTTGAGATTGATGCTTTGTTTGGATGAAGAACCATAACTAATTGTTTAGCTTTGAATTGTGTATTGACTTATGTTTGGTCTCATAGCAAGCAATCTAGTTGAATTACTGAAAGATTTTTAATAAATAAGCTTTTTCAGTATGCTTTCAAAATTTAAGTCGGATTTCTATATTAATTGTTCGGTTGCTGACAGGGTAATTGCTATTGGTGTTGTTGGTAGTCTGCATTTAAAACAGTTGTTTAAAAATATCGGTCAAATTGCTTGAAGCTTCAAAAATGCAGTCCGCCTTTATTAGTAAACCCATTAGACTTATCCGAAAATTAGGTTTTGACCTTTGCTGTACAAGGCTTTAATGCTCATTTGCGGATATGTCTATTGATTGATCTGGGCTTGAATGAATACAAATTTTTTTAACAAGGAGCGATTACATGACTAAAACTGCAACTGTTGCAGTGCCAGATTTGCTGCTGGCTATAGATTTAGGTGGTTCGCAGACCAAAGCGATCGCTAGTGTACCAGCTTCAAGTAGCTTTCCTGTATTGCTGTGTATGGAGCCAGAGATAGCGGATATATCAGCTGCATCTGTACAGAATTATGAAAAAAATAAATCAGGTGAAGTAGATCCAGAAAATACCTGTTGGGTAGGCATTGGTGACGATTACTATGCTGTTGGATTTTTGGCAAGGCACAAATATGGTGGTAACTCGCTCCTGAAACAACTTAAAGAGGAAAGTGCGATCCCGAAGATTTGCGGAGCTTTGTGGGTATTGCGTCAAAAACTGAAGATTATGGACAAGTTAACTGTAGCGTTGACTGTACTGCTACCACCATCGGAGTATCAGGACAGAGAGCGTCTGGAGACAAAGTTAAGACAGGCAGTGAGGCGGTTTAACACACCTACTGGTGACATGCGAGTTAAGTTAGTAGATTTTAACGCCAAGCCAGAAGGAGGTGGTATTTATCTGTACCGACGTAGCATTTTGGGCGCTGCTATTAAGAATTACAACTTGGCAGTAGTAATGTTGGGATATCGCAATGCTTCTGTTTTGGTATCGACTAGGGGTGCAGTTGCTCCGGGGGTATCAAGTACTTTCGGGATGTCGTGGATGTTGGATGATTTTGTCAGACGATGCAGTGGTTTAGTGAAAGAAGACCCGCGTCTGATGGCGGCAATAGTAGCAGCAGGATTTGAGTGCAAGCCAGAAGCCTTGATCAAGTTATCGCGACGCAATAGCGAAGAAGAGCGAGAAGAGGAAGCGCAGGAGATATCAGAAGCTCTGAAGCTCAGTCGAGATCAATATTTCCGAGCATTGGTGCGGTGGTTGTCGCAGGAGCTACCCCGTGATACAGACGAAATTATTTTATGCGGTGGTACTGCGGAGTACCTCAAATCGGAGCTAGAGGCGCATTACAATAATATGTCGGTGATTTGGAATGGTGATATAGATATTCCCCCAGAATTAAAGATAGCGGGAATGGGAGTGCGGATTGTAGATGTGTGGGCGCTGTATCAGGTATTTTTTGGAGTAGACAGCAATTTCATGAAAAAAGATAGTGGCTCGATTGCTACTGGTAACACTTCCTCTTGTACCACATCTGTTGTAGTGTCTTCTGCATCAGGAACTAATGTTTTACCCTCCAAAACGCCCAAGTCTAAGGGATTTTTGGAAATGCCAAATAATTTGTAGATCAGTAATCAGACAGAAATCTTTACCATTAGTTTTTAGGCTGGATAAGGCTTTCAGGTCTAATTTTGTGTAATTAATTTTGTCTTTCACAACAGATAAAGTTGTTAGGTTGACGAGTCTATGTTACCAATCAAACCAAGTCTTTGTTTTCCTTGAAACAAGCAGTTCACCGTTTAAATCATGTCCAAGCTTGAGCTTCTAAACGGTTAGAGACGTTGAAAACATTTTTTGGTGAAGAGTTAGGGGAATTTGACTTGGCAGATGACCGCTTAGAAGAACTATTACGATACTTCAACAGTGATGCTAATTGGTATTCATTTGAGGAGGAACTAGGAGGTAGCCTGCTGCAAGTGTATGATATTTAGTGCAGAACGGTACTGTTGGATAAACCTCTGAGCTTCAAGATTGACTTCCACTATTTGTGAATACTTGGTCATAGTGTGACGCTTAAGAAGTACTATCAATAAACAACTCATCTCATTAAAAAACTGATATTATTGCAGCTATTGAGAAGTGAAAGTTAATCGTAACGGATACAAGCGCAGTGTATATGCGTGAAAAATTATGATTATCGGGCTGACTAACCAAAAGGGGGGCGCGGGGAAAACCACTGTATCTGGGCATCTGGCATACTGGTTAAGCCAACGCGGGACAGTGATTGTTGTGGATGCAGATGCACAGCAGAGCAGTACAAACTGGATGAAAGACCTGCAACTGCCATGTAAAACAATGATAGACCCGGATGATTTATTTGATGAACTTCCAGCGCTAGCAGAACAATATGATGCTGTAGTTGTAGACGGTCCAGGTAGTTTGAGTGAAACCACTAAAGCAATTTTGTCCAGATGTGATCTAGCTCTAGTACCCTGTAAACCAGCAGGTTTAGATATGCACAGTACATCCAAGATGTTACGTATCCTACGACAAGCAAGAGAATTGCGCTCTGGGATGCCGAATGTAGGATTGTTTTTAAATCAGGCCAAAAAAGGGACTATCCTGCTTAAAGATGCTCAAAGAGCTTTATCTGAGATAAATACAGGGTTTCCGCTATTAAAAACAATGGTGTATGATCTCCAGGTAATCGCTGATGCTCCAGGACAAGGAACTACCGTTTGGGGACTACCTGGAGCAACAGCCAAACGTGCAGCCAATGACTTTGAGGAACTTTTTAATGAAGCCTTGGGAGTAGCCAATGGCAAGAGATAGACGACTGGTAGAAGATTTTATCTTCAGGGATGAAGCAAATCGGAAGACGGCTACTATGCCCCTGAATTTGATTGTGTTGCCCAAGGAAGAACTGCGATACTACATCGATCCAGAAGAAGTAGAAAAAATTGTTGCTAGTGCTAGAAAAAACGGCATACTGGAACCGCTTTTAATTCGTCCTATCCCTGGTCATGAGCAACATGAAGTAGTTGCAGGGGCAAAACGCTACAGAGCAGCACAGATTCTCCAGTTGCAAGAAGTCCCTGTAGTTGTCCGTCAACTCAGTGACGAAGACGCTCTCGAAATAGCCCTTATTGAAAACTTTGCTCGTTCGGCACTCACTGACCTTGAAGAAACTGATGGAGTTGTGAGGCTTTTGGCTGTCAAGCTCAAAATTTTACCCCAAGAAGTACCACCATTGCTGCATCACATTCAGAACCAACAACGAGGAAGAACATCTGCCAATAACGTTATTGGCAATGATGTAATTGCTGTGGTGCAATCCGTTTTGACCTCGCTCGGCAACATCAAACTAGATTCTTTTATCAGTAATCGTCTGCCGTTACTAAATCTTCCCAGTGACATTTTAGAGGTGTTACGACAAGGAAAGTTAGAGACGAGTAAAGCCAAAGCGATCGCACGAGTTGGTGATGAAGAAACTAGAAAGCAGCTTCTAGAGGATGCGATCGCTTATAATTTTTCGTTGAACGAGATTAAGCGCAAAATAAAAGAAATTGAACAGCAAGTTAACCCACAAACCCCATCAATCAAACACCGGGTTGATGATACTTTACGCCGCTTAAAACAATCTAAAATTTGGGATGACCCCAAGAAAAAAATAAAGGTAGAGAAGCTGTTGGCTCAATTGGATACATTGATGAAAGATGACAACACCAATTGATGAAACTGAACCAATAAGGAAAAATATTATTTGATTATTTGTCTTCAACATCAGATTTGTTGGGAATTGCGGTAGTAGCAAGGGTAGTGTTGGCAGTGGTAGTGGGGATGAAGTTACGGATCACTAACGTACACAATTTACTCTTATATCCTTTGCCAGTATCTTTTACCTCAAGATCCAGATAGCCAATGACTACACCACAGGAATTTACACCAGCTTCCGCAATACTTACGGCTGTGGAACCCTTGGCTCTATAACTAATAATGTCTTCTACTACCCCATCTTTTGAATAATGGGAAAATTTACATTCCCCATAGGCTATTTTGACTCCTTGCCCATCGTGAGTTTCATTGATAGATTGTGTTTTGATGGTGAATGTGGCGTTAATCATAATATTCTCTCTCTGAAACCGATTTTTTTGTGATTGCGCCTAAGCGCCTTAGAACACCAAACACCCCACAGTCATGCTGGTGGCTGTGGGGTGTTTGGTTGAATTAGAAGTTAGCGTTGACTATCTGATTTTGTCCATCATTAGTTTCTGTTTGTTCTTCACCACTGTTGCTTCGAGGAGAACCGATCAGTTCCAGATTGTTCAAGCGGATTAGGGGTTTGTTTCTGAGTTCCCCAGTATTCTTATCTGTCCACTTGTCAAAAACCAGTTCGCCACTAATACCGATGGTGGAGCCTTTCTTGACATATTGAGCTGCAATTTCTGCAATGTTGCCCCAAGCTTCCAAATCAAACCACAATGGAGCATCTGATTTGTAGGGTGGTTTAATGGCAATTGTTAGAGCAGTTTTGACAGTACCAGACTCGAAATACCGAATTTCCGGGTTTTGACCAACGCGACCAACCAGTTGGACTTGGTTTACGTATGCTTGTTGTGTCATATTGGGTTTCTGGATAATTGTGTTTTTCTATATTTCTGCGCGACAGCGCATTTTTAGATTTGCGCCACACAATGCGAGGATATGACGTGCGAATAACGGCTTAATAGAGAAAGCGATCGCATGATTATGGCAGAAGATAACCCCAAATTTTTTGTGAGAACTTGGGGTTATCTTGTAGGGTTGGTTTGCCACGTAGTTATAGTTGGTCTTTTGTAACCAATCCATGCAGTTTCTCAGTTAACTTATCGGGTTTAATTTTGGTGCGACCCTTAATTTTGTTAAGTGCTGCAAGTTCTTGCAGTTTCTTTAATGACAGTGCTTTTAAATCATCTAAAGTCGCTAGTGCTGGAGTGTGGCTGTCTGAAATTTGGGTTTGTTCTGGCTCACTTTCTACAACTAATGTGGTGGTAGAGATGTTGCTTTCTGCTCCCTTGTTATCATTGGTTTGAGTAGCTGTAATTGCCGGAGCTATCTCTGTTTGGTTGGCGTAAGACAAAATTTGCTGTACTGTTGCAATTTGAGGTTGCTCTAGCAAAGTGATGCGGTGCAGTTTCCCTATTTTCTTGACTTTAATTTTTGCCCCAGCAGCCCTTAGTCTTCCTGCCAAATCATTAAGGATAAAAAATTCTACATCAAGATGAGGCTGTGGATTGGTCATAGAAGTGATTGCGCTCATATTTTTATCTGTAAATTGATTCTTACAGCGAGCGCTTTAGCGCTATTTTTTGAGACTAAAAATCTACGACAATTATTTGCTCTAATCATCAAAACAAAGATAGTTGTCTAGGCTTTTTGACAGCAAAAATAGAAGAAACAGTACCACCAATTACAGCATTACGCTGTGCAATCATTATTTAATATCCCCAATTAGCTGTAGGGGATATTGTGTTGAACAATGTAATTAAAATTATTCGGGAAGTAATAAAACGTCCCATACTAATCTGCAAGAAGCTTTGAACAAGGAGTTTTTGGCTTCTTCCAATTTTGATAACCAATCACTATTATTCAGAAATTTCCTCCAGCAGTGTTGCAGATAATCGAGAAGCCACAACTGTTGGTGGAACTCCAATGTCGCCTCTATTTCTTTGGCAATATTCAGTGCTATCAAAGGACTGGTAGGAGGTGTTGATAGTTGCTTTAGGAGCGATCGCGGCACTGATTGAAGTTGGTAGTGGTGGGCGATCGCTTGTCCTGGAGAACCAGCAGCAAGTGTCATTACCATTGGGTTGTTTAAATTTTCAACTTGCCCAATTCTTTCAAAAACTGCTTTCATTTCTGCATGAGTCAATTTGCGGAAGGGGATGATTTGGCAGCGACTGGTTATGGTGGGGAGTAGGCGTTGGGGTTGGGAGGAGAGGAGGATGATTGTGCCAGTGGTTGTCTCTTCCAAAGTTTTAAGCAGAGCATTAGCAGATATAAGCTGCATCTTGTCAGCATCTTGGACAACCACAGCTTTGAATGGTGCATTGAGTGGAGAGCGAGAGAGAAATTGAGTAATTTCTCGAATCTGCTCAATCCTCAGAAGCGACGGGGACTTGCGCTGTACTCCAGCAATAACCAACTCACTCTCATTCAATAACTTTCCGTGATGCAGGTAAGTTGGCTTTACCCACAGTAAATCAGGATGATTGGCGAGATCATCAATACTGAGAGCTTCAGAAAGCAAGCATTTAGCAGCCAGCGATTTTCCTACACCGTCTGGGCCTGTAAACAAGTATGCGGGAGCAATCCGGTTGCATGTAATTGCTCCTTTGAGTAAAGATACTGCCAGGTTTTGTCCAACCAAAGTGGATAACTTGAAGATTTCTTCAACTGGCTGCACAAATTCTGATTCTGTGATTTGGGGTGGAGTACAAACAGAGTGTTCTTGTGTAACTTTGAGTAGATTTACTTGATCCATTATTTGAGTTGATTTTGGTTGAAGGAATTAGCACCTACGAACAAAGTTTGATAATTTGAGTTTGAAGAGCGAGTTTTTCGTCTCCACTCCTCTTGAGCATTAGTTCTAGTTCCAACAGCAGTTTCAAAGCACTTTGCAGTCTGCCGACATTAACACTCTTCACTTCTTGGCGAATGTAGTAGAGGCGTTTCGGATTTTTTAGCTCTGCAATTTGGGCAACTGCACTATCGTCTTTCTCCCCTGCTATCACCATCAGCTTTACTACCAACCAAGTGCGGAAGCTGGTAATCAGGGTGGCGACAATCCTTAAAGCAGGCTCATTGCATCTGATTAAGTTTTCGACTAATTCCAATGCTTGAGAAATGTTGCCCAAACGAATGGCGTTGGCTAGTTGCAGATTATTGGCTGCGCTTGTTGACACCAACTCTCTCACCATATCAGCATTCACAGTCTCACCTTGAGCATAAGTTCTGAGCTTTTCTAGTTCAGTAAACGCCAAGCGTGTGTTGTTACCTGTCAATTCAACTAATAAGGAGAGCGATTTTTTTCGGGGGAGATGGGACTGGCAATGCGGTAAGATGACCCAATGAGCGATTCTGAGCAACTTGTTATCTACCAGCTTCATATTTTTATTCTGGGCATCAGTCCAATGATTTGGCGTAGGGTTAAAATTCGCAGCGACAGCACAATCGCCGATTTGCACTACGTTATCCAGATAACAATGGGGTGGACAGATTCCCATTTACATCGTTTCATAATTCACGGCAAGCAGTACGGAATTGCACAAATTGGTGGAATGGAGTTTTCTGACGACCCAAGGGAAGTTAAACTATCAGATTTTGGCTGGCGAAGTAGAAAGCGTTTTTTATACGAATATGATTTCGGTGATAACTGGCAGCATCAAATTCGGGTCGAAGCAATTCTCACTCCCAAACCAAATTGCTTTTATCCGGTGTGCATTGATGGTAAACGCGCTTGTCCTCCAGAAGACTGTGGTGGGTCGTGGGAGTTCATGGCACAAAAGCAGGAATACTCAGTAAGATACATAGCTTCTCGCTTCAGTGAAATTGTGGACGAAGGTGATATACCTGGCAATATTGAAGAAATATACGAACTACGTCAATGGTTAATGGTTGACCATTTTGACCGCCAAAAAGTCAACCAGCGGTTACAGCAATATGCGGCTGGGGATAAAGAGATGTTATTTGAACAGGGGATAGTGTGAAAGTCAAAATTCAAATAGTTGTGGAATCAGATAATGGAGATTCCCAAGTTGTGCAAGAAATTATGCAGATTGAACGCGGTGCTTTACAGCCAGAAAACTTGGGGCTAAAACTAGCGGAAGCCAAAACATTATTACAAAACATCCAACACACCCTAGCCGAGCAACAAGTAGCAGAGTATTCTCAACAACAGGAGTTATGTTTACACTGTAGCCAGAAACTGTTGCATAAAGACAAGCGTACAATTGTATACCGCACATTGTTTGGCAAGTTGCATCTCCAATGCCCTCGACTATTTCACTGCCCATGCCAAGAACAACCAACCCGTAGCTTTAACCCAGTAGCCAATTTACTACCAGAACGCACTTCCAGAGAACTATTGTATCTGTAATCCAAGTTTGGGTCTTTGATGTCTTACGGATTATCTGTGAAACTATTACAGGAAGTATTACCAATAGAAGGTGAAATAAACACTACATCGGTAAGGAATAACTTACACAAAATTGGTCAACGCCTAGAAGACGAGTTAGGGGAAGAAAAGGGAGTATACGTTGTTTTAGAGTAGATAGCAAGCCTTCCCAAGAAGTACCTCATGTCGCTTAAATGCTCAGTATCTAAAGTAATTTAATTACTTTCAAGTGACAATTCTCCGTAAAATGCTGGTCTGCTTTTATGTCTTGGTGCTTACCAACTTTGGAGCGTAAGTTGGTAAAATTAGCTCATATACCCCAAGGTTTTCAGGGGGTTGAGTCATGGCAGCACAAACCGTCCAACCATCGAAAGTTGGTAAAACTGAAAAACAAGAGCATCAATCACCTAACTTTCGCAAATACTCCGAGGTCAGGACTAGGGAACATTTGTTACCAGAAGAAGTTGAGTTGATGCGGTCAGCTATCAAAAAATCGAAGGGCCGCCACGCTCACCGAGATTCAACCATAATTTTGCTTTGTTACCGTCACGGATTGCGAGTGGCAGAAGTGGCATCTTTGCGATGGGAGCAAATAGATTGGAATGGTGGCACCATTTACGTGAAGCGAGTTAAAAAAGGTACATCGTCGGTTCAACCACTTTCAGGTTTGGAGATTCGCTCTCTCCGTCATCTGCAACGAGATTATCCTGCTAGTCCCTATATTTTCCAGTCTTCTCGACTTGGCCCATTGGCACATGATACGATCGCCGGCATTGTTGAGCGGGCTGGTGAATTAGCTAGTTTGCCTTTCCCTATTCATGCTCATATGCTGCGGCATGGAACAGGTTATTATCTGGCGAATCGAGGGATTGATACCCGAACAATTCAGAGTTACTTGGGGCATAAAAATATTCAGCATACCGTTCGTTACACCGAACTTGCGTCTACCAAGTTTCAAGGTCTTTGGGATGATTGATGTTTAAGGCCCCTGCTTAATCGTTGCCCATCTCCCCCGAAAAAAATCGCTCTCCAATATGTTCGAGTTTTACTAGGGTTTCTTTTGGGCAAACCCCTAGTAAACTGCTGTTGGGTAGATAAACTAACCGTCCTCCAGTTCCCAGTGGGGGAGTCATTATCTCTGCAAAGGCTTGAGGTATGCTTTCAGCCCCTGGAGGATACTCGGAGTTGTTAAAGCTTGTCCATTGGGGGTTGAGGATTTGCGATCGCAGTTGTTTGACGGCGCGACTTAGAAAGAATTCGTTTTCTCCCCAGTACAAATATATTGGCATGGTTGTGATTTGATAATGATGATATTTTGTCGTTACAGTTGAGCGTCAGCTCCAAACTATAAAATTTGTTCTCATTAGCTCAAATATATGGATAATCAGTTATCTAAAGAAATTGCTTTAAAACATTGACCCCGCTATTCTTCTATTAGGGTTCCTCCCAGAGATCATTACAAGAGTTAAAGACGCTAAAATTTACAGCAGTTGACAAAGGTTAAATTAATGAGTCCGTCACTTGAAAAAATTTTAAGCGAGATTGAGCAACTGACTCTAGAAGAGCAATTGGCAGTGATGGGGCATTTGGTAGAACGTGTGAAGAAACATATTACCCAAGCGCAACCAAAACGCAAGTGGAGCGATTTGAAGGGTATGGCTCCCTATCCACTATTGGGTGAAGATGCTCAGGAATGGGTTTCGCGGACTCGACGGTTCTCAGATGAGCATCGAGAACGGTTGTTGCGAGGAGAGTGATGAGGATTAGTGATGCGTTAACTGGAGTTTCTCACTTATTTCTCGATACAGCACCCGTAATTTATTTTGTAGAACGCAATCCACAGTTTGTGGATTTAGTCGATCCAATTTTTGAGCGCTTGTCAGCTGACATTACAGCAGTAGTATCTGGAATAACATTATCTGAGTGTTTGGTGGGTGCTATTCGTCTGGGGTTAGCGGATTTAGAGCAGGCTTTTGTCGATGTGTTGCAACAAGATGAAGTAGTTTTTGTGGAGATTAATGCTGCTATGGCGCGAGAAGCTGCGAGAATTCGGGTACATTATAACCTTCAGTTACCCGATGCGTTGCAGGTGGCGGCGGCTTTAATGGCTGGTTGTGAGGCGTTTTTGACCAATGATGATGCTTTGAAGCGAGTGACAGAGTTGAAAGTTTTAGTGGTGGGTGAGTTGGAAGTGGAGTGAGTAGACTATGTGCAATTGTAGAAAGTCCTTTAGTCAGACAGAGTGATTTTGAGAGAGATATTGCTAGAAAAGGAAATTTGGATTTATAAAAAAATACGTAGCACCCCACGAAAGAGTGCTGTAGATTTCTACAATGAATCAACAGTTAGAAATGCTCGAAAATGTTCTCTAATTCTGCTTTTTACTGTGGCACTGCATTGACCCCACCATTCTTCTGTTGGGGTTCCTCCCATACAGGAAAGAACGGCATGGAATCTATCTCCCTGATATAAAATTGGCAGACTAATTTCGCCTTGAGATGTTTGCCGTGGATTGCAATGTACACCAAAGCTATTGAGAAGTTTTTCGAGTTTGTTCAGTTGTTGAATTTCTGGCATAATATTTATTGTTTAGTAGATGACGAACGCGCTACAGGTTTACGAGTAGTCCGTATTTTTCACATCAGATTGCGCTTTTGCGCCAAAATATTTTTCACATATCCAACTATTGTTTTTGCTGCTTCTAATGCCTAATTTTCTGGGACATCTCTGCATAACCAATCAAATGTAGTTCTCCAAGTTTCTCATCTGCTGAAATAGCTTTTTTGATTAGGATGATGAGTCGCAATAATTCTTGTAGCTTTTGCAATTACTGCTGATTTCGCCTTAGCCTGCATATTTATCTGGATAAATTTTGTAATTTGTTTTTAGGGTGATGAATGCATTTATAATTTGTTGATTGTGATGAGACAGCACTCCACTTTTGTATACCGTTTGCTATTGACAAATAATCCCCAAGGCAATTCCTCGACTTGAGCATTAACAGTGGTAAGCCAATGACGAAATTGTTTGTAGAAACTGCTGTTGTATTGCCAGGGAGTATTACTGACTAAAGACACAAGTCTGCCCCCTGAAGAGAGACAATAGTATGCCTTTTTGATATGGGATATTTGTTGAGAGAAAGGGGGATTCTGTATTATGCTGTGATAGCGATTAAGGAGATTAGCTGTGCTAATAAAATCTGAGCCTATAACAGTGAATCCTTCAAGAGTAAGGAGCGATTGAAGTTCTACAATTGGCTCAATGACTTCTACAATTGCCCCACACTCCCGCATAGCGATCGCTAAATCTCCAAACCCAGCGGATGGTTCTAAACATAAACTGTGTGACTGAATGTTGGATGCTTTTATTAGCAAGTCCACTACCTGACGGGGAGATGGGAACACATCCCATATTTTGAGTATTTCGCTATTGTTCTGATTCAACTACTTTATCTTTCACTTCTTTATTTATTGTTTGTTATGTATAGTCTTGCAGGCGTTAGTTAGTGCCAAAGTATTGGCGTATATTATCCAGTCCTTCCAAAAATTGCATAACACAAGTTGAACCTCCTACCTGATACAGTGAGATGGCATCTTCCCATTCTTTAAAGCTGGCTTTCTTTTCCTTGAGTATTTCTACAATCGCTGCTGGCAATTTAACTTCCTTGTGCAGATTGGTGATTGTTTCATAAATAACCTAGTGAAAAGACAAATTAACTACTTATTATTCAATTGGGTTGAGGATAATTCCTGATTTTTGCATTCTAAAAACGGACGAATTGATTTCTAATAAATACTGTGGAGACGGATGTTGAGATAGGAAATAGTGTAAATCGTCGAAATGAGTAATGGTTAATTCTTGGGGTAATATGCGTCCTTGGAGATTAACGATGATCTTCAGATAATCTCGTGGTTCACAACTGGTTATTTTCAGTAAATGGTAAATAACCGAATCGATATTTAAATAGTAATCATTAGTTGAATGATTGTTGATAAATTCAGAGAAATCCTCTACACTGTTCAAGTGTTGATGATGGTATTCTCTATCTTCTGTTTGGCAAGATATTTCCATATTTATTTAGCTTAAAATTATCAGCAAACAAAAGCATCAGTCATTAATGACTGACAACAAGAAACCTCTCAAAAATGAGAGGCTGGCAATAATAATTTGTGAGATTTTTACCTGGAAGCTATCAACTGCTGTACTGTCTCCACCCAAACAGGAGCTTTCTTTCCATTAACTGGCACAAGAGAATCCCATTTTTGTTGCAGAGATTCCATGTTCATATTTGGCAGTTGTTGTTGCGCCCAAGCGATCGCATCAGTAGGTGTTTTCCAATTAATCCAGGGTGGACTATCTGAAATGGGAATAAATCTAGTGGAAATTGTAGAAGCAGAAGATAGCAGCCCCAGAATCGCAACCTCTAGCCATAACTGTGGCTGAGTAGATAGTTTAATTTGAACCTCGGATTGTCTGAGGTGTTGTTGGGCTTGGAGGATAGTTGTAGTGTCCGAATTTTTCGCTGTTTGGCACAATTCCTTCCAAGTGTCCTCAGTTAGTGTCACCATATCCTTATTATTAGGAGATGTTTTGGCAATCAACATATCTCGATAAAAGCTGGTAAGATTTTGCAGAATTACCAGTGGTTCCTTTCCCCACTCCAACAAATTACGAATGATAGTAATAACTGCATCACTGTCATTATCGGTAATTCTTTCTACCAGTGTCAGTAATTCGTATTCTGGTACTGTGCCTGCTAATTCCCACACCCAGTTAGGAGTAATGGTAGTGTCAAGCAAACTGAGTTGATCTAGTAAACACTCAGCATCCCTCAAGCAGCCAGAAGACATCTGTGCCACCAGGCGCAGTGCTTCTGGAGTAATATCAATTATTTCGTCAGAAACGATGTGGTTCAGGTGTTTCACCATATCCTCCACAGCAATTCTCTTAAAATCAAACCTTTGGCATCGAGAAGCAATGGTGGCAGGCACTTTATGAACTTCTGTAGTGCAGAGGACAAACACTACATTGGCAGGCGGTTCTTCCAAAGTTTTTAATAGAGCTTGGAAAGCTTGATTGGAGAGGGAGTGACACTCATCGATACAATAAACTTTGTAACGACTGTTGACAGGTGCAACATAGGTGCGGTCGATAATTTGCTTAATATTTTCGACACCAGAGTTACTAGCAGCATCTATTTCTACTACATCCAGTGAGGAACCACCAGTAATTGCAGTGCATGAGTCACATTTGCCACAGGGTTCAGGGGTTGGAGAATCACTATGTTGACAGTTGAGGGATTTTGCCAAGATGCGAGCGCTGGAGGTTTTTCCTGTACCTCTAGGGCCAGTGAACAAATACGCCGGGGCAATTCTGCCTGAAGTAATGGCATTGGTGAGTGTCGTAGCGATCGCTTGTTGACCGACAAGTTGAGCAAAGGATTGGGGACGATATTTGAGATGAAGAGGTTGGTATTTCATTAGTGTGAAACGCAGATATGTTGAATGCCCCCAGGCTTATTAATCAGCAGAAAGCTAGGGGGTGTAACAATTGGAGGTTAATTTATGCAGCTTCAGCTTTCTTTTTTCTGCCTTTAGGTTTGGTAGTGGGAGTAGAAGGAGATGGGGAAGTTGTTGTAGTTTCCTCTGTTGATTCGGGTGCAGAAGAATTTGTTATTATCTCAACATTTTCCTCAATTGCAGTTTCTTCCATCACCTTAGCAGCTATCTCAACTTCATCGGCTATTTCAGTAGTTGCTGTTGCTACCTCTGTTGTAGGTAGAATATCCTCTGTTATTACAGGTTCTTCATTTATTTCTGAGGAATTTTCTATGATAGCAGCTTTAGTAGCAATAAGTTCAATTGGCATTACCAAAATTAATTGATTAAGAATGCCTCCAACAGGAATAATTATGACAGGAGTTGTTGGTCGATTTGCCTGAAGCAGCACTTCATCAGTTGGGATGAATTTGAGAGCATCAGTAATATATTTAATGTTGAAACCGATAAGTAAATTGTGCTGAAAATTGCTCTCTGCTTTGATTAGCACAGATTCAACAGCACCACCGACATCTTGAGATTCTGTAGATAATGTCGCTTGTTGATTGGTGTAATCGAAGTTGATAGCAACAATTTTATCCTTTTGATCAGCAACAATTCCTACTCGTTTTAAAGCATTATCAAAGACTTTTCTGTCTATTGTGAATTGATGTTGAAATTGTTGGGGAATAAAAGATGCGTATTGAGGATATTCTCCTGACAATAATCTGCTTGTTATCTGAATGTTTGCCAAGTCAAACACTGCAATTCCATTGTCAATGCTAATGGTACATTCACAGTCCTCTCCCACACTAGCTAAAATTTTCTGCAATTCTGTGAGTGTTTGATAAGGAATTGTGACTTTTACTGTATCTGACTCAAATTCATCCTTTGCATTCCCATTTGATTCTTCACTTAATTCTATAGTGCCAGAAGCAACTGCTAAACGATGACCATCAGTCGCCGCAGCTTCCCAATAATTTCTAGCAAACTTAAAATGTACTCCAGCCAAAACTAACTTAGTTTCATCATGGCTTGCAGCAAATAATGTTGCTTCTAACGCTTGTAAAAGTTTGACTGCTGACAGTGTAATAGTCTTTCCTCCAGCTTGGGGAAGTGATGGGAATTCTTGAGGATTAACTGTTTGGATGCGACATTTCCCAGAGGAGTGGGTGAGGATTGCGGTATTGTCTACAATCTCTAAGTTGATGTCTTGTTTGGGAAGATTGGAGACTAATTGTGCTAATAGTTTAGCAGGCAGTGCAATCATGCCGTCATTCTCAATTTTGCATTTGCATTCAACGCGAATACCTAAACTCAAATCGAAAGCAGCGATCGCAATTTTTTGATTGTCCTTATCTGCAATCAACAGCACATTGTTGAGGATGGGATGATAGGGTTTGTTTGGGACGGCATAATTGACTAGGGAAAGTATATCACTGAGGTCTTTTTGAGAAATGGTGATTTTCATATTTAATTGGAATGATTAGAATTGAGGTGCTTGGTCTAATTACAAGCACCTTTATCAATAGCTAAAAGAGAGAAATTTTTGGATTATTCTGCCGAATTGATAGCTTTAGACTCTGTAGCAGCAGGCAATGCAGGTAATTCTGGAGATTCGGGAGAGCCAGGAACTATTAAAGGTTTACTTGGTTCTAAAGAATCCCATACATACTGCTTTGTATTTGAGTTGAATCCCAAGAAATAGTCGCGCCAGTTTTCTAGAGTTGGAATCTCATGTTCTATTACTTTGCAAGCAAAGCTTTTTTGTTTTGTTCCGGCTTGTTCTCTAGCAGTCTTAAAGCAGAACACACCCAAAGAATAGAACAAAGCATTCTTCTGTTTAGCTGGAATGCCATTGACAATAGAATGACAGATATTTAGCTCTCTGCAAAAATCTTGCCAGTGTGCTGCAAAGGATGCTTGATTAGCACCTGCTGCTTTATAGCTTAAGGGAATTTGGTGTAGAGGTTGGTTATTTTGGTCTAGGAGGAATACTTGGAAATATTGTAGATTTCCAATGTTTTCATCTTCTCTCATTTGAGCAGTGTATCTCCCCAAAATGACAGTAGAGTTTGACTCTTGCGATTGCTTTCTGTCATATCCCAAAACAGGAGTTTTAGGACACACAAGCATTCTGGGATTCTGAATGATAATTCCTTGTTCCTGAGCACCACTAGATTCAAAGGTGTAAGTAATGAGTTGAGATTCGTCGAAATTTATCCATCCTGCAATTGCCATTTGGTCTACAGCTATAAAATAACCACAGCTATCAGGAGTAACACCACGCAATGCTTGGATACGAGGAAGTTTGGCATCAGGGTCTAAGAATTGTGAATCACAGAATTCATCCCGTTCTTGTATAGGAGGAATGAGATTATTCTCTGCCTCAACAGTATTTTCAACAGTAGTGAATGCAGCAGTATTTTCAGTTTGTCTTTTAGCCATTTTGATTCTTAGTTAGTAAATTGATAATGCCGAATTGCAAGTTAACGCAGGATAATTGATAGACAATTCAAAATGCGATATCTACTTCCACCTGATGTTTGCCATTACCGTTTAAATTGATTGGAGGATTGAGAAGTTCGAGTTCTTGAGAGATTTGTTGTTGTCGTTTTTGTGATAGAGATTGATGTATTTGTTGAAGAGTGCGGATAGTTTCTGTGAGCTTCGTTAGACAATCAGTGCCAAAACCAATAGTCACAGTCTCTCCATCATCTATGAATGAACAACACTGACAATCGCCATTATTGTAGGAAGTGATAAATGTTTCAGGCGTGATGTGTGCTGTGAAAGAATGAGATAATTTCATGATTTTTGAGAAACATCTATAATTTTGAGAGAAACAATGTTAGTTTTACGGATATGACGACGTTTGAGGTGTGCCATCATTTGGGAGTAGCGTACTTCTGTTGAGTTATTGAGAGAGTGAGTAAACATAGCTGTATTGCAGCTTGCTTTGTTCATCAAAAAAGGCGCATAGCGCCATAATTAGTGATGCTCTGATAGCGGCAATATTGTGATTGACAATACGTCATTATGCAGCTATGTTTTAAAATTGATTGAGTTATCCTACTAAAAGGGGTTTAAATCCCCATCACAAAACCATACTTGCGACTTGCGACTTATTTAATGATAAGGGCGTTTACGGGTAAAAGAGTTCATCTTGGCAATTAAATTGGTCGCATTTATTACTGCCCATCCAGCTTGTTGACATTTATGGAGAGCATCTTCTAATTCATTTTTGTTTTTGAGGAGCTTGTAACGAAGAAATGATTCTCCATAAACTGGGTGAATATAAGTTTGATATTCATCTCCAATTTGAACGTAGCTAATGCGTTTGTAAATCAACATTAGATTTGAATTGCAGTCTTATTCAATTCCAGGGTTTGTGAAATATTGCCGGAGGATGTAGGAGATAAAATATCTCATTAAGCATCATTAAACACCCACTTTACTAAATTCTTATTTCACAAAGCGTTTATTTTCAAATCAAATTTGATATTACTCATCGATTTTGTGATGACTAATTACAAACTTTTTTTGAGAGTAATGGTGATGTAAGGTGTTTGGAGAACAAATTTTATATTTGTGTTCTCTCCCAAGTAAGCCCAGTATATGTATTTCCAGTATCGAATTGGGCGGAACGTTAGCAGTAAATTTTTGCATTCAATTTGGTCTTGATGTTCACACTTGCGTATTATTAGCATAATGACTGTAATTTATTTGTTGATAACCAAGATTCTGGTAGCGACACCTGTGGGGTGAGTAGAATTTAGGAATGAACCATTAGGCAACTTCTCATCCCAAGGGATTAGTGATAGTGGCAACTCTGGGAGAGAGGATGTTGAGAGTCCACCCATCAGTACTAAGTTGGATTTTGGTAATATTAAGCATTGGATTTCTCTACTTTATTTATTGGGTGTAAATTGAATTCACACCCTTTTTCAAAGAGTATTTACTACATATTTGACAATCTTTCTTCGCAGTAAGTAATTATGTTTTCTGCAATTTTTTGCAGATTGACTGAACACAAAATTGTAAATACACTATCATTATTAGTATCTTGGTTTTGGAAATTGCCATTGACTTGTGGTTTTTCTTGGATGAGACGGATAGCGTCTTGCTGCATATTACTGGCGATTTCATTTAAGTGAAATGCAGTTTGACGGAGATGTTCGAGATATTGTTTGGCACTTG
Source organism: Pelatocladus maniniholoensis HA4357-MV3 (assembly GCA_019359115.1). GTDB lineage: Bacteria > Cyanobacteriota > Cyanobacteriia > Cyanobacteriales > Nostocaceae > Pelatocladus > Pelatocladus maniniholoensis. The sequence continues at coordinate 52,731 of JAHHHW010000099.1, forward strand.
ACATCGGTAATATATGACAGAATCATCAATGTGTTAGCTAATCAACTGATAATTTAAGTAATCAGTTTTTTGGTATAACTAGGAAAATGCCTATCCAAATATTCAATTGCTATATGAATAGCGACATGAGCATTTTGTAGTACTTGAATTGCCCTTTTAATAGATTGAGGATTAGGATTGATAATCGAAAGAGGTGAAAGGAGATAATTATGATCTCTTAAATTTCCACCTCTGGGACAGTTTCAAGGTATTCAGCAGCGCTAATTTCACCTTTGAAAAACTTTTGTAGATTGGTATAATGTTCATTCATACTATTCTCTGGTGATAACTCTGATTCATTGGTGCTGTTAGTGGTAGTTGGTAATTTTGATAAAGTGACTGCCAATCTATCTATAAAAACATCATGTCTTTCTTGGTTATAGTTAAATTGGTAAATTGTGGGAAACTCATCTTCATTGACAAAGCAGTAAATTATAGAGATGTATTGAGGAGGAATTTCTTGTGTTTCTGTAAGGAGAAATAATCGCAGTTGAGTCTTCCAAGAATCTTCTAGTTTTTCTGGCTGGGGAATGTGTCTTTCAGTTGTCCAATCCACAACTATGGTTTTCTGTTCCCACTCAATCAACAAGTCGTAATGGGCAACCAGTCGCCATTCTGCAATCAGCATTTGTTTGTTAATATTGCACAATTTTTTTTGAGCAGGAATGTTGATTATAGGATGTAGTTGTTTTACCCAGTGAGCCATGTCGGGATAAGTTAAGAGTAGTGGCTCTACAGGTAATCCCATCATCAACTGTTGCATTAGAAGATGGAATTGTTCTCCAAGATTTTGTTGAGTAATACTCTTAGAATAGTGAGGTGGGAATCTTTGCTCAATAAAATACTGCTGAAACTTTTGGGTATCTTTCTCCAATAGTTGGGGTAAATATCGGGAAGCTGTCACGAAGTGCAAACTAAACGGTTTAGTATAGAATTAAGTCCTTATATAGCAAGGACTTTAGTATAGTTAAGCCGCAATTTCAATTGGTAATCTTTCATTCATAT
>JAHHHW010000100.1 GCA_019359115.1 Pelatocladus maniniholoensis HA4357-MV3
ATTTGATTATTTGTTTTTCAAAATATATTCGTTCAGTACTCTATTTCTTAATCATCCTGATTTTTTCGCTTTTCTCATGATGTAATCTCTTTGTACTTCAATTTGAAGTGCGGAATGTGGGTTTTAACATTATTGAACCTTGAAATTCTCCACAGTTGCTTCCAATTCTTGAGAAATTCCTACGGTTTGGTGCAATGATTGAGAAATATAACGTGATGATTGACTTGTCGTTTGTGAGACTTGGGAAATTTCTGTGATTAATTTGGTCACTGCTTGCGATGTTTCGACTTGAGAAACTGTGGCTTGGGAAATTGATTGCACTAACTCATCAATTTGACGAGAGACTGTGAGAATTTGGTTGAGGGAGGTTTTAGCATCTTCGACGATGCGAGAGCCTTCGACTACCTGAGTAGTTCCCTGTTCCATTGCTTTGACAACTTCGTTGGTTTCCCGTTGAATATTTTCGACAATCTGTTTAATTTCTAGGGTAGCGTCAGAACAACGTGCTGCTAATTCACCAACTTCTGTTGCAACTACCACAAACCCTCGGCTTCCTTCACCAGCTCTTGCGGCCTCCAGCCCAGCGTTGACTGCTAACAAGTTTGTTTGCACAGCAATCTCGTTAATTAAAGAGACTATTCGAGAAATTTGTTCTGAAGAATCACCAAGACGTTTGACTTTTTTGGCTGTGTCATCGATAGTCGATCGCAAGTTAAAGATTTTTTGTACTGTCAAATCCATTGCTGTTTCGCTTTTTTGAGCAGTATAAGAAGCTGTATGGGCAATTTCAGCAGCTTTTTGAGCATTAACTGCAACATCTGCAATGGAAAGTGTCATGCGTTCGACACTATCGAGGGTATGGTTAATTTCCACTGCTTGTTTGATAGCTTCGTTAGCAAGTTGGCGGATTGCACCCTCGTTTTCACCAAGAGATGCATTTACCTGAATTGCAGAGGTCTTGACTTTGGTGACTATTTCTCTGAGATTCTCTACTATAGTATTGAAAAAGTCTGCTATTGTCCCAATTTCTCCCTGGGTAACTTCTGCATACACCGTCAAATCACCTTTGGATGCTCCTTCGATATCTTGCAGTAGTTTGATGATTTGTCGCTGCAATGCTTCTTTTTGTTGACTCTGCTCGATCGCTAGCAATTCTGCACGAGAACGAGCTTGCTCAGATTGTTCCAAAACATATGCTTGTTCGAGGGCGTAACCAATGGGAATTGCAACCTGCTTAAACAAATCAATTTCTGATTCTTGCCATTGACGAGGACTAGAACACTGATGAGCGATCAGTAAACCGTATAGCTTATTATTGAGCAAAATTGGTGCTACTAAATTCGCTTGCACTTCAAAGGCTGCAAGTTGACTAATGTGACATTTAGTTAAACCTGCTTCGTAAATATTTTCTATAGCTTGGACACGGCCTCTTTGATACTTGTCTATGTAATCTTGAGCAAAACAAGGATCTGCAATCTCTGCACCCAAGGCACTTGTCCATTGATCATCAACACATTCAGCTACAATTGTTCCTACCCAGTTTTGATCAAAGCGGTAAACAACGACTCGATCTACTTGAATGGCTGATCGGATGGTTGTTACTGCTACGTTCAAAATTTGTGCAGTGTTGAGCGATCCCCGAATGCGAAGGGTAATCCTGTTGACTTGTTTGGCGATCTTGGCTTCATTGTCCTGCTGTTCTGCTTTTTGGGCAATTGTTTCTGCCATTTGATTAAAAGCTACAGCTAATTGTCCGATTTCGTCGTTAGTACGAATCTTGACTCTGACAGAGCGATCGCCATTCGTCAATTTTTGGATGGCGTATTTGATTTGTTTTATTGATTGAAGAGTAGTTCGCTTCAATATATATGTCCAGATTCCAATCACAACTAAAGCAAAAACTCCTGATAAGATGTATTGCAGCCAATTTTGTCCGAGTAAATTTTGCAGTTCAATTTCTTTAGTTACCTGTATCAAAACAGCTACTGACTGATTCTCTGTGCTTACAGGGATATTTCCTTTATTTGTGACAGTAGTGATGTTAGGAACTATTTGATTTGATTTGAGATGATAATTCAAATCTGTTGTATTAAGTTCTGATTTTGCCTGCTTGAGTGATTGAGTCTGAAAACTGCGATTAATAATTATAGTCGAGCTAATACCTAATCCAATAGTCAGACTTAATTGAGACAAAATTAAAACTGTTAGATGATTGCTGCTGATTGGAAAACTGACAAACCTCTGCCATAGAGATTTTTGTAATTTTGAAGTAGTTGCTTTGGTTTGTGTAGGTCTAAAAATATTTTGGTAATTACTGCGATGATTTTTAAGCATTGAGCGTGTGTTCCAAGTAAACTAAAATACATCATGCTGCTGAAAATAATTTCCATGCATCACTAAGTTCAGATGTGATGTTTTCTGATTTTCAAAAGGAATAATTGACAACATACATGAGGTTTTGTATTCAAATTCATGAATACAGAAACAGACTCAACACGGTTCGGTTGAGGATTTTTGCCATTCTTTTGTCATGTAGAGACCATAAATTTATGGTTTCTACACAAGATTTTTGGCCTTATCCGAATGACCTTGATCAAACTGAACAAATATAGACGAATGCAACACTAACCACAATATTTCAGCGAATTAAGCTACATCCTATTTTTACCCAAGGGTATAGAGGACAAGTCTCAAATTTTCAATTTGGACTACAAATTCTCACACTTACTCCGAAAAGCGAGGTCTACCCTAAAGGAATTTTTTGCCGAGTCACAATTATTCAAATACTACTTAAGGAAAACACACTATAAATTAAAAAGCAGCAGCACCCAATCTTGCTATTTTTTAGCTTGTTAAGCTTTGATCTTTAGCTTAATAATTAATATTATTTTGCATGAATACTGATTTTAAGGTATTTTGGAAAATTTTTACAACTATTTTTCCTAATGATCTTTGTTCAATAATTCAAGTTTAATTTTTAACGCAGTCAAATATATTACCTATAAAAAAACGAGTACTAGTGTACGAATTTAATTTTGAGGGATTATTTTTCTCCGCATCACCGTTTCAGCAATTATTAGCGTCAAAAATTATCCCTTACTCAATCTTGACAGAGTAGTACCGACCCTACTAAAAAAATGCAATTACGAGTAAATAATGTAACCAGAGTCATACTTGTTTATATATAGGAATCCGGTTTGATTTATGAATTTACTCGTGAGGATCAAGAACAATTCATGTTACAGGTCAAGGGAGTGTTACCCTCCTTCCATTTTTGGTAAAAACTACTATAATTACTAAAACAAGACAACTACTTGTAAAATAAAGCCACGCCTAACTGTGTTTACAACTGCACTTATTCAACGAGATCAAACCCAACCGGGTGCATTACCATTAGATTTATTTGCGGCGATCGCAAGCTTAAAAAAAGAATTGAATGCGGTTATCCTGGCTCATTATTATCAAGAGCCAGATATTCAAGATATTGCAGACTTTATTGGCGATTCTCTACAACTTTCTAAAGCAGCAGCCGACACCAATGCTGATGTGATCGTCTTTGCTGGCGTTCACTTCATGGCTGAAACAGCAAAGATTCTCAATCCTGATAAAATGGTGCTGTTACCAGATTTAGATGCAGGTTGTTCTTTAGCAGATACCTGTCTTCCAGAAGCTTTTGCAGCTTTTAAAGCAGCCCATCCCGGACATTTAGTAATTTCTTACATAAATTGCTCTGCTGAAATTAAAGCGATGAGCGATATTATTTGTACGAGTTCCAATGCTGTCAAAATTGTGCAGCAGATACCCAAAGACCAACCGATCATTTTTGCACCAGATCGGAATTTGGGACGGTATGTGATGGAACAGACTGGCCGAGATCTGGTGTTATGGCAAGGTAGCTGTATTGTTCATGAGACTTTTTCAGAAAAGAAAATTGTTCAATTGAAAATAGCACATCCAGAAGCAGAAGCGATCGCACATCCAGAATGTGAACCTGCTGTTTTGCGTCACGCTAGTTTCATAGGTTCTACAGCAGCTTTACTGAAATATTGTCAACAAAGTCTAACTCAAGAATTTATTGTAGCTACGGAACCGGGAATTATTCATCAGATGCAGAAAGCTGCACCATCCAAACAGTTTATTCCTGCGCCACCGATTAATAATTGCAACTGCAATGAATGTCCGTTTATGCGGTTGAATACTTTGGAAAAATTGTATTTAGCAATGAAAAACCGTACGCCGGAAATTACGATGTCTGAAGAAATACGGTTAGCGGCGTTGCGTCCGATTCAACGGATGTTGGAGATGAGTATTTAGGTCAATACGCTTGGTGTTAAGCCCACAATCCTTTGTATCAGACGCGTAGCAAGATCCCACAGGGTAATTTCGCGTCTCTACAGACCAAATTTTTATACCAAAAATCCTTAACACCAAGCGTATTGGGTTTTAGGTGCTGTTTCACATACAGCGTAATTTTCAATACTCTTGGTGTGAAACTGAAAAGTAGGTTGAGTTGAGCGACAGAAAACCCCAAAAAAGTCTTGATTTTGTTTAATTTCGTCCCTCAAATGCCAGTGAATTTTGCGATTTATCCTGAAGAAAATACTTATGATGGTAAAAGTTTATAGTTGTTAACTTTTTACATCACATCAGCCATAGCATGATTGGCAAATTGCTAGACCGACGCTACCAGGTCGTTCAAGTACTAGCTCAAGGCGGATTTGGTCATACTTATATCGCCGAAGATACTCGCCGTCCTGGTAATCCTTCCTGTGTAGTTAAACATCTTAAACCAGCTAATAGCGATCCCGATTTTTTGGAAACAGCCAGACGCTTATTTAAAAGAGAAGCCGAAACCCTGGAAATTTTGGGCAACCATGACCAAATTCCCAGGCTACTGGCATATTTTGAAGAAGACGAAGAATTTTACTTGGTGCAAGAGTTTGTTCCTGGCAATCTGCTATCTTTGGAGATGGGATCGCAGTGGAACGAAAATCAAGTAATTCATCTGCTGCAAGAAGTTTTACCCATCCTCGAATTTGTCCATGCTAATGAAGTAATTCATCAGGATCTCAAACCTCATAATCTCATTCGTCGTAGTTCCGATCACAAGCTGGTTTTGGTTGACTTTGGCGCTGTCAAGCAAGTGAAGATGTATTCGTGCATGACTCCAGATCAACTCAAAAATGAGACAATGCCGATTGGCACACCTGGTTACATGCCAACCGAACAAGCACTAGGTAGACCATATCCCAATAGTGATATTTATGCTTTGGGTATGATTGCCATTCAAGCTTTGACAGGTTTACATCCCAAACAACTAGGAGAAGAACTTGGGAGCAGGGAGATAATTTGGCAGCATCATGGTCAAGTGAGTGAACCCTTAGCAGCGATCTTAGCGAAGATGGTGCGCCAACACAACAAAGAGCGCTATCAGTCAGCAACCGATGTACAGCAAGCACTCGCCGCCATTACTAATCCCAATACACCAACGGCTGTCGCAACTTTTGTCAACCAGGTATTCCGAGATTATTGGCAACAAGGCTATGTGTCTGCAACTAAGGTGATGCGATCGCTCCAGGAACTAGCAAAACCTTGCTACGTCCCCCCAGATCCGACAATAGTCTCTACATCTGGTTCGACAGCCACAATTCCACCCACAATACCCCATGTACAAAAGTTAACAAAAACTCCTAGTTTAAATCCATTTCCACTAAAGATTAATTTCCAGATTCAACGTCGCCACTTACCATTATTACTTGTTGGTAGTGTTGCTGGCATTATACTTGTTAACGGTGTGATTACCACAAGTCGTCCACCCCAACCCTCGTCTGTAACTGCAAAAAATCAAGTTAAAGAAACAACCAATAAAAATAAAAGTAAAGAAAATAATAGTTGTGTAGTCGTTGTTAACTCATCTAATTTACGCTCTATATCTGGACAGAGGAGAACAGGAAAAGTTATCAAAGCCGGAACTAAGGTGACAGTTACTGGTAAAGAAGAAAATGGTTGGATAGAGATTAGTGCGCCAGACTCTGGTTGGATTTGGAAGAGCCGAACGAGAAATATTTGTGCTGGTAATTCGTAGAGACGAAATTAAGCGCGTTTCTACGCCTGTATTTTGTCAATTCTTCTCAGCTTCTTTCTGTGCCGCTTCACTATATTCCTGATACAACTTAGTCCGAATTTGTGCTTCTTGATAACGACTATGGCTAGGTGGGACATTACGCATTAACTCAGAAGCCCTTTGCCAGTCGGCTGCTATTTCTAACCATTGAGTTGAGGTTTTTGCCGTTTTAGCTGCATCAGAAGCTTGGTTAGCAATGCGTACTGCTATTACAAATGAGTCTTCTAAGTTTGGAGATTTTTGTATTGGGATTAGAGATATGGCTGTTTCTGGTATTAAGGGATTATGCAGTTTACCATTTAATAATGCATAAATTACTGAGCTTAATAAGAGTAAAAATAAGCTTAAACTTAAAGAAAATAATATTCTACTCAAAGCAGAATTATTGATTTTCTTATTAATTGGTATTGGCTGAGAGAATTGATTTTTAGTTAAATTTATTTTTCTTGATTCAGATTTTTGATGTTGGTAATTCTTAATTAATTGCTGGAAAACATTAGGCTGTTCTAAAATAATTTCTTCTGACCAGAGTAATTGTGTTTCTGGATCACGAATAATTTCTTCTAACCATAACAATTGTTCTTCCCGAACTATGCGACTGTTGACATTGACTCTACGAATATTACGCGGTTTGATTGACTCCAGAATTTGCTGAATTTGCTTCACTAAATTAGATTGCTCTAGTTTATCTAGTGTGGAAGCCTCACACAGAATTTGTAATACACCATCATGATAAATTGCTCTGGTTCTCACGCCAGAATTTGCTAATTTTTCATTTAACACTTGAATAATCGCAGCAACGCTACCCTGACGTGCTTGCCAACCGATATCATTGGTTCTGTTTACCATCATGTGTAGAAAGTGCGATCGCTTTTCAGCCTAAGTTATTAACGGAGAAATCAGTGAAAATATATTTGAGCTTGTGTTGGATACAACAAAGCCTGTTTTCGATTGTATGAGTAAAAACACGGTTCTTGCCACATGTAGCGTAAAAATTAAAAAAAGGGGTGTAGGGGTATAAGGGTGTAAGAAGAGTCAAATTTTTTAGCTCAATCCAAAAGTGCTTGCAGTCAGTGTGGGAGTACGTCACGAAGGCTACTAACCACTAAACTACTAATTACCAAGTACCAACAGACTAGAATCTATATCTTCTAATTTGGCACAACCGCTTAACGCCATTGCCAAATCAAGTTCATTGTGTAAAATTTCAATGACGTGATTTACACCAGCTTGTCTATCTACAGCTAATCCCCACAATACAGGACGCCCCACCATAATAGCTTTTGCGCCCAATGCTAAGGCTTTGATAATATCAGTACCTCTACGGATACCACCGTCTACAATTACTTCAGCACGTCCATCTACAGCTTTTACGATTTCAGCTAAAGCATCGAAGGAAGCGATCGCACCATCTAGTTGACGTCCACCATGATTAGAAACAATAATGACTTTAGCGCCACATTCAACAGCACGGACAGCATCATCACCGCGTAAAATTCCTTTGATTGCCAATGGTAAGGGAGATATAGACTGTAACCATTCTAAATCGCGCCAAGTGACCGACGGGTCGAGTTGTTGGGCAAAATAAGTAAATAACCCAGATTCTCCCTCTTGATCAGGAATGTTGAGTCCCGAAATAGTAACAAGATTTGCTAGTTGCAAACCTGGTGGTAGGGTGAATTGGTTGCGTGTATCTCGTTCCCGCTTCCCAAGAACAGGTGCATCGACAGTGACACACAGCGCTTGATAACCTGCTGTGTAAGCACGTTCAATTAAAGCACGAGTGAGATTGCGATCGCGATGGATATATAACTGAAACCACAAAGGTGGATTGGGAGTTTGCGAATAATTTGAATAATAAATCTGAGCGACTTCTTCGAGACTTTTGGTAGACAGCGTACTCAACACCATACCCACACCCGCACTCGATGCAGCTTTTGCTGTCGCTAATTCTCCTTCTGGATGAGCAAGACATTGAAAAGCCATCGGTGCAATCAACAGAGGCATTTGCAGAGGTTGATCTAAAATCGTAGTTGTAAGATGGCGATCGCTCACATCGACTAGCACGCGCGGACGAAGTTTAATTCTATCGAAAGCCGCGTGATTGTCCCGCAAAGTGATTTCATCCCAAGCACCACTAGCGTAGTAATCCCAAACCATAGGAGACAAGCACTTTTGCGCCTGCTGTTCGTACTCAAATAAATTTAATGGTTTGGTAAAGTAATTTTCTGATTCTTCCACTAAAACCCCAGTATCGAAGAGTCTGTAAATATATTAAGACTTACCGATTTATTTGCCAAAGCTCACACAAATAAATTATGAAAAACATTAAAGAAATTATCGCTAGTTACTCCAATAAAGACTTAGAACAGCGCAAAAAATGGTATTCTCCAGCAGCAGAAGCTTACAACAAAGCAAGACCACGTTATCCTCAAGATTTGATTCGTCAAGTTGTAGATATTGTTCAACTATCCTCAACTTCAAAAATTCTAGAGGTGGGATGTGGCCCAGCAACTGCAACGGTTGCATTTGCTCCATTAGGTTGCTCCATGTTATGTTTAGAACCCAACTCAGATTTTTGTCAGTTAGCTCAACAAAATTGTCAACAGTATGCAAATGTAGAGATTCAAAACATCTCGTTTGAGGAATGGAACTTAGAACCAGAAAAATTTGATGCTGTCTTAGCAGCGAGTTCTTTTCATTGGATACCGTCAGAAGTTGGATATCCAAAAGCAGCAAATGCTCTCAAAGAAAATGGCTACTTAATTTTATTGTGGAACAAAGAACTTCAGCCAAGCTATCAAGTTTTCCAACGTTTATCCGAAGTCTATCAAATCCACGCTCCATCCCTAGACCGATATGAAGATAGAGAAACTCAAGAAAATATTTTGGGAGAATTAGGGGAAATGATCACAGATTCTGGTAAATTTCAAAACTTGATAGCCGCAAATGTTGAGTCTGAAGTCACCTATACAGTTGATGAGTATTTGACGCTTTTGAATACTTATTCACCATATCTCAAATTAGAGCCGCAAAGCAAAGAGGCTTTATTTGCACAATTGCGGAATAGAATAGACCATGAATTTGGTGGAAGTCTTCAGTTGTCCTATATTTCTGCTTTTCAGATTGCTCAAAAATTTTAGAATCTATTAAAAGAGCGAGTTTTTTTATAAAAATAGACAAGAAAAGCTCTGTCTAGAGAATGTTTTAGCTGATGAGCTAGATGAAGTAAATATGAGAATACTAAATCTCATGGACATTAGTATTTTATGAAAGTTATTTCAACTGTAGGACGCTTGCTCGCAACAACTCTATTTTGTGTATCAGCGATCGCTTTTACTTGGCAAAGTGCATTTTTCTCGAACACTTCAGCAATGGCTGCTCCTGCTGTAAACTTGATCGCAGCAGCAGACATGGGCGATCAAGTGCAAGGGAAAGCCAATCAAGATGCTCGACGAGCCAAGGGTTTCATCCGAGATACAGCAAATCAAGTTGAACAAACAGCAAAGAATAATGCTAAACGTGTTGAGCAAGCAACAGATGATAATGATAGTTTTATTGAGCGCAAAGCAAAAACAGATGCAGCTACAATTCAGAAAAGAGCAGAAAAAGATGCATATCGGACTCAAAAAGCAGTAGACAAAACAAAGAATGCTGTTGAACGCACTGTTGATAATATCAAAGATGCTTTTAACTAACTTGAAAAAGGGTGTAGGGGTGTAGGAAGAGTTATATTTTCGTGTTACTAGAGAGATTTTCTCATGATTGACGGGTAAAGGGAAAAGAGATTTCGGCGTTGCTGAATGCGGTATGAATCCGAATGTAGAGACACGATATATCGTGTCTCTACAAAGATTTTGGCATTACGCAAAATCATTTTCATACATTAAATCAGCAATGCCGAGATTTCAATTCTTTTTACCCTTTAACCTTAGATTTGTTTGCAATAAACTCAGATCATGCTGATTGAGTGAACAAAACAGGAGAGCGATCGTGGAAGTAAAAGCAGCAGTGGCTTACGAACCAGGCAAACCTTTGACTATTGAAAGTGTACAACTAGAAGGCCCCAAAGCTGGGGAAGTCATGGTAGAAATCAAAGCCAGTGGAGTTTGTCATACAGATGCTTACACTCTTTCTGGCAAAGATCCAGAAGGATTATTCCCTGCAATTTTAGGACACGAAGGCGCTGGTGTTGTTGTCGAAGTGGGAGAAGGTGTCACCAGTGTCAAACCAGGGGATCATGTTATACCCCTTTATACCCCCGAATGCCGTCAGTGTGAATATTGTCTCAGTTTCAAAACCAATCTTTGCCAAGCCATCCGCGCCACCCAAGGAAAGGGTGTCATGCCTGATGGTACAAGTCGCTTCTCTATTGGTGGTAAGAAAATTCTACACTACATGGGTACATCTACCTTTGCTAATTATACAGTACTACCAGAAATTGCTGTTGCTAAAATTCGCCAAGATGCACCTTTCGATAAAGTTTGTTACATTGGCTGCGGCGTCACAACAGGTATTGGTGCAGTCATCAATACAGCAAAAGTAGAACCAGGAGCGAATGTAGTAGTTTTTGGCTTGGGTGGTATTGGTTTAAATGTCGTCCAAGCAGCGCGGATGGTGGGAGCAAATATGATTGTCGGGGTAGATATCAACCCCAATAGACGCGCTTTAGCAGAAAAATTTGGGATGACGCATTTTGTGAACCCCAAAGAAGTTGAAGGTGATTTAGTCGCTTATTTAGTTGATCTAACTAAAGGTGGTGCTGACTACAGTTTTGAATGTATTGGTAATGTCAAAGTCATGCGCCAAGCTTTAGAATGTTGCCACAAAGGTTGGGGTGTAAGTGTAATTATTGGTGTGGCTGGTGCAGGTGAAGAAATTAGCACCCGTCCGTTTCAACTTGTAACTGGACGTGTTTGGAAAGGGACAGCTTTCGGTGGCGCTAGGGGACGTACAGATGTACCGAAAATAGTCGATTGGTACATGGAGAGTAAAATTAATATTGACGATTTGATTACCCATGTCATGCCAGTTGAAGAGATTAACAATGCTTTTGATTTAATGCACAAGGGTGAATCGATTCGTTCTGTGGTGACGTTTAATTAAGGAACATGGCTAAAATCAAGATGTAGCGACTGTCTTAAAAGTCAAGTGATCGTTAGCCAAAAAAATCAATAAGGAAAAAAACAGCACCCAAAAGTGAGTTAGCGATCGCAATCGCTCTTGTGAGATTTGTTTTGCATTGAGTAGTCAACAGCGATCGCTTTAATCTTAAGCCTTAATGCTGTAACTTTAAGCCTTAATGCTGTAACTTTAAGCCTTAATGCTGTAACTTTAAGCCTTAATGTTCTAACTTTAAGCCTTAATATCAAGTCAAGGTATAAAAAAGATAATCCCGGTTATGAAGACACAGGTGCTTGTATCTTAGAAATTTATTTTTTAAACATGCTTTCAGCTGGCGATCGCACGTTGAATAATACCCCAAATCAAAGCTTGCATGATGTTAACTTCACTCAAGCTAGCAGACTGTAGCGACGGATATCTACGTCACTAGCAACCAAATCTTTGAGTTTAGCTACTGCTGTCTGAATATGTGCTGAAGCAAGATGAGCATCTAACGCTTCATGAGAAGCCCATTCTTCCACAAAGGTAAATTCTGTAGGATCAGACTGGTTTTGCAGCAACTCATACTTGATACAACCATTCTCCTGTCGGGTAGGCTCAATTAATTCTAAAAAAACAGCTTTGAGTTCTTCAACTTTTTCTGGATAAGCAATTATACGGGCAACTACACGAATTGATTTAGTCATTGGTCAAGGGTCAAGGCTCAATTGTCAAGAGGTTTTATGTCTACATACTCCTTGTAAATCATATTATGTATGTTTGACACAAAACACTACTGTATTAAATAACTGTGCCAAACAGTTTCAGCGTCTTTTCGACTCTGTTCTCGAAGCAGTAAGCGCCATGTCTTACCCTCTTTTTGCAGTTGTAGATACACTTCAAACGGTTTGTCTGATTGTGTTAATTTTCGTTTTGGTAGCTTGAAGATTAGATTGTAAGTACCACGGACTTGGTAGGTGATGAGATTTTGGATCGTTAAAGGTTTTTCTTGGGTAATTGACAGGTGGTTAATTTGAAACCCCTGGAAATCGAGATCCAGCTGTTGGTTGAGTTGCTGTTGGGTTTTCTGTAACTGAAGTGCGATCGCTTTTTCCACTAACTGACTAGGTGGTGCAAGTACACTGGTAGTACATGCAGTCAGTACTAATAGTATAATGAGAATGATTGTTAGCCGCATTTTTCGCCGTGTAAGTCCTAAAAGCAATTTTTTAGGGCAAAATCAGGAATTTATACCACTCTGCCTGTAGCATATACCAGACTTGAGACTAGTCTGAAGTCAAACAGCCTATATTTGACAAGTTTCTTTTTCTATGATGAGTTTGTATAGTTTTATTTTTGACTTTTCAAGATATTTTCAAAGCTCCTTTAATTTCTCAGATTTTTTATCTCTGCAAATAAGATAACAATATATCCAGCAAGTAGCTTTATTTTAGCCACCTAAATTAGGTTATACAGAAAAAATATAAACTTTTCCTAAAATTTCATGTACTAATTGCTTGTTTTAAAATCACTATGGTTAATTTTACTATGATACGGTAATTACTTACTTTTTCTCTGTAAAGCGATGATAAATTTTTGATAAAACCTATGATAATTTATTAGACAAATACACTGAATAATACTTACAATACAGCAGAACTAAGTATAATGAAAAAATAAATACCGATGTCAAAATAAGTATTAACTCCAAAAACCCCTTCTGTTTTACCATCTGGCAACTTTGACGAAAAATAATTATGTATACTCGCTTTTTTGGAAAAGTAAATAATTGAAATTATGAGCACAATTGTTAAACAGATAAGAAATCACATTTTAAAGAATGTGTATCAAATTTCGTTCTTACAAAATCAAGCTGATCGGCATTATCAAGCAGCACTTGAACAGCACTTGCCAAATTTACCTGTGCTTTCAAAAGCTGATTTAAATTTAGTGGAATCTATCAAGCGTGAAGGAGTAGTGGTAACTTCACTAGAAGCCCTATCTATTCCGCATACAGATAAAATGTTTTTGGCAGCACAAAAATTGATGCCAGAAATACCCAATATTTCTGAAGAAGAAAATGAATATGTTGTTCATGCTAGTCCTGAACAAATGATGCAGTATCCAGAAATATTTATGTGGGGGCTGGAAAAACGTTTACTCAATATAGTTGAGAATTATATTGGTTTACCTGTAGCCTATCATGGAGCATATTTTCGCAGAGATCTTGCCAATTCGGTTGAGCGAAAATCTCGACTATGGCATATAGATGTAGAAGACAGAAAAATTCTCAAAGTCATTGTGTACTTGAATGATATAGATGAGAATTGTGGTCCTTTTCAATATATCCCACTATCTTTGACCTCGAATGTAGCTCATTCATTAGGATATAAACATGGTTATATTCAAGAAAAAAATTTGCAGAAAGCTTTATCACAATCCTCATGGAAATCATGTACAGGGAAAGCTGGAACAGTAGTTTTTGCTACGACTTCGCAAGTTTTTCATAGAGGTAAACTTCCTGTAGATCAAGATAGATTTACAATTTTCTTTGACTACACAAGTAGACAACCTCAATATCCTTTTTATTGTAAATCATCTCTTCCTGGCGAAGACTTGCTATCACTAGCAGCCAATTTTTCAGAACAGCAGAGACAGTGCGTTTTTTGGCGTCCAAGTGTATAAAAATAAATTCTTAGGCAGTTTGATCTGCATACGCTCCGCCACGTAACAATAGAGTTGAGATAATTGTGGCTAGTAAATTAGAAAGGTAAAAGTATATAAATTCTTTTTTGAGTTTTGAATTTTTACTTCTCTTTCTAATTAAACATCTTGAAAATATGCAGGATAACGCACAATTCCAGTAATATTCCTCAAAGCAGCAGGTTGTAACTCCAGCACCATAAACACTTCATCAGGAAAAGATAAGGACGATCGCAAACCAAATTTACCTGCTGTTTGGAAGCCAAAGCGTTGATAATAGGCTGGTTCCCCAACAACTATAACCATAGGATAATCAAATTCACGACATTTTGACAAACCCACTTCCACCAGTCTGCTACCAATACCTTGGCGCTGATGTGATGATTTTACTGCTAGTGGTGCTAGCGCCAGTGATGGAATAGTTTGGTTAGGTGTTTCGATGATAATCTGACTAAAAAGAATGTGTCCTAAGACTTCTTCATTTTCTACTGCTACTAATGACAGTTCAGGGATAAAATTTTTGGATTTACGAATAATATCTACAAGTTCAGCTACCTTGACTTGACCAAAAGCTTCTGTAATTAATTGGTGAATTGCCAAAATTTCTTTGTGACTTTCTGGGATAATATTAAGCATTAACGCCTCAATATATTTAACTATAGCGAATCGCAAAGCTCAGAACCCCGACAATTCTTGCGAAGTCGGGGTTCTTGTTGTTCACGAATGATTTAAGAATACTATTGTTGGGAGAGTTTCAATATTATTCACGTTTCATAACTCGTGTTCTGTTTATCCTCACCAACTTATTTAATCAAGCCGATTTCAATGGAATAATACCTTGATCAAAAACACGGTTTGCTGTATCTATACCACTCACTTCTATTCGATCTGAAAACACTTCATAAGCTGCAAAACTCAACTTTTCCGCAGAATATTCAGTCCATTCATTTTTACCAACAGGACGAGTACCTGCACCACCCCCACAAATTAAATAAGTTGTGCCATTGATGGCGCGGGTACGTTCATAATGATGTTCATGTCCATTGATATAAAGTTGCACACCATATTTTTGAAATAAGGGAGTAAAAGTTTGAATAAAATCAGGATTACTGCCATAAACACCTGATGCATAAATGGGATGATGACCAAAAACTATTTTCCAGGTAGCATTACTTTGGCTTAACTCTTTTTCCAACCAATTTAGCTGGTTAATCCAGTCAGCATTACTATTAGTATCTAGAGCAAAAAATTGTACTTTATCCCGGCGAAATGTATAGTAGCGCCCTCGCATATTAAAGCTTGCATATTTAACTTGCAAGTCTCCATTCACAGTGCGAATATCATGGTTTCCTAAAGCAGCTTGGAATTTTACACCTTTTTTTAGTAATGGAGCATAGGGACGTTCAAAGACTGCATTAATTTTCTCAATTTCACCGTTGGTATAGATGTTGTCTCCTGCCAAGACAACCAAATTATAATAATTTTTACTGTGATAATTAGCCATCGCTTTAGCTACAGCATACTGCCCTTTTGCACCTGTACCCGTATCTGCTACAGAAACAAAGCGCAATAATAAATCTTTTTTGGTAGATGGAATAGCAGCTGTAGCCTGTGAGATTTGATCACTGTTTTGACTAAAAATTTGATGCTTCAGACTAGCTAAATATACTGTGCCAATCGCACTGAGTCCACCTAAAAATAAAAATTTACGACGTTTGAGTTTCATCTTTGACAAAAATCATTAATTAGGTCAGTTTAGCGCAAGCATTGAAATGATACATTAAGGCTGGGGAGGTTGCAGCTACAACATTCAGTCTTTGATTCGCTGCTCTGAGTGAAAGTTCCATGTCACAGGACAATCAGAATTCACAACCATCTTCTTCACCGCAACCGCAGGAAAATACACCTCGCCAAAGAAACAACCAAAGAGGACAGTCTTTTTGGAAGACTAAAACTATCCAAATTCTCAAAGGCGCGATCGCACTGTTAGAAACGACAGTAGACAAACTAGAAACACAGTCCCCTCCTGGTGATGTATCTCCCAACTGGTGGAATAGACTGTTAGCTAAAATCCGCTCTTTTTTACCAGCAAATATCTCAGCAAAGTTATCAGATACAGCTTTGACAGGAGCGATCGCAGTTTTTGCTGTCATCTTAGTTTGGACTACTTCCAGCGTTTTCAAAGGTAAACCCACCGAAATTGCAACTACTCCCCCTACTTCCCCCACTCCTGTGACCTCCCCATCTCCACAACCATCACCGTTGGAAGAACCAACTATAACAGAAACACCACCATCTGTAGAAGAGGAACCCACACCAATACCAGAGGAAGTCACAAAAGAACCAGAACCGGAACCAGAAATAACTCCAACTCCAATTCCAACACCAGCACCAGCACCAGCACCAACGATAGTATTAACACCAGAACAGATTCTAATTGCAACGATTGAAAATCAAGTAGCAGAAGTTAGCGATCGCTTTGCCTCTGGACTTGTAAAATCGATCCAAGCTAATTTTCTTACTAGCAGTTTGGATATCAAAATTAGCGACGATTGGTACACCCTCACCGAATCCGAACAGAATAAACTCGCAACCGAAATTCTCCAACGTTCTCAAGAACTGGACTTTACCCATCTCGAAATTACCGACTCACAAAATCGGTTAGTAGCGCGTAACCCAGTTGTCGGTACTGAGATGGTAATTTTTAGAAGACAAGTTTAATCTAGCAGTTCTCGGTTGTGTCCAATACGTACCCCACCCCTTAATCTCCTAAGCGCAAGCGGGGAGGGGATTAAGGGGTGGGGTTCCGACTGTATTGCAATCGAGTGAGAAGTGCTATATTTGTCATTGGAGAATCCCCGATCCCCTGATTTTAATATCCTCTCGGCGCTCCTTCACCACGCGGATCGGCTGCTGCTTCTAAACTTCCGTCAGACGTAACTGCGATCGCGTTAATATTTCCCCAAGGTTGAATTTGTTTAATTTTGTGTCCCCGACGCTGTAATTCTGCCAAAGTGAGGGTATCTAAACCAAAAGGTTCGACTCGTAATTCATCAGGAAGCCATTGATGATGAATGCGGGGGACAGAAACAGCTTCACCGACATTCATGTTGTACTCTAATACATTCAGGATGACTTGCAACACTTGGGTGATAATTGTCCCCCCACCAGGCGCACCCACTGCTAGGCGCAGGCGATTATTTTCTGTGACAATGGTGGGAGTCATACTGGATAGAGGTGTTTTGCGTGCTGCGATCGCATTAGCTTCGTTACCCGGTAAACCAAAAGCATTCGGTACTCCTGGCGCAGCAGCAAAATCATCCATTTCGTTATTGAGGACAATTCCCGTCCCCTCTGCAACCACACCAGCACCAAACCCCAAGTTAACAGTAAAAGTCAGACTGACGGCGTTGCGTTGTGCATCGACAACGTTAAGATGGCTTGTTTCTGAAGACTCGTAACGAGGTTGATAGAATGTTTCCTGTGTGTTGCCAGTAGTAAGAAAATTGTTAGTAGAGGGGATGAGTCCTTGCTTTTGCTTGCGAAGAACAGGTTGAGGAGTAAGATTCTGTTCTAACATTTTCATAGTAGCAGGCTCAATTTCCTTTGCAGCCCTAGCCCTATTCATCATAATTTCAGATCGCCGCAGTTGGGCATAGCCAGGGCTAATCAATTGTTGTACAGGTACTTTGACAAAATCGGGATCGCCTAAAAGTTTCGAGCGATCAGCATAAGCAATTTTCATTGCTTCCACCATCAGATGGATTGCATCAGGATGATGCCAACCTAAAGATTTTAAATTGGTAGAACCGATAATATTTAATATTTCTAATAAATGTACACCTCCAGAAGAAGGAGGTGGCATTGAACAAACTCGTGCTTGACGAAAATTACCACAAACAGGAGTGCGCCAGATTGGTTTGTAAGATTTCAAATCTTCCAGAGTTACCAAACCACCATTTTTTGCCATGTCAGCAGCAATAGCACGAGCAATATTTCCAGTGTAAAAACTACGTGGATTCTGAGATATTGCTGTTAATGTTTTTGCTAAGTCACGCTGTACCAGTTTTTCTCCAGGTTGATAAAATTCCCCATTGCGAGTAAAAATTGCTCGTGCGGCTGGGTTACTAAGAATTACTTGCTTACGGTTTTCATACTCTGGTATAGAACGCAACCTTACTTGAGGACTCAGAATAAATCCATCTTTAGCAAGAGCGATCGCAGGTTTGACAACTTCTGCCCAAGGTAACTTACCATAACGTTGATGCACTTCGTACAGTCCTGCCACCGTTCCTGGTGTTCCTACTGCCAAGTGACCATTGATACTCAAATTTGGACGCACCTTACCCTGAGCATCCAAATACATATTTCTTGTTGCTTTCAAGGGTGCGCGTTCACGAAAATCTAAAGCTTTAATTTCTCCAGTTTTAGCATCGCGAAACAGCAAAAAGCCACCGCCGCCAATTCCTGCCGAAAACGGTTCCACCACAGAAATCGCAAAAGTCGTCGCTACAGCTGCATCAACTGCATTACCACCTTTACGTAACATTTGCAAACCTGCGTCACTCGCTAAAGGATTTGCAGACACCACCATAGCTTTTTTGGTGCGTAAAGGTAAGCTAACGGTAGCTGCTACCTGTTTGTGGTTGTAAAACAGTAATGCAGAAAAACACAGATGAAAAATAAATACTGAAACCTGCGTGTAACGACGGAGATTAGGCATTGTAATTGAGTACACTCAGAGTTCTTATAGTATCATACAGCTGGTAAGCCGATGCATTCACAATGTAAGCTAATGCATTCACAATAGACATCTCCGAAACAATGTAGAGACGTAGCATTACTCTGTAGACCTCTTGCAAAAGTCGAATGAACCCCCCTCAATCCCCCCGTGAACGGCAGGGTGGTTTCATACGAAAAAAGAAAAATATGGAAGTCTGTATTTCTCGTTTTGAAGCATAGATTTTTACCCCTCTCCAAACCTCTCCCCTTATTAAGGGGAGAGGCTTTAAAAGAAGATTTTAATTTTTCTCTGCTTGTATGAAACCACCCTGCTCAATCCCCCCGTGAACGGGGGGAAGATTTAGTTCCCTCCCCGTTTACGCTTAGGGTTAGGGTGGGGTAAAAATATTTTTGCAAGAGGTCTTGTCAAGTCAAGTTTAAATTTATGGATAAGAAAGTTCGTAGTAAGGACTTAAGTCCTTATTTTTTAAGCACGCGCATTGCTTACTACAAACCCTTAATTCAAACTTGACAGAGTAATGCTACGTCTCTACCTCCCAATTCGCGTAAAATTGCGAACGGAACATTGGAAAGGTTTTTCATCATGGACAAAGTATTAGAACAAACATCTTCGGTGATACTGCGTGGGGGACGACCCGACGACGCACTCAAGTGTGGCACAATTCTGTATCAAGGGTTCCGTGACATTGCGGAACAGCACGGCTTCGTACCTGACCTTCCTTCTGCGGAGTATGGGGTACAAATGCTGACCGAAATTTTAGCGAACCCGGCGGTTTATTCAGTCGTGGCTGAGACTGAGGACGGACGCGTTATCGGTAGCAACTTTTTATGGGAAGGTGACACTATCGCCGGGATTGGCCCCATTACGGTAGACCCCGCCGCGCAAAACAAGTCGGTTGGTCGCCGCTTGATGGAACATGTTTTACAAAGGACACGCGAAAAACGGTTCGCTGGGGTGCGGCTCCTTCAAGCTGCATATCACAACCGCTCGCTTTGCTTGTATGCAAAACTGGGCTTCGATGTGCGCGAGCCACTAGCGAACCTTCAAGGACAGGCGCTTGGCTTGAAGATACCTAGTCGCACCGTTCGTCCGGTGACTGAAACCGACCTGACAGCGTGTAATCAACTCTGCGATCGCATTCACGGTCATGATCGGGCGGGCGAACTAAAGGGAGCTGTTGAGCGGGGTACAGCAACACTTGTCGAGTATGATGGGCGCGTATCGGGCTACGCCACCGAAATTGGCTTCCTGGGTCACGCTGTTGGCGAAAACAATGAAGACTTAAAGGCGTTGATCGGAGCAGCTCCAGAGTTCACGGGGTCGGGCTTTTATCTTCCGACGCGTAACGGCGATCTGTTCCGTTGGTGTTTGAACCATGGGCTGCGTGTCACCCAGACCGCAACGTTGATGAGTCTCGGACTGTATAACGAACCGTCAGGGGCCTTTCTATCGTCCGTCCTGTATTAATAATGACTACCGGATTTGCGATGCTGAATAGCGGTGACACCTGTTGGTTCCAACACTTCGCCTTTGTCTACGGTGGCATAAATTAACCAGCGATCGCCACATTCAGTTCGTTGTTGCACGGTACATTCTAAATAGGCTAGGGCATCGCTAAGAATTAAACAACCGTTGTTAGCTGTTGTGGTTGTTAACTGAGCAAAAGGATCGTCACCTGGAGTATTGTAGTAGGAAAAGTAGCGTCTGAGGTCACGTCCTTCTTTGAGAATATTCAAAACAAATTGATCGCCAGGATGAATCATCGCATCTGCATTTTGATCTTGAGCGATCGCAATCATCAAACCAGGAGGATTAAAGGTAGCTTGAGATACCCAAGAGGTGAGGATTCCACTGTGGCTATCACCACGTCGGGTACTGAAAACACACAGCGAACCAATAATCCGTCCAACAGCTTGCTCTGTCCGATCTACTTGTGCTTCCGTTAATGCTTGGCGAGAAGTGCGGAGTTTCTTTTTCTTTTTCAAGACTTGGGCAAATTCCGCTCCTGCATCCTGGCATTGTTGCATAATAAACTCAGTAGGGCTGAAGCGAACGCGGATAGTTTCAAACCCGAAGCGATAATTGGCATCTAAAAGTTTACTTTCAATCAGATCAATTGCTTCTCCACTCCAACCATAAGAACCAAACACACCCGCTAATTTGGTTTTCGCCGCCGCCGAGAGGATAATTCCTAAAGCCGTTTGAATTTGGGTAGGTGCATGGCCGCCTAAAGTGGGAGAACCGATAATAAAGCCATCACAAGCTTCAATTGCACGAGTAATTTCACTGGGTTCTGTAAATTCGCAGTTAATCGATTCCACTGCAACTCCAGTTTGAATCAACCCTTGAGCGATCGCCTGGGCTAAACTTGCCGTACTACCATAAGCAGAAGCATAAAGCAACGCCACTCGCAATTCCTGGGTTTTTTGTTCCTGACACCATTGGCGATAATCGTAAGTAAAACGACTAACACTGTAACGAACAACAGGGCCATGGCCAGGGGCGTAATATTTTGCTTTGAGATGTGCTAATTTGTCTAAAGCTATTTCTACTTGTTTGGCTTGGGTAGCGTGGAGACATTCAAAATAGTAACGGCGATCGCCATCGAGTTGCTTCCAATCTTCATCAAATAAGACATCGTTACAGACATGTACCCCAAATAACTTATCACTATAAAGAATACGGCTAGCAACATCATAAGTACACATTCCATCTGCCCATCGGGGAGTTGGTACAGTCACAAATTGCAGTTGATGTCCCTCACCTAAATCCAGAGTATCTTCAGAACGAACAAGTTGGATTTTTGATTCCCAATCAGCAAAAGTATTTTTCAGAACATTAGCACCAGGTTTAGAACAAATAATCTTGGCTTGGGGTGCATGTTCTATCAAGACTTTGAGAGTCGCCATCCGATTAGGATTGACATGATTGAGAATAATGTAATCTAAGCGAGTTAAATCTTGGTGTTTGTGTAATTCTTCCAAAAAAATCTGAGTAAAAGACTCACCCGGAGGATCAATCAAAGCAGTGCGATCAGCTTTAATCAAATAACAATTAGCAGTAGTACCTTTTTGGCGAGCATATTCAACCTCAAACTTGAGACGTTCCCAAGTACGCGATCGCAAAACCAAAGTCCGAGTACCAATTAGAGCAACTTGAACATCACGAGGGTGACTGACTGTTGAGGTTACAGTTGAGAGAGACATATTATTAGTGGAGGGAATGGGGAATGGGGAAAGGGGAACATTCAAAAATTAGAATGACTATTAATCTCTTGGGCGAGACGTTTTTTGTAACGCTTCGAGACTTCTTGTTCAGGATCAATACCTTCAAAAGTTGGAGGAAGCCATACTCTCAAAACCATCAATGCACCCAACACCAGCAAAAAAGCACAAGCAGCCAAAACTTGCACAAACGTAGTTTCTAGTACACCTCTGACAATCATTTCTCGGAGTACAGAAACAATCGAGACTTCCACAGCAACCCCAATTGAAACCCGTTGCTCTTGCAAATAAATAATCAACAGACGAAATAACTCTACTAAAATCAGCAATGACAGAATATCTGCCGTCACAGTGTGGGAGTAAATCGGGGGAATCAAAGAAAGGAACATAGTCCAGATTTGCAGCACCATAAAGCTAAATAGCCCGATGCATAAAGAAATCACAATTAAATCCTGAATTAGTTCCAGTGCTTGTACAATCCGTCCCAAATTCAACCAACTTTCTCGTTTTACAGGTTTGACTGGCAAATCTTTCAGCAATTGCATCATTATAATGACTCCGATGAAGCTAACTTGTCGAGATGGGTGTAGCTCAGAGGTGTAGGTTTTTTACACTTTGCTCAAAAAATACTGGTTTTAGGGTGTAGACCCTTATACTCTTACACCCGTGTTAATAATGGTTTCCCACTTTACGATGGTGAACGGCGGTGAGGGTGTCTAGTTTGCCGACTCTACCAGTGTGGACACTGCTGTAAATAATCCAATGATCGCTGCACTCCATGCGGGTTGTGACTTCACATTCCATGTATGCTAAGGCATCTGCCAAAATGGGACAGCCATTGCTAGCGGCGTAAGTTTTGATATCTGCAAACCGATCTGCACCAGGAGAGAAACGCTTGAGGAAGTGTTTCATTAAGCTTTGATAGTTGTCTTCCTCTAAGACGTTGAGAATAAAGCGATCGCCTATATGCAACAAAGATTCAATAGCCCGATCTTTGGCAACTGCAATGGCGACTCCTAAAGGATTCATGCTTGCTTGCATCACCCAAGAAGCTAACATAGCACTATTAACATCGCCTTTTTGGGCAGTAATGATATAGAGTCCACTACTAAGTCTTCCTAATGCTCTTTCTAAGTCATTATCTAGGGTTTTGATTTGTTTAATCGTGCGATCGCGCATTAACCATTGTCCGATATCAGTTCCCGCTTCATCACACATTTGTTCTATTACTTTTGTCGGTGGTTCTTTAATCAGAATCGGCGGAAAAGCTTCAGTCAGTCCGATTTCTTGAAATTTATTCCGCAAAGGATATATTGGTTCATCTTCCCCACCACCAGTTTCAAACAACCCTACTGCTTGTTTATTGTGAGCAGCTGCGAGAATAGTACTTAAAGCTGCATGGGCATTTTGATCAGATTGAGATGGCATTCCAATAATTAAACCACTTGCTTGACTCACGAATTCTCGAACTTCTTGGGGTTCAGCAGTACTTAAATCTACCAGTTCAACTGCGACACCATTTCTTGTAATTCCATGAGTGATCGCTCTTGCTAATTGGTCACTATATCCGTAATCTTCACAGTAAAACAGGGCAACAAAGGTATCTGCTTTTGCTTGTTCCTGGCTCCATTTTTGATAGGAACTTACCCAGTCTGACAGGTAGTGTTGCAATAAAGGCCCGTGTCCTGTAGCAATCATCCCAACATCTAGTTTTTCCATCCGCTTGATTGCAGACAGCACAGAACGGGCATTTGGCCCCATCAGGCAATCATAGTAATATTTAAAGTCTTTTTCTAGTAATTCTCGATCTTCGTCAAAAGTATAGTCATCACAGTAATGCATCCCAAAAGCATCACAAGTATAAAGGATGCGGGTTTTACTATCGTAGGTAAAAATGGTATCTGGCCAATGAAGATTGGGAGCAGAGACAAATTCTAACTGATGTCCGTTGCCTAAATCCAAGCGATCGCCATTCTTGACAATTAAAGATTGGAATGGCTGATGTACCATGTTTTCCAAAAATTGAATCGCAACTTTTGCCCCGACTACTGTGACTTGAGGTGCTAACTGCAATACTTCTTTTACCAAACCACTATGATCCGGTTCAGTATGGCTAATAATTAAGTAATCCAGGGTTGAGAGGTCAATCAAGCCTTTGATAGCATCTAAGTATAATTCCTGGAATTTGCGATGAGAAGTATCAACTAGTGCAGTTTTTTCACCTCTAATCACAAAGGAATTATAAGTTGTGCCATTCTGCAATCCAAACTCAATGTCAAAGCGATCGCGATCCCAATCTAGAGAACGAATAGCGATCGTTTGCGATCCAATCTCAATCGTTTGTGTAGTCAAGCGACCTGGCGATTTTGTATTCTCACGATCAGTTAGTGCAACCATTGCTTGCCTCCAACAATTTTTTGGGGTAATTATGCTCACTTATTTAATCTTTATCTGGATGCACTACATTTGTAAAATGTCAATTTTTAAAGTTTGTTATTAGTTATTTAAAATTGTAAAAACATCTTGATTAATTTATGCTTATCATAAGGTTTGTGCGAATCACAAACACAAAGTTCAAGATCCCCGACTTCTGTTGAGGATGCAGCTGGCGAATCAGGGGTGACATCTCTCATCAACGATTTTTCGTCATTCCACCAGATGTAGAGACGTAGCAATGCTACGTCTCTACAAGCCAATTTGTGGGCTTGATTTTATGAAGTCGTCTGAAGACGACTTGTGCTATTAGCTAACGGTTTAAACCGTTAGCGGTATAATAATTATTTTTGTGTAGCTCTTGCTAGTTCGTTTGGAGTCAAAGACTCAATCAGACTCAAGCTCATCTTCTGGTTAGAAATAGATTTAGCATAGGCAGCATTTAAATAGGGAGAGTATTTTGACATGCCACTCACGTAAGTTTGCAAAAAAGGTACACTCAAGATGCTGATATAAAGACGTGCTTGTCTAGGATCATCTCCAATTAAGTTTGAAGGTAATGGTATTTGTTTAGAAGAATTACCACTCTCGCCAATACTAGAAAAATGTGTCCCACCAGCAAGCACAACCAGATACTTGTGAGAATAGGTAATCCAGGAGAAGGGTTGTATTTGTTCATATAAAGCTGGTGCAATAGTATCATCACTCCCAGCAACGATCATGACCGGAATTTTAATTTGACTTAAGCCCGCTTCACCAAATATGCTGCTGGTGATTGGATTAATTGCGATCGCAGCTTTGACTCGCTCATCCCGCAAGTTATAGTTAATACCATATTTGTTGCCATGTAATTCTAAGGCGCGACACTGGAATAGCAAAGACATATTCCAAGTTTGCTGGAGTCTTTTTGGATTGCAGTCTTTGTTGAGTTGTTCAAAGTTAATCTTGGCGCCAGCTAAAGCTAAAGCTGTATAACCACCAAATGATTGTCCAATTACACCGACTTGTTGTAAGTTAAGTCGATTCTTAAACTTAGGATCATTCTCTAGGCGGTCTAGTATATATTTTATATCCAGGGGACGGTTGTAAAATTCGTCCGCTTGTGCTATCTCCTTTGCACTACCGTTAAGTAGCGATCGCAATTGTTGAGTGTCACTACCTGGATGATTGGGAACTATGACAGCAAAACCGTGGGAAGCTAGATACTTAGCCAAGTATTGAAAGTTGCTGCTGTCTGTGCCTAATCCATGAGAAATGACGATTACAGGAAGTTTGGTGCGAGTTTTGGGTAGATAAACATCACTCAACAAAAGTCTTTCTCGCCCTCTTGCGCCGTCTACATTTTTCAACGAGGCTTGGATTACACCAAATTTTCCCGGACGCTGTACATCTGGTAATTCCGAAAGATTAAACGATGGCGGAATACTAGCAGCTTCTGTTGCTGATTTTTGAGAAACTGCTTCTACAGCGCGCTTGCTGTCATTCACCATTTTTTCCAGTTCTGCTGCTATACCAAGGGTACGCGCTAAGTCAACATGAATGCTGGGGTTGGGATACTTCCGTATCAAATTTAATAGCGTTAAGCCCCCTGGCTCATTGGCAGCTAAAATCAACGCCGCACGCAAAGCATGAAATCCTGGTTCTGGTTGGCGAGATTCCGTTCTAATGACTTCTCCCAAGCGTTTGAGCAAAAATTCTCCCTGCGGTGTATAAAGAAACTGTGACACCGCTACAGGATGAACTTTGATCGGACTAATTAATGTTCGGCGCAACTCCTGAAGCTGTTCTGGTTTCAGAAATTGGGTGTAAGCCGCTAATTCTTCATCTGCTACGCCATTGGTGGCGAAGTTTTCTAAGGCTGTCACAGACACAGAACGTTCTATAGCCGAATAAGAACCATAAATCCGTTCTGCGCTTGAGGCTGAATAACTCAGCCCAAATGTTGGCAGCACCGTCGAGAGAATCAGCAACAGCCAATTTTTTCTCAGGGTGCTGATCCATTTACCAAACAAGCTATTCATTGTTCGACGATACACAGTAATTTTGTTGACGAGGCGTGTGGTGTGGTAGTCATTTTTACACCTTGATTTTAGTTTTTGTGATGCGCCTCTGAATCTATTGGATTTTTCGCAGTTCGTGAAATTTTGTCAAGTCTACTGGATAAGTTGAGTTACTTACCTAGATGTCAATCGAAGCCTTTAGCTGACGATAACTATGTCATCATATCAAAGAACAAAAACATTCGCTTACGTGATACAAATCATCATCATTAGAATGTTATTAACTTGATTAATGCAACAGTAAAAGTACTTAGAAAATAAAATTTAACTAGCGTTTATTCAAGGCGATCGCTACTGAACTAGTGACTATTAAAATTGCTCCTAATATGCCTACCAAAGTTAATTGTTCAGAAGCAATTAAATCAGGTGCAATTACCGATACAAATCTTACTGATAATAAAGTGACAATCGGCGTACAAGCCAATACTGCACTGACTCGTGAAGCTTCCCAGTGTTCCAAAGCTTCGGAAAAAGCACCATAAGCAATGAGAGTGTTTAAAGCGCAGAAAAATAATATTCCGAAATGAAAAGAGTCAAGTAGCAAAATTATTTTGAGGTTGGCAAATATAGAGAAAAATAAAGTACAACCTCCATAAATAATCAACATAATATTAGTAGAAGGTAAAGATTTTAATAACTGTTTTTGGGCTAAGGCATAAACTGCCCAAGTAACTGCTGCTAGTACAATAAAACTACTACCAATTAAATATTTTTGATAAGGCTGAAGAATAATTTTATAACCGTTAAAATTTAGATATAGCTGAGAGGAATTAGTGGATTGAGAAATTCCTAGAAATGATTGCAAAAGTTGTTCGTTAAAAAACAAAATAAAACCTAAACTGAGAATTCCTAAAGCAAGCCACTGAGCCAGTGTATATTGTTCTCGGAAAATCAATAAACCTCCCAAACCCATGAAAAAAGGCGCTAATTGGATGAGTACTTGGGCGTTGGAAGGTGAAGTTAACATCAAGCCTTGCAGGAAACAAATGTAATTTCCAGCTAAGAAAATTGTTGCGATCGCTAACAATTTCCAAGAAGTAGAACGTAGTCGTGTGAATGTAGGTAAATTCCCCTGTACACCTAAATAAATTGCTAGCAAAACAAACGCGACAAAAAAACGAAACCAGGTGATAGTATATACATCTATTTTTTCTAATGTTACTGATAAGGCGATTGGTAGAATTCCCCACAAAAAAACAGTCACTAGCGACAATGCTAGTCCTAAGCGCCAGCGACCAGATGTTTGATGAATTTTAGTCATTAGTCATTGGTTATTGGTTATTGGTCATTAGCCATTGGTCAATGAATTAACAAAAGGACAAATGACAACTTTCAAAAGAAATCTGGCGTCCAAGGAGATGCGCCTGTAAATATTTGTGTAGCTGCAAGAAGTGCTGATTCTGTTGCAGTCAATTTTCCGGCTAGTTGTAACTGCTGGGGTGTAAATAAGCCTGTGTAGAGGGGTGCTAGTCCTTTAATCTCTAGCTGTAACTCGCCTTGACCCCCACTTGTCACTTCCCCACGCCCATTAGAGACAGCAAGAATAAATTTACCGTTATTTTCAGCAAACAAATCATCTTGAATTTCTAGATGCAGTTCAGCTTCTATTCCCGGTGAATAACCCCGCATCTCTAGCGCCTTAACAACATCAATCACCCGCAGCATCCAGCGCATTGTTGATTTGATTTTGGTTGTTTGCTCTGGTAGCACTAATCCTAGATAATCAACAACAGAACTGCGCCATCGTACTTTTTTTATTTGCGATCGATGGCTGGCTATAAAATTCCAAAAAGATTGTAACGCCGCAGTTGTCAGCAATACCCAATCTTTAATTCTCAAAATCGTGCCATCTTCTGTTACGTGTTGGCTAAAAATAATGTAACCTTCAGGTTGATTAAGCGAACCAATTAAATAAGTGTAGACTGTTTCCTTTTCATCTGGTTTGCTTAAACTCTCCCAGATTGCTTGATATCGGTCTAGGTGTCCATTAATCAATCTGGCTTTTTGCTGATAGAGTTGATTCAAAAGTTTAATATCAAATTCAACTCGCACAACAGGAAGTGATTGTTTTGTGGTGGAGAGAGTCTCACAAGGAATTTCCCAAGTACAAAAACTTCCTGCTTGCTCATATCCTGCTTTGCGATAGAGGCGTTGAGTGGCAGGATAAAGAACAGAAATAGGTACACTCCTAGCATGGAGTTCTTTAAGAGTGTGTTGGATCATCGTGATAGCTGCTCCCGTACCACGATATTCTGGAGCAATACCAACAGCAGCAATTCCCCCCATCGGTATACGCTGACTACCCCACCATTGTCCCATTGGAATAATTGCCAATCCACCAGCAATTTGTCCTTTTTGATGGAGGATACGGAAATTGTCTACACCAATAATGTTAATGTAACTTTCTTGATCTTCTAGCGCGCCAATAAAACACTGACCAAGGATTTCCCCTAATCTTTTCACATCTTCTGCGTTGGCAAGCTTGCTGTATTCATATACAGATGTCATAGTGAACTACCGCCTAGCATTAATAAACTACAAGCATACTACAAAGGCGTTAACATAAGCACATCATTCTATAGATTCAACCGAATGGAGGAATTGATGGCAATTTTGGATTTTAGATTTTGGATTTAAAGGGTACAAAAGATAAAGGGTAAAAAGAAACAACAATTCCTTTAACTTTTTTCCGACTTCTACAAGAAGTCTATAGTTTGGGTGAGAAAGGAGATACGTTTGGTGGAACCGATAAAAGCGGAAGTAAAACAACGAGTCCAGGAATTGCGACAGCTATTACAACAGGCTAGTTATGCCTACTACGTCCTTGATTCTCCCATGATGGAGGATGCAGTTTATGACCAGTTGTATCGAGAACTGCAAAACCTGGAAACCCAGTATCCAGAATTGGTGACACCGGATAGTCCGACTCAACGTGTGGGTGAAAAACCTGCTACACAGTTTACTTCGGTTCGCCACAACATCCCACTCTATAGTTTAGAAAATGCGTTTAATGTCGATGAGTTACAGACTTGGGATCAGCGCTGGCGGCGACAAGTACCTTCACAAACAGCAGCAGAGTATGTTTGTGAATTAAAGATAGATGGTAATGCTTTGGCTTTGACTTATGAAAATGGTGTTCTCATCAGAGGCGCAACTAGAGGCGATGGAGTCATGGGTGAAGACATCACCCAAAATGTGCGGACAATTCGTTCAATTCCCTTGCGCTTAAATGTAGAGACGTTACATGTAACTTCTTTACTAGAACGAGTAGAAGTGCGCGGCGAAACTTTTTTACCTTTAGATGTATTTAAACAAATCAACGAAGAAAGGCAAAAAGCAGGCGAATCGTCATTTGCTAATCCTCGCAACGCCGCCGCCGGTACACTCAGACAATTAGACTCTCGCATTGTGGCGCAAAGAAGATTAGATTTTTTTGCCTACACGCTGCATATTCCTGGTATGGACGATGCGAGTATTGCTAGTAGTCAGTGGGAAGCTTTGGCGTTATTGCAAAAAATGGGTTTTCGCGTTAACCCCAATCAAAAATTATGTGCTTCTTTAGCAGAAGTAGCAGAATATTACCAACACTGGGATACAGAACGACTGAATTTACCCTACATGACAGATGGGGTAGTAGTAAAGATCAATTCTTTTAAATTGCAAGAACAGCTAGGGTTTACACAAAAATTTCCTCGGTGGGCGATCGCACTCAAGTATGCAGCCGAAGAAGCACCTACCCGTGTAGAAAATATTGCCGTCAACGTCGGACGCACAGGCGCACTAACTCCCCTAGCAGAAATGCACCCTGTACAATTAGCAGGAACAACCGTATCTCGCGCTACTCTCCACAACGCCGATCGCATCGCTCAATTAGATATCCGCATCGGTGATACTGTGATTGTCCGCAAAGCCGGGGAAATCATTCCCGAAGTCGTGCGTGTCCTGAAAGAACTTCGTCCCCCAGACACAGAACCCTTTGTGATGCCTAGCCATTGCCCAGTATGCGGTCAACCCGTGGTGCGGGAAAAGGGAGAAGCCGTGACTCGCTGCGTCAACACTTCCTGTGCTGCAATTCTCAAAGGATCAATAGAACATTGGGTAAGCCGTGATGCTTTGGATATTCGCGGTATCGGAGAAAAACTGGTACATCAACTCGTTGATAAAGAATTGGTACATTCCGTTGCCGATTTATATGACTTGACAAGCGACAAATTATATGATTTAGAAAGAATGGGTCAAAAATCGGCAGATAAAATTATAGATGCGATCGCTCAATCAAAAAACCAACCTTGGTCAAGGGTATTGTATGGTTTAGGTATCCGTCATGTTGGTAATGTCACAGCCCAATTATTAACCGAGAAATTCAAAAGTGTTGAACAGATACAAACAGCACGAGTTTCTGACATTGAAGGTATTTACGGTATTGGTGCAGAAATCGCCGATAGCATCTACCAATGGTTCGGTATCAGCGCCAATCAAACATTAATTCAACGCTTGCAAGCAGCAGGGTTACAATTTATCACCACAGAAGACACCACAGTTGTTACATCTGATGGTGACAATCAAAAACTTGCAGGTAAAACTTTTGTGATTACTGGTACTCTTCCCAGTTTGAAACGCGATGAAGCCAAGGCTTTAATTCAAAAAGCAGGTGGGAAAGTTACAGAGTCAGTTAGTAAAAAAACAGACTATTTAGTTGTCGGAGAAGACGCAGGCTCTAAATTAGCAAAAGCCAAAGCATTGGGAATTACGCAGTTGAGCGAGGCGCAGTTATTGGAAATTTTGTAACCTACCTTCCGCCTTACACTGATTAAAGCAGAAAGCCCACAAAGGACAGTTGCGTAGCAACGATTCCTGTCCTTTAGGTGTGGGATGCAAAGAGTGCGACCTTTAGGTGCAGTCAAGCTTTTCTAGCGAACGAATCCATTCACGAACTAAGTCAGTCTTGGTTCGTTTTGTTTTTTCTGCATACTTTTCTAAAATCATCATTTCATGATATGGGACTCTGATACTTAATCTGATTTCTTTCATGATTGGGTTGCATATATGAACACAAGTATGCTAACATTAATTTATCGTCAATAGATCGAAATGAGGGTCTTCCACGTATCTAAATCGGGCAGGCTTCTGGGTTTTTTCGATACGCAAACAGGGCTATTCGTCGGGTATATTAAGCCTGCCCGATTTAGAAGGGGACAATGCAAACGATGTTAGTTTTAGAAGCTAAGTTAAAAGGTAAACAAAGTCAGTACAATTCAATAGATGAAGCCATTAGAACTGCTTTGTTTATTCGCAACAAAGCTCTAAGACACTGGATTGATAACAAGGATGTTGGTAAAAATGACCTGCAAAAACTTTGCGCTGTTTTAGCCAAGGAATTTGATTTTGCTAACAAGCTTAATTCAATGGCGCGTCAAGCATCTGCTGATAGAGCTTGGCTTGCAATAGCTCGATTTTATGACAAATAGCAGTCGCACCCCACTACACTAGTCAAGACTGTTCTGTTTGTGGGGCAAGAGTTAAAAAATCGTTGTCTACTCGTACCCACAAGTGTGATTCTTGCGGAACAGTTATGCACCGTGACCACAATGCAGCGATTTTGATTTTTGTCAATTTCTTACTTTTCACATAACGCGAAATTCATCCCACGCTCATTCGAGTGAGTCGTGGGGGTTCTTTCTGTTTCAGCTAATTCTTAGTCTCTAGCCTTGATTTTTTACTTCCAACCTTTGTCAGCTTGTTCCAACACATAAGCAGCAACATTTTCAATCTGCTCTGGTTTTAAACGAGCTTTAAAAGCCGGCATAGCATTTTTACCATTTGTTACTTGGGCAATAATAGCCTCTGGTGAGTTCATGCCATATTTTTCCAAATCACTTTTGCTCAAGCTTTTATTTGCTTGCACTAAGTTCTTACCACCTGCATGACAAGAAGCACAATTAGCACTAAAGATTTTAGCACCGTTAGCTGCATCTGCGGCTAAAGCAGGGCGATTAAAAGCGAAGGTGAAGATTGTGATGCCAAGCAGCAACACTGACAAAATCTTTTTCATTCCGTGTTTCCTCTGCAAAAAGGACTAGCAAGTCCATAATCCTTACTAATTCTCAGCTTCACAGCTTTTCCTCGTCAAAAGACAGGCTGTCATACTTGGATTGGGGAACGGGGAACGGGGATTGGGGAACGGGGATTGGGTAAGAGACTTGTTAAATAATTCCCCCCACACTCCCTGCTCCCTTGTCCCCCTTGTCCCCCTGGTCCCCTTTATCTCCTATTTCCCTATCCCCAACTCCCTCAACTCTTCACCCATAACACGACAAATTCGCCATTCATCTAAAATTGATGCCCCCATGTGGCGGTAAAATGCTTGAGCTGATTCGTTCCAATCTAAAACACTCCACTCTAAGCGTCCGCAATCTCTTTCTACGGCTATCTGAGCAACTTTAATTAAAAGTGCTTTGCCAATTCCTTGACTTCGATACTCTGGCAAAACAAATATATCTTCTAAATATATTCCTGGCTTAGTTAGGAATGTTGAATAATTATGAAAAAACAGGGCAAACCCCACAGCTTGCCCTGTATATTCTGCTAATATAGCCTCAGCATATTTAGGGGAGCCAAATAAATGCTCCTTTAGTGCGGCAGGACTGCCAGTCACTGCATGAGATAATTTTTCGTATTCTGCAAGTGCTTTTACTAAGTCAAATATTGCACCACAGTCAGCAGGTTCGGCAAAACGCACTATTAAATTACTTTTAGAAGTCATTAGTCATTCGTCATTTGTCATTAGTCATTAGTCCATAATCAAAGCCGATAGTCAAGAGTTCAAATTCTTTAACTCTTAACCAATGACAAATGACAAGTGACAAATTAAATCAACCATCCCTTCAACCGCTTGGCGATGTGGGGACGCCGCAATTTTCGCATGGCTTTACTTTGGATTTGTCGTACTCGTTCGCGAGACAGGTTGAACATGTTACCAACTTCTTCCAGGGTACAGGGTTCGCTGGTAGTTAACCCATAGCGTAAGGAAATCACGTCTTTTTCTCGTGGTGTGAGTACGTCACCTAATACTTCCCAAATCTCCTGACGCATCATGCTTTCATTCATTTTTGCTTCTGGAGATTGGTTGTCTTCATCTTCTAATAAATCCATTAATTCCGTGTCTTCTTCTTTACCGACACGGTGATTTAAAGATAATGCTTGACGTCGTAATTGTTGAAGTTGGCGTAATTGTTGGGGCGGAATTTCTAATGCTTCCGCCATTTCGATTTCGTTAGGATTACGCCCTAGTCTTTGTTTTAGTTCTCGCTGGGCTTTTTTAAGTTTGTTTAGTTTTTCAACTATATGAATTGGTAAACGGATAGTACGAGCATCGTTAGCGATCGCCCGTGTAATTGCTTGTCTAATCCACCAATAAGCATATGTAGAAAATTTATATCCTTTATCTGGATCAAATTTTTCTGTCGCCCGGTTTAAACCCATGGCGCCTTCTTGAATTAAATCCAAAAAAGGTACGCCACGATTTAAATATCGTTTAGCAATTGATACAACAAGACGTAGGTTTGAGCGAATCATTTTGCGTTTCGCTACCCTACCTTGATATAAACGATTTTCTAACTGCTTTTCTGTTATTTCTAGATGTGCTGCTATATTTGATTTATTAGGTTGATGCCCTAGTTCTTCTTGCAATGCAGCTTGAATTTCGTTAAATTCTTCTAAAAACCGCACTCGCCGCGCCAATTCAACCTCTTCATCCGGTTTTAATAATGGATAGCGCGCCATTTCTTTAAAAAACGCGCCCACAGCATCATCGTACTCGGTTTTATTGTATCCAGAAGGACGCGCTGCTGCCATTTCATCTACATTGCGTCCATCTATTTCCAGGTTTTCTGCAATTGGGGATTCTTCATCTGCCACTGCGTTTAAAACTTCCAGAATTTGTTCTTCATTAACGGCAGCATTTTCTATCATTTCCATTGTTCCCAATTCAGCAATAGTCATAGCTTCTGTTAGGGATTGTTGCTTGGTTTGATACATAACTTAGTGACAGCTGCTTTAAGATAAGATGCTTCATTAATTTTTATAAGTTGACAAATGCACCTGTTTTCTAGCAAAAAGCTTTTCGCTAATTTTTAAGACGATTCCGAATAACAGTCTTTGCTCATGATTACCTATGTTTACTAAGGATAGCAAGAGGGAAAGACCACTATTTATTTTTGCTATTGGTTACAATCAGATACATTCTTACATATATTTTTGCTGTTCGCATTGACGCGTGCATTGCTAATTCGACTATTCATGGGTTCCTCATTTTTTTTTCTTATTTACAAACTATGTCAAAGACTCTCAATCAAAATTGCTCAAACTTAACAAATATAAAACTTACTCTAAGAGATTAATTAATCATGAAATATTCATATGTTTTTCTAATAGTTCTAATTTTTTATGCCTTGTTATTCTTTAAACATCCTTCAATCTCATCAATGGGTCTTTTGGATTTTTGGTAACTTTACCCAGCAAAAGGTATGGCAATCCATAGCCTAGTTAGAAGCATCTCATACACTGAGAGTGTTTAATATCTATCAATAGGGAGAAAAGCACTCTTGCCTATTCACCATAGAGAGAAAAATCAACTTGAAAAGATGCAAGAGATTAATTTTGTCTAGTCTGTTTTCAATAAGTGTTACCGCATGTAGATAAAATTAATTCCTTGGTTGGAATTACATAAGAGGAAACTTATCAAGTATTATGTCTGATGAAAGTATTGCGAATTACATTTTAATTGACATTTAGATAGATAGTTAGTCTGACGAGGAAGGACTATTTCCCGTAACTAAGAGAGATAAATATATATCTAGAAATTGAGGAACCATGTATATAAATGATGTAAATTTACCTCCTTTGGTCGTAGCCCAATCAGGGCAGTCTTATGATGTGGGAATAAATAAAAATCAATGGGTTGAAGTGCTAGTAGACTTTCCAGGAATTACTAAAGAAGATGGAACAGCACAACAACAGGAAGAAAAACTCTATACCTATCGATTACCACCAGGGTTAGAAGTAAAACCAGGAGATATTTTAAGTGTGCCATTTGGCAGACAACAGGTAGGAGGAATAGCTATTCGTTTGTTAGCACAACCTCCAACTAACCTTGCGGCTGAAAATATTAGGGATGTAGAAGATATAATTCACTCGAAATTTTTTCAACCAAGCTACTGGCAATTGTTAGAAAGAGTTTCAGACTACTATTACACTCCTTTTATTCAAGTAATTCGCACTGCTCTACCACCAGGTTTGTTGGGGCGATCGCATTCTCGTCTGCGCCTCAAAAGAGAAAATATTCCCTATGGTGCGGATGAATTTCTTAGTTTGCCAGCCCGTGAACTCCTCAAAATTCTTCAATCTCAGGCTGAGGGCGACTATAGCTTTAAATTCTTAAGACGCCAAATCAAAGGTTTTGACAGGGCAAAAAAGCAATTAATCCAACGCAGTTGGGTAGAAACCTACATGGAACTGCCTAAATACTCTAAACCTCAGACCAAACTCATCGTAACATTGACTGTCAGCGTACCACCTATAGATCTCAGCAAGCGCCAACGAGAAATATTAGAAGTGTTAAAGCGTCATGGTGGAGAATTATGGCTAAATGAATTTTTACAAATTTGTAATACAACCACCCCGACTTTAAAAAAATTAGAAGATCAAGGTTGTATTGTCATTCAACAAAGGGAAATATTACGCAGCGAAAACGGACCCACAGTCGCAGCAGATCAACCAAAATCTTTAAACGCAGCTCAATTCCAGGCATTGTCTACCATCAAAGAAATAAAAGGATATGCAATACTTCTCTTGCATGGAGTGACTGGTTCCGGAAAAACTGAAGTTTATTTGCAAGCGATCGCCCCTTTACTCGCCCAAGGTAAATCTGCTCTGGTCTTAGTACCGGAAATTGGGTTGACACCGCAGCTAACTGATCGTTTCCGCGCCCGGTTTGGTAACAAAATTAACGTCTACCACAGCGCCCTCTCCGCAGGCGAACGTTACGACACCTGGCGACAAATGCTCACAGGTGAACCCCAAGTAGTAATTGGCACACGCAGCGCTGTTTTTGCTCCCTTACCAAACTTGGGTTTGATCATATTAGATGAAGAACACGACAACAGTTTTAAACAAGATTCTCCCATCCCCACCTATCACGCCCGCACCGTCGCCCAGTGGCGCGCAGAATTAGAAAATTGTCCCCTACTTTTAGGTTCCGCAACACCATCTTTGGAAAGTTGGGTGAGGGTTAGGGATCGGGGAGCGGGGAGCGGGGAGCGGGGATTGGGGAGCGGGGAGCGGAGATTCGGACAAGGGGGACAAGGAAGTAATTTTTCTTCCCACACTCCCCACACTCCCCACACTCCCCACACCTCTCACTATCTCTCGCTTCCAGAACGTATCCATTCGCGTCCTTTACCAAGTGTGGAAATTGTGGATATGCGACAAGAGTTACAGCAGGGAAATCGTTCGATATTTAGTAGATCGCTACAAGATGCGTTGCAACAATTAAAACAACGAAATCAACAAGGAATTTTATTTATCCATCGCCGAGGACATAGTACTTTTGTGTCTTGTCGCAATTGTGGATATGTGTTGGAATGTCCTCATTGTGATGTGTCGCTGTCGTATCACCAAACTGAGGCAGAAGGGCCACAAATTTTGCGCTGTCATTATTGTAATTATGCGCGATCGCATCCCAAAAATTGCCCCGAATGCAGTTCACCTTACTTAAAATTCTTTGGTAGTGGGACACAACGAGTCGCCCAGGAATTAACAAAGCAATTTCCAGAGTTGCGTTTTATTCGTTTTGATAGTGATACAACCCGCACCAAAGGCGCCCATCGTACCTTAATCACCCAATTTGCTAACGGCGAAGCTGATTTATTAATCGGTACGCAAATGCTCACCAAAGGATTAGATTTACCACAGGTGACGCTTGTAGGAGTTGTCGCCGCCGATGGATTACTATATTTATCTGATTATCGCGCTAGCGAACGAGCATTTCAAACTTTGGCGCAGGTCGCTGGAAGGGCTGGTAGAGGTGAGGAACCGGGTAGGGTAATTGTGCAAACTTATACACCAGAGCATCCAGTGATCGAAACGGTGCAAAATCATGATTATCAATCTTTCACCAATACAGAATTAGAACAACGGCAAGCACTGAATTATCCTCCCTATGGCAGGTTAATTTTGTTACGTCTGAGCAGCCTTGATCCCATTGAAGTCCAAAATGTCGCACAGCTAATTGCAGCTGCATTACCACAACAACAAGGTTTAGATCTATTGGGGCCAGCACCAGCTAATATTTTACGAGTAGCAAATCGTTATCGTTGGCAAATATTACTCAAGTTTGCCCCCAATGCATTACCACAGTTACCAGATTGGGAACAAGTGCGTCAACTTTGTCCGGCGTCTGTCAGTTTAACAATAGATATAGACCCCATAAATATGATGTAAGCTTACGCAGAATTTCCTGATACCAAGGCGACTCGCGTGTCGCCTCACAACTCCCGCAATTCTTGCAAAATTGCCTCAACAGCTGACTGGGAAGTTGAAGAATGTGTAATTAATTTTTTTAGGTACTTATGACGAATAAACTTATTGAAAAAGTAGCATTAGTCACTGGTGGCTCACGCGGTTTGGGGGCTGCGATCGCCAAACGTCTGGCGGATGATGGCGCTGCTGTCGCCCTCACCTACACCAGTTCACCACAAAAAGCTGAAGAGGTGGTGCGCGTTATCGAAGCAGCAGGTGGTCGAGCCTTGGCTATACAAGCTGACAGTGCCGATGTTGAAGCAGTGAAAAACGCCGTTGCTGAGACAGTAAAAACTTTTGGTCGTCTTGACATCCTCGTTAACAACGCGGGGGTCGCCACTATGGCTCCAATCGACCAGTTCTCGCTAGATGATTTTGATCGGCTCGTTGCAGTTAACGTCAAGGGCGTTTTTGTCGCAACTCAAGAGGCTGTGCGTCACATGGGCGAGGGCGGACGTATCATTATGATCGGCAGCGTCAACAGTGATCTCGTTCCTGTTGGCGGTCTCTCAGTTTATGCTTTGACCAAAGGTGCGATCGCTAGTTTTACACGCGGTCTTGCTCGCGACCTTGGCCCTCGTGGTATCACAGTTAACAATGTCCAACCCGGCCCAGTGGACACCGACATGAATCCAGCAGACGGCCCTTTTGCCGAAGGTGCAAAAGGGATAATCGCCTTGGGACGCTACGGTCAAAGCGATGAAGTCGCTAGTTTTGTTTCCTATCTCGCCAGTCCCGAAGCCAGCTTTATTACTGGCGCGAACCTAAAGATTGATGGTGGCTTCGCAGCCTAATGCGGAGTCAATACGTTTTGGTTAAGGATTTTTCGGCATAATTTTTTCATGTAGAGACGTTGCAGTGCAACGTCTCTATAACTAATTTACAAGTCGCAAAAGCTAGTTTACAAGTCGCAAAAGCTAGTTCACGAGTCGCAAAAGCTAATTTACAAGTCACAAAAGCTAGTTTACAAGTCGCAAAAGCTAGTTCACGAGTCACAAAAGCTAGTTTACAAGTCGCAAAAGCTAGTTCACGAGTCACAAAAGCTAGTTCACGAGTCACAAAAGCTAGTTCACGAATCACAAAAGTTAATTTGCGACTCGCAAAAGTTAGTTTACGAATCACAAAAGTTAGTTAATAAATTGAATTTTTATAGCCCACTTACTTATATCAACTCCGAATTTTCGCTTAATTTGAAATATTTTGCTTTTTACTTTCAGGATTAGAATGAGCTGGAGAAGACTTTGGTGCTAAAGTCATCAGCGAAATTAAGGTTAAATTCATCAGTTCTATATAAGCTTCAATATCAACTTGATCTGACAACAACATATCTCGATATTGTTGCTTAAGTTGCTTCAGCTTTTGTAATGCTGCTTCTGGATCAGTCTGTAAGCTTGCCTGCCATTCATCTAATAATAAAAGCGTATCCATGACAAACTTTTTGCGCTGATGTTCTATCAGAGTACGACACTGGTCGGCAAAAGTTTGGGTTTTGTGACGCAGTTGTTCGTAGACTTCTGTTGACACTACACCCTCAATAAATGTGAGCCGATTCTCCTGGCTTAAGTTTTCAAGACTTTCCAATGCTTGCTGTGGATGATCTGGTAACAGTGACTTAAGTTCAATAATTCGGTTATTGGTCGTCGTCATAATCTTCTTGGACTTTTGTCTGTGCCACTGTCGTAACATTAACCCTAGCACACTGGTTGTTCCCAAAATGAAAACTCCAGCCTGTAAGTCGTTGTTGTTTTCCCAGTAACGAATGATCACCATCCGAGGATCACCCTGATTAAACACCGCTTCTGCTGCTGGATGAATATAAAAAAGCTCTTTTCGCATTAATTCTTCTGCTTTTGAGCTTTGTAGTTCTGGATAGAATTGGGAATAAGTACGAGCGGTGGAAAGAATCGACCAAGTAACTAGACCTACTATTTGCCGATTCATGTTAGGGCGAGTGATTAAAACGGT
This sequence comes from Pelatocladus maniniholoensis HA4357-MV3, assembly GCA_019359115.1. Lineage (GTDB taxonomy): Bacteria > Cyanobacteriota > Cyanobacteriia > Cyanobacteriales > Nostocaceae > Pelatocladus > Pelatocladus maniniholoensis. Next base: position 39,934 of record JAHHHW010000100.1, read on the forward strand.
TGCAGTTGAGAGAGTTGGTAATTTTCGATTTGGAATTGGTGGACGCGACACATAAGTACCAACAGGTAGAGTTGCACTTTCGTAGGAACTGGGATCTAATACTGTTAAGTTGTTTATTAATGCAGTTCGTATAGGAAGTAAATTCATATCGGAGTTTTTCACAAATATTTGCCTCAGCTTTTCATTTGCACCCAAACTTCCTACATAAATAACTGCATCTAATTGTCGAGATTTTAATTTCTTAAATGCTTCGTCAAAACTAGAATTATCTTTTTGAATATTCAGCTTGTCTGCTTGGATTAATTGTTTAGTTGTAAACAGAATTCCACTCCCAGGATTACCAACAGCAACTCGCTTTCCTTGAAGATCGTCGAATGTTTTAATCCCAGAGTTTTTCCGAACAATAATGTGAACATATTCTTTTGCCAAAATTGCCACTGCTTTGACTTTTCCTGATCGCATAGCTTCGTTGGCGACATCCAACTGCGCGATCGCAAAATCGACTTGATGATTTAGCAATCGCTGGATGTTTTCCTGGGAACCTTGAGAATCGAAATTCCGAACACTGACTCCAACTGTTGTGTTGGTAGAGTAGTTAATTTGTTCACCTAAGCGATGGTAGTAACTACCGACAGTACCTGTGGAGAGAGTCACGCTATTTGGCTTTTGATTACAACCGCCCAAAATTGATAATAGAACTCCTCCTGCTAAACCACTCAACAGAAGGAAAATATTTTGTGGTTGGTAGATTAAGCTAAGACACTTGTATGGAAGTTTCACTAATTTATCTGTCCACTTTCGCCTGCCGGATGGTGCGATCGCTTGACTTTTAAGACAATCGCTACAAAGTTAAGATTTTGTGAATAAATACTCTCTAAATATTGTCACATAGGTGGCGATCACTATTTTTGTGCCTATGTGCTTGAAAATTAGGGATTCTTCTAAAGGAGAGGCGATTAACTTCGCAGCAAACCCATGATCCATCTGTGTTAGTTCAATTTTTTATCCCCTTGTTGTGGCGATCGCTTGTGGGGATCTGTATCTTTCGATTTTCACAAAATTACGTGAAAAATCTAAATATACTACTCTTATCGTACTATTTTATACTTAATTTATAAATAATCAGGTATAATGCCTTAGAATAAATTAATTTATTTTGCAGTAATCAATTTTACTTAAAAAGAATTTTAATACATAAATTAAACATTATAAATTTAAAACGATAAGATATGTAAAAAATTAATTTTTCTTAAATCAATCATTTAAGAAAAAAGCACCGAACATACTAACAGTGATAAAAAATCACCCAACTTCAACAACGCTGCCCTAAAAAGGTGTGTGGATTGTAAAATGTAAGTCTTCAAGACTTATAAACGATCAAGCATTATTAGTAATTAGCTTTCTATTAGTAAAGCCAGACCAACTATAATTCAGCATTAAATACATGACACAGGGTTTTTTGCAAATAGGGTTAACGCTCTGTATTTTAATAGTAATCACTCCATTTTTTGGAAGATACATAGCTCGTGTCTTCTTGGGTGAAAGCACTATGTTTGACTCCGTATTCAACCCGGTTGAGCGAATTATTTATATACTGGGAGGTGTACGTAGCAAACAAGACATGACAGGTGGACAGTACATCCGCGCGGTGTTATTCAGCAATTTGCTCATGGGTGTTGCTGTCTACTTGATTTTAAATTTTCAGGGAATTTTGCCGTTGAATCCCATGAACTTGAAATCACTGCGCTGGGATCTAGCACTACACACAACAATTTCATTTCTGACAAATACTGACCAGCAACACTACATTCCTGAGACAACTTTAAGTTACTTTAGTCAAACAGCAGCTTTAGGTTTTTTGATGTTTACTTCGGCTGCAACTGGATTAGCTGTAGGTATTACCTTTATTCGTGGATTAACAGGTAGACCACTGGGGAACTTTTACGTAGATTTAGTTCGTGCTATTACACGGATATTGTTACCAATATCTTTGATTGGTGCGATCGCTTTAATTATCTCAGGGACACCACAAACATTACTTCCAGCTCAAGCTGTCACCACCCTCGACGGCTTTAGTCAGTATATAGCTAGAGGCCCAGTAGCTTCTTTTGAAATGATTAAACTGTTGGGTGAAAACGGCGGTGGTTTTTTTGCTGCTAACTCTGCTCATCCATTTGAAAATCCTAATGGTGCTTCTAATTTAATAGAGATGATCGCCATGCTATGTATCCCAATGGCTTTGATTTACACCTATGGATTATTTGCTAACAACATCAAACAGGCTTGGTTGCTGTTTTGGATGATGTTTGCAATTTTTGTAGTTTTGGTAGCTGTCACAGCAACTAGCGAATATCAGGGTAATACTTTGATCAACGGCACTTTGGGATATGAAATACCAAATCTCGAAGGAAAAGAAGTCCGCTTTGGTTCAATCCTGACTGCATTTTGGGCGATCGCGACCACAAGTACAATGACTGGTGCTGTTAATGGAATGCATGATTCTCTCATGCCCACAGGAAGTTTTGCCACTCTATTAAATATGTTCTTACAAATTATTTGGGGTGGTCAGGGAACAGGAACCGCTTATCTATTTATCTATTTAATTTTGACTGTCTTCTTAACAGGGTTGATGGTGGGACGTACACCAGAGTTTTTGGGGCGAAAAATTGAGAAGCGAGAAATTGTCCTCGCCAGCGTAGTTTTATTAATTCACCCAATCGCGGTTTTAATTCCAAGTGCAATTACCTTATACTTTCCAGAAACATTAGCTGGGATTAGCAATCCTAGTTTTCATGGTGTCTCCCAAGTTGTTTATGAGTACACCTCAGCCAGCGCCAATAATGGATCTGGCTTTGAAGGTTTAGCAGATAATAGCTTGTGGTGGAATCTGAGTACCATTTTCAGCTTAGTATTGGGGCGCTATGTTCCGATTATTGCCATTCTGCTGTTAGCCGATAGTATGACTCGCAAACAACCAGTACCAACAACACCAGGTACTTTAAGAACCGACACTCTGCTATTTACCAGTGTCACCGCCGGAGTAATTTTAATTTTAGGAGTACTGACTTTTTTCCCAGTTTTAGCCTTGGGTCCCATCGCCGAAGGATTTAAAATCGCCTCTGGTAAATAGAATCAGTTATCAGTTATCAGTTAACAGTAACCAGTTTAATTTGATAACTGTGTTAACTGTTAACTGATTTATACCCATCCCCGCTCCCCAATATATATGAATCCAGCTGCAACTACCCCTAAACCTCCCAAACCTGGACGTTATCGTGCGAGCGATCGCCGTCATAAACGCAAACAGTCACGGATAAATACCAAAGGTATTTATTTGAGGGCGATAAAAGATGCTTTTGTGAAGCTCAATCCTCAACAAGCAGTGAAAAACCCAGTGATGTTTTTAGTCTGGGTTGGGACACTGATCACTCTTGCGGTGACAATTGAGCCTGATTTGTTTGGCCCAGTTACCGAGAAAAATCCCCGATTATTCAACGGGATCATCACGGCGATTTTATTCTTCACCGTTTGGTTTGCTAATTTTGCCGAAGCAATTGCTGAAGGTAGAGGTAAAGCCCAAGCTGACGCCCTGCGTTCAACTAAGTCAGAAACGATCGCCAAAAAACTTTTTGCCGATGGCGCAATTACGGAGGTTTCTTCCACTAGCTTGCAAAAAGGTGATACTGTCTACGTTGTTGCTGGTGACACAATTCCCGCAGACGGTGAAGTTGTTATGGGTACTGCGAGTGTCGATGAATCAGCAATTACTGGCGAATCTGCTCCGGTATTAAAAGAACCTGGTTCTGATATTGCTAGTTCTGTCACTGGTGGGACGCGGATTATCTCTGATGAACTAATTATCCGCATAACTGCTGAACCAGGCAAAGGTTTTATTGACCGGATGATTGCTTTAGTAGAAGGAGCAGAACGGAGGAAAACACCCAATGAAATTGCCCTGACGGTATTACTTGCTGTTCTCAGTTTAGTATTTCTGTTTGTAGTAGCAACTGTGCCGTTCATTGCTCACTATGTGCAAATTCAAGTCAGTGTGGCAATTTTAGTCGCGCTGTTGGTAGCATTGATCCCCACGACTATCGGTGGGTTACTCAGTGCGATCGGGATTGCTGGGATGGATAGGGTTGCTCAGTTTAACGTGATTGCTACCTCTGGACGAGCTGTGGAAGCATGTGGTGATGTTAATACACTACTTCTCGATAAAACAGGCACAATTACTTTAGGCAATCGTTTAGCAGAAGGGTTAATTCCTGTCAATGGTCACTCAATGGAACAAATTGCTTATGTGGCTTTGGCAGCGAGTATATTTGATGAAACTCCAGAGGGGAAATCTATATTTAGACTGGCGGAAAAATTAGGAGCAAAAATTGATTTCAACCCGGAAAAAGCCGAAGCAGTAGAATTTTCCGCTAGAACTCGCATGAGTGGCACAAATTTACCCAATGGCAAAGAGGCGCGTAAAGGTGCGGTAAATGCAATTAAAGGATTTGTGCGTACACACAACAGTCAACAAGATATACCAGATCTAGATGCTGCCTACGAAATGGTTTCCCAGCAAGGCGGGACACCACTAGCAGTGTGCTTGGATGGGGATATCTATGGCGTGATTTATCTCAAAGATATAGTTAAGCCAGGGATACGCGATCGCTTTGATCAATTGCGACGCATGGGAGTACGTACCGTTATGTTAACGGGCGACAATCACATTACTGCTTCTGTCATTGCCAAAGAAGCGGGAGTCGATGACTTTATTGCCGAAGCAACCCCAGAAGATAAAATCTCTGTAATTCAAAGAGAACAGGAAAAAGGCAAAATAGTAGCAATGACCGGAGACGGTACAAACGATGCACCAGCCCTAGCTCAAGCTAACGTCGGAGTAGCAATGAATACAGGTACTCAAGCTGCTAAAGAAGCAGCAAACATGGTGGATTTAGATTCTGATCCGACAAAGCTCATCGATATAGTTGGCATTGGGAAACAATTGTTAATTACTAGAGGAGCATTAACAACATTTTCGATCGCCAATGATATCGCTAAGTATTTTGCAATTATTCCAGTATTATTTGCTTCTGCCAACCTACAAAGTTTAAATATCATGAAGCTAACCAGCACAAATTCTGCTGTGCTGTCAGCGCTCATTTACAATGCATTAATTATTCCTGTTTTAATTCCTTTAGCACTCAAGGGTGTAAAGTTTCGACCTTTAACTTCTAATAAATTATTACAACGCAATATATTTATTTATGGCTTGGGTGGTGTAATTGCACCTTTTATTGCGATTAAATTAATTGATTTAATCATTACGGCTATAGGGTTGGCGTAGGAAGAGATTGGGGAAACGGGATTGGGAATAGATTATATATTTTATTTTTGATTTATATATTTAGAGGTGAAAAAATAAATGAAGATAAATAGAAAAATTAATTTATTTAATAAGTTTTTATCGACAGATATAGTAGAGTCCATTTCTTTTATTTGGTCACAATGGTACCAACAAAAATTACCACTAATAATTTTGATTGCTTTGTGTCTCAATATGGTAATTGCTCCAGTTGTTTATGCGGCTGCTGATGGTGTTTTAGAACGTCGTTCAGCTTGGGCAATTGGGATTTTAGGTTTTATAACATTGGCACTGATAGTTTATTTATTTTTTGTTGTTTTTCAACCAGAACGCTTTTAACAGGGGAGCATCCCAATTTTTTCAATATACCGCTAACGGTTTAAACCGTTAGCTAATAGCACAAGTCGTCTGAAGACGACTCAAATAAATCAAGCTATGAGACTGCGATTTCAATCGCAGGCGGGTTTTTTGAACATTTGGGATGCTCCCTTTAACAGTTATCAGTTATCAGTTAACAGTTATCAGACTAATTAATTAAGAAAGTAATCACCAATTACCAATTACCAATTGACTTACTTGTTATGTTTATTATTCGAGAAATTATCAGAGCAATTCGGATCACTATATTATTGTGGTTGGTGACAGCCGTTATTTATCCTGTTGCAGTTTTAGGAGTTGGTCAAGCTTTTTTTAAAGAGAAAGCAGACGGTACTATTATGCAAAATATCCAAGGAGAAGCTATTGGATCAGCTTTGATTGGTCAACAGTTCCGATCAGAACGCTATTTTCAAGGTCGTCCCAGTGCTGTCAGATATAGTCAAGGAAAATTAGGTAGATCGACTGGTGTATCAGGTGCAAGCAACTTTGCTCCCAGCAATCCAGACTTACTTCAGCGTGTGGTTGAGAAGTCTAATGAACTTAACGATGAGAATATTCAACCTTTCGCTGACATTATTTATACTTCTGGTTCTGGTTTAGATCCACATATTTCTGTCAGAACAGCACAAGAACAGCTAGAAAGAGTAGCTCGTGCGCGTAATCTTACCAGAGAAGAAATAGTGCCATTTATCAAACAATATACAGAAGGGAGATTTTTAGGTATTTTCGGCGAACCTGGAGTGAATATCTTGAAATTAAATTACGCCCTCGACCTCCAAGAAATTAACCGTAGGCAAAACCAATAATATTGTTGATCATTGGTCAATTGTCAATGCTCAAGAGTCAATTATGTTTATTCTCCCCCTTTCCCCGATCCCCGATCCCCATTACCCCCAATACTGCTCGGTTAAGGATTTGTCGTCGTAATTTTGGGCATGTAGAGACGTTGCAGTGCAACGTCTCTACAGGTTTTAAATGTCAATCGATTTGTCTTATCCGAGCAGTATTGCCATTACCCCTTATCCCCTCCAGGGGCCTCACCTTCCCCGATCCCCTTCCCCATGTATCCAGCGCGTCGTGGTAAACATAAAATTTTTATTGGTATGGCTCCTGGTGTAGGTAAAACTTACCGGATGCTAGAAGAAGGTCATGCGCTTAAAGAAGAAGGGATTGATGTTGTGGTTGGGTTGTTGGAAACCCACGAACGTAAAGAAACAGCACAGATGGCTGAGGGATTGGAAATATTACCCCGTAAACAAATTCCACGGGGTAATTTGATGTTGACAGAGATGGACACCGACGCAATTTTGGTGCGATCGCCTCAATTAGTATTAATCGATGAACTCGCTCATACCAATGTCCCCGGTTCACCCCACGAAAAACGTTACCAAGATGTAGAAATTGTTTTGCAAAATGGTATTGATGTTTACTCGACAATGAATATTCAACATCTGGAGAGCCTCAATGATTTAGTAGCAAGAATTACTGGCGTCGTAGTCCGGGAACGAGTTCCTGACAAAGTTTTAGATGACGCTAATGAAGTTGTGGTAATAGATGTTACGCCAGAAACATTGCAGGAGCGGTTGCTAGAAGGCAAAATCTACGCATCACAAAAAATCCAACAAGCACTTGATAACTTTTTCCAACGTCGCAACCTAGTAGCTTTACGGGAATTAGCATTGCGAGAGATTGCAGACAACGTTGAAGAAGAAGCCAGAGAAATGAGTGCAGGATTGACGAGTGGTGTGAATCCGCAAGGTCAATTCTGTAATATTCGAGAACGGGTATTAGTATGTATTTCCACATATCCTAATTCGTTGCAACTATTACGTCGGGGTGCGAGGATAGCTAATTATATGAATGCTCCTCTGTTTGCTTTATTTGTTGCTGATTCTGACCGCTTCCTCACGAAAGAAGAAAGCTTGCATATAGATATTTGTGAAAAGCTGTGTAAGGAATTTGAAGGTAATTTTATACGTGTTCCTAGTAATGATATTGCTGAAGCGATCGCACAAGTAGCTGAGAAATACCATATTACTCAAATAGTTATTGGTGCTAGTCAGCGATCGCGTTGGCAAATTCTCCTCAAAGGTTCTCTGGCCCATAAACTACTGCGATCGCTGAAAAATACTGATTTGCATATTATCGCTATAGATAAAAAAAATACAGTTCCAGAAAAACTATTGTAGTAGAAACGCGAAATTTCGCGTCTCTACAAAGGATTAGTTTCTAAACCCTTAGTCGGTATTCCTGATTAATGGTAGACCAATTAATACTAATGTCAACACCTATCATGGAGCCACTGATTTAAATAGCATTCCTGTAGAATCAATTGACAGAATTGAATTATCAAGTGGTGCTGTCACCACTCTGTATGGTTCATCTGGTTTTACTTTTCGGATTGGTTTAACATCGAATTAGTTCATACTTATACCAATTTTCTGTGAAGCTGCACATTATTTTGACCCCTCCCAACCTCCGACCCCCCTCAGAGGGGGGTTTTACCGCAGGCGGTGGGGTTCTTCATATAGCACTTCTCACTCGATTGCAATACAGTAGGAACCCCACCCCGGCTTTGCTGACGCAAAACCTCCCCTCCCCGCTTGCGCTTAGGGGATTAAGGGGTGGGGTACGTATTGGACACAACCGAGAACTCTATATGCGTCTTCATAAAGAAATGGTATTAGGGGTTAGTAGTTAGTGGTTAACCAATTCACAATCTCGGAAATTCCAGTTTTGAACTCGAAAATTCTCGTTTGAAACCTGAAACTTCTCACTTCAAACAGGAAAATTCTCGTTTGAAACCTAAAACTTCTCACTTCAAACAGGAAAATTCTCGTTTGAAACCTGAAACTTCTCACTTCAAACAGGAAAATTCTCGTTTGAAACCTAAAACTTCTCACTTCAAACAGGAAAATTCTCGTTTGAAACCTGAAACTTCTCACTTCAAACAGGAAAATTCTCGTTTGAAACCTAAAACTTCTCACTTCAAACAGGAAAATTCTCGTTTGAAACCTAAAACTTCTCACTTCAAACAGGAAAATTCTCGTTTGAAACCTAAAACTTCTCACTTCAAACAGGAAAATTCTCGTTTGAAACCTAAAACTTCTCACTTCAAACAGGAAAATTCTCGTTTTGAACTCGAAAATTCTAATTTGAAACCCGAAATCTCCCTACACTCCCAACCTCATGAGAGCCAAAATTGAAAATGATGTACTTTTCCTTCATCACGAAGATGTACCAGAGTATAAAAAAGGTGGTTCTGTGGTAAGGAATAGCTATTTTTGGGCGCTGCGTTCAATTGCGGGTAGAGCTTCGAGATACAGTGACTGGGAATATGAGCCAGAGGTTTGGTTCGCACTTACACGAATGCTGTTGTCTTTTACTGAGTCTGGTTATTTGGGTGTTCGAGAAACTGTCTTGGAGTTTCCCGCAGGTGAGGAAATTCCAGAAGTGCTGCGAGATGTTTCGACTTGGGAGTGAGAGATTACTAATGACGAATGACAAAGGACAAATAACGACCCTAACTAATTAGCTTTATTTGTACCGAATTACTTAATCCCTAGTGATTGGCAAATTTAGCCAACTGCTCAAATTCTCAGCTAACCAGTCAAGTTCTGGATTAGTCAGATAACCTTTAGCACCAAGTTCAAATTTCTTGATTCCTACCCAAATATTAATTTGAGGGTGAACTGCAATACTACCTCCTTCAGAATCTCTCTTGTACGAAAGATGAGTGAGTTCAATTTTTACAATATTTTGTCGAGGTGCGGTAAGAACTGGTGGACATTTTACTCCCAGGAGTTCACGAGTCAGAGAGATTTCCTGTTGAGTAATGGAAAGTCTGACTTGTCCAAATAAAGTAAAGAGAATATTCCAAAGCAAGTAAAAGCCAACACCCAAGTGACAGATTGCAAATAGAGCTGCAAACCATCCGCCAGTACTCCACATACTAAAAGCAGCACCATACCACATCACAAGAAAAGAGTTCCATGCGATCGCAAATCCAATGATTGGAATTAATCCCAGGTGGAACCCCCGTGGGGGAATCAGAATCTCTAACTTTTGTTTGGTGTTGGTAAGTTTTACTTTGCTACCAAAAGGCTTTTTAGTAATTGCTAAGGAACTTTTTCGTAAATTTGATGTTTCTAAAGCTTCTAACGCCTGTTTTGCTGATTTTAACCGTAAATCTAAACTAGGTTCTGTGAGCCATTTGAGCCAATCAACGAGATTTGGGCTGAGATTAACTCTATCTTCAAAAAGTATTCGCATCTCTCGTTGTGGGAATTCATCGGGGTGCTGTCCTGTCACTAAGTAAATAAGCGTTGTCCCTAAAGCATAAAGGTCTGAAGTGGGTACTGTTCGCCCACCGAATTGTTCGGGAGGCATGTAGCCATAAGTACCAACAACCGTCCTAGTACCACTATTTACCACAGTTTGCACACAACCAAAATCAATCAGGTAAATTTGTCCAGGATTATTACCAGTGCGATCGCCCAACAAAATGTTACTTGGTTTAATATCTCGATGCACGACAGGAGGTTGGCGACTATGGAGGTAATCTAAAATTCCTAGTAATTGCTTGGCGATCGCTTTTATTTCTTCTTCGCTAAAAGTACGACCAGACTCTATCCAATTTTGTAATGATCTGGCTTCAATATAAGTTTGAACTAAAGCAAAGCCTTTGCCTAATTCAGTTTCAACATCGAAGCGATCAATATATTTAGGAATCGCCGGATGATCTAAAGATTGTAGGACTTCTACCTCACGTTCAAAAAGCTTCAAATCATCCCAGTTAAAGTCAGGACTAAACAACAGCAACTTGATTACAACAGACGATCCTGTTTGTAAATCGTTTGCTAGAAAAGTTCTCCGACCAGTCTGGCGACCAAGCAGAGATTGAATGCGATAGCGATCGCGCAAAACTCGATTAACCAGTTGATCCATTGCTTTTGGGTGATAAGCAGGGTAAACGGCTTAACACTGTTCTATCAGTCTATTCACTTACTATTTTATCTTTTCGATTGCTAATCTTACCGATTCTTTAGTGTTAGCATCTACCGAAGTTGCTGATGTCAACTGAATAGCTGCTTTGAGGGCTGCGACTAAAGCATCAAGTTCTTGATTGGAGTTTAATAAAGCAGTGGAAGAGATACTCAAGGATTTGATTCTTTCCCGTTGTGTATCTTGGATCATCATATTTGCCCAAATTGCCGCAACTATTGCTGTAATTAGGGCGATCGCTAATGCTCCCCCGCCAATCTGAATCCGTCGTTTGGCTTTTTGATTGGCTAGAAATAAAACCTCATTTGCTTCTGCTAAAATCTTTGACGCTTCTGCTTCTGCTTGTAATCTTTTCTGAACATCCCGCTTTTCTAATTCCTGACTAGCATCTAAAAATCTCCGATCCAAATCGCTTAAACCTTTATCTGCTGCCCAATTGCGCGCATCCTGCAAAGTTTGTCCGCGCAACAAACGCGACTCATCCTGAAAGTTGGAATTTACCCAAGCATTTAACATTTGTGCATAGGGTCGAATATTTGTCAATACTTTGTCAAGCCATGCTTGATTAAATATCTCTGCATAGATGCGATTATAAATTTGCAGTTTTCCCTGTTGCTTGACAATTAACCCCGTCAGGCGTAGTTGCATTTGTTCGGGGCTATCATCTGCGGGGATTTCTCCCTGGTGTAAAATTTGCTGATATAAGCCTAATAATCGCCCAGTTTGATTTTCTGCATTTTGCGTCAGGCGATCGCGGATTGTTCGTAAATGTTCTGGTTCGTCCTGTGCTTTCCAATTTTCAATGATTTGGTTTTGTACCAATTCCTCTATACATTGTTTTTCCTGATGTTCTAGGAATGAATAATTAGAACTACAAATTAGTTGACACAGTTTCTGAGTTAAAAATGGCTGCCCACCAGTCCACTTTAATAACTCTTCCATTATCGCTTTCGGTCTAGCAACTCTTCCCTCAAAACCTCGAATTAAAGCGTCTATTTCATTTAATTGAAATCCAGTTAATTCGACAGCTTTTCCTATATTAAAAGGTGTGCGATTTGTATCAGCAATTAAATTAGAAGGAGTCGCTACCCCTAATAAGCAAAAAGTGAGCCGTTGATATTCGGGATTATCTGCCCGTTGATTATAACAAGCACGAATAAAAGCGAAAAAATCATCTTTAAATTTTATTCTTAAAATACTATCAATTTCATCAACAAAAATAATAATTTTCCCAGATAACTCTGTTAATAATACATCATCAATCAATTCACTTAATCGTTGTTTTGGTGGTAAAAATTCCTGCGATCGCCAATGAAATTGGAATGAGCCAGTACTACTTCTGCCACTTATTCAAGCGAGCGACAGAAATGTCATCCCATCAATACTTAATTCAACAATGAGTAGAACGGGCAAAGTATTTGCTCAAGCGATCGCAACTAACCATTACAGCGATCGCCCTGAACCAGCAGGGTTTGAGTTTGCTCTTCCCTACGGTGGTTCGCCAACACAAAATGCACAGGACAATTGGCGCTTTTGTCGTAAGTGTCAAGCAATGTTTTTCAATGGATATCCCAATAAGGGAGCTTGCCCTGCGGGTGGTACTCATAAAGCAGCCGGATATAATTTTGTTCTCCCACACGATGTCTCGCCAACATCAATAACACAGGAAGAATGGCGCTTCTGTGGTAAGTGTCAAGTAATGTTTTACAACGGTTATGACAATACAGGGGCTTGTGCTGCGGGTGGTAGCCATGAAGGAGCAGGATATAACTTCGTCCTCCCACACTACCCGTGAAGAGAGCAGATTATAGCCATATCAAGCCGTATCAACTGTTGGGTTACGACGCAAAATAAAATTTTCCATTTAGTATCAAAAAATTTCTTGTGTGTCTAACTCAACCTACCCAAAGTTCAAGACATTTACTGATTGGCAGGTAAGTTCTGGTAATTTTTCCAAAAGGAAGAAGTGCTATATGACCGAACCAGAAAAAGAATCTGAGAAACAGCAAGGTATTAGCAAAGAAGCGTGGGCTGCAATTAGTGCGATCGCAGTGGCGTTAATTGGCGGTATTGTTGCTATATTCACTGCAATATATAGTAAAACTTCGTCTAGTCCATCACCTTCTACTTCTCCTTCACAATCTCCTACAACATCAAGTTCATCTTCTACTTCTCCTTCACAATCTTCTACAATATCAAGTTCACCTTCTGAAACTACTCCTGTCCCAACCGTTCCTCCATCTCCTTCTCCGTCCGCTCAAAAGTTGTCAGAGGCTTTAGATACTGTCAACATAGATTTTAGTGAGCCTAAATTACGTGACTTCTTAGGTAACTCCTTCTCTAATTATCCGCAGTTTGCTGAAGGCTGCCTCAAGCTTCTTAATAATCAACGCCTAAAGAAAAAAGTGTATTTTGACGTGATTTTTTGGAACTATACACAAGAGCTAGGAGGTAAAGTAACCTCCGATTCGCCCGATGGTGATCTTGATACGAATATACTGAAAGCTGCTATGATCAGGGCTTACAACACACGTAACGGCAGTAATGCTCTGTCTTTTGGAGATATTGTGAAACCAAAAATCTACCTATGAAAGTTTTGGGTCACAGTTTGGAATAAAGTTTCCACGCTCCAACGCCCTTGATAAAGTTCTGCCACTAGAATCCCATCTGCGTCTGTGGGTAATAAGTTGGTAAAATTGCGATCTGCATCCATACCTGCTGGGTTTTGAGACTGGCTATCTCTACAGTAGGTATCAATAGTTGACTGATGTCCACTGTTTAATGGATAGTTATATCAAGCAAGCAATTCCAGGAAAGCCGCAGCTTTGAGAATATGAATATCCTGATACTTGTTGAATGTCAGTAGGTGCTTATCACCTGTGATAATATGTGTTGCTTTTCCCACAACTGCACATTCAATCACCATATCGTCATCAGGATGTATCGGCTCAATAATTCGGGGTAGGCAGTGATTCAAGCTGCCACGACCAGCCTAATGGAATGAGAGAAGATTTCTCCCGAATAACTTGGGCAAGAGAGGGGATTGCTCGAATTTGAGAAATACGG
>JAHHHW010000101.1 GCA_019359115.1 Pelatocladus maniniholoensis HA4357-MV3
TACAAGAATTATCTCAAACCCTTATTTATTCGTATAGACTAGCTGAATCGCAATGCTTGCATTTGCACCCTAAGAGCTAGTCACATAAAGGCTTTGATAGTTGTCGGAGATGTCTATTGTAGAGACGAACAGCTATTTATCCCCATTAGATCAAGCATCCCAATTTTTTCAAAATACCGCTCAGGCTTTAAACCCGTAGCTCCATAACAAAAGTCGTCTAAAGACGACTCGAATAAATTAAATAGTTTGCTTAAGCAGACTTGAACAGACTGCGATTTCAATCGCAGGCGGAATTTTTTTACATTTGGGATGCTTCCTAATTACTTGTCTTCTTCCCTTGTCCTCCTTACGGAAATAGGCGACATTCATCCTTAAGGTTTATTTCTCCGTCCTCTTCGTAAAGGTATCACCTCTGCTTCACTGCTTTCCCTGGCTACCCTAATCAACAACCCAGCTGCTAGTAAACTGGCAATCATGGAATTACCACCATAACTAAACATAGGTAACGGTAAACCAGTTGTTGGTAAAGCGCCTGTCGCAACACCAATGTGGAGTAATGATTGTCCTACCATCAAAATTGTTACACCGATCGCTACTAATCTATGTATAGGATGAGTCGTTTTGAGGGCAACTATTAAACCCAAGGTTGCAAATAAACCTAAAATTAGCAGCAGCACAACACTACCGACGAAACCAAATTCTTCAGCAAATACAGCAAAAATAAAATCTGTGTCTTGAATTGGTAAATAAAATAGTTTTTGTTGGGAAAGTCCAAAACCACCGCCCCAAGTCCCACCAGAACCCACTGCGAGTAAACTCTGAACTAGTTGATAACCATCTCCAGTGGCGTCAGCCCAAGGATTAATGAAAGACATCACACGTTTACGCTGGTATTCTTTAATACTAATACTCAGGACTGCTAACAAGAATCCCCCAACTGCGGTTGATCCTAAATATCTATAAGGTAAGCCAGCAGCTAAAGCAATCAACCAAATAGTCATCCCACACAATGCAGTTGTACTCAAGTTGGGTTGCGCCAATATCCCTAAAATCACAAGACAGAAAATCCCCAACCAAGTTAAACGAACACGCCAACTCAGTTGTTCCCATTGCCCAAAAACTCTAGCACTTTGTAGTACCAAAAAGGGTTTAATCAATTCAGAAGGTTGAATGGGAATCGGCCCTAAAGCAATCCAACGAGACGCATCAAAAGCTTTTTTCCCCAATCCTGGTACAAGGGTGAGAAAAATTAACCCTAATAGCAGGAAAATAAACCAATGGGATACCCCAACTAATTTACGTAAGGGTAAGTTCACAACAATGTTGAAGAGTATTAAAGCAACTAATACCCAAAGAAGTTGACGTTTGAAGTAGTACAGCCCATCATCCTGACGAACATCAGCAACAGGATAAGATGCTGAAAACAGCATGATTAAGCCTACAAACAACCAAACTAGTGTCAACCAACGTAACAAACGTGCTTCTAATGCCCACTCAGACACTGAATCATCAAATAATGGAATTAAACGGCGTAGATTCACGACTTCGATATTTTTAAATAATGTAATTATTGTATATATCGAGATCTTTGGATGATGTATCTGAATCAAAACGCCAAACACTAGACATCTCCGAAAAATGTCAATACTTATCTATTAAATTTGTCTAACTACTTACTTGCAAAAACCTATGTAGGTGAGTTACTCTGCATCACGATAGTTCCAGTAGGATAACGGCTAGCTTCAGATGATTCCAATATCACTAATAACCCGGAAATACCTGTGTCATAAAAATCAGCAGGCATCCAAAATTTATCTAGCACCTTTCCTTGGGGATTAATTTTCACAGTATCACAGGGAATTTTTTCGCCCAATTTTGATCGCTTGAACGAGAAAATAAGGGTTTCAGGCTCTCAAAACTAACGACAGAATCAAGGTTTCAGCTTATCCCGAACTCAGGTTAAGTAAATAAAAAAGAGGTCTATTTGACCCCTTCACAACTCCCTACAATCAATAATTTGGTCAATTAGGAATTAAATTAAGCTAAACCAGTATTTGTACCTTGTTTTCCAGTAGCCAATTCTACTTTAACAATTTTGCCACCCATTTTTTGAATACGTTGCTGTTCGCGGAACCAATTTTCATAAGGTACTAACTTAGTAAAGTAAGTATTTTGCAATTCCCGTTGGGTGCGAATTCTAGTTTGGCTGGGAACACAAGCAGTAATTTTAAACATTCTCATGGTGTTAAATCTCCTGTCAGTAAATGTGAAAACTTTTTTATTTCAAAATTTCTGAGTGCAAAACAATGCTTTATTTACTCCAAGTCTGGAAATCAAGCGTCAATACCAGACCGTTAACACTCATCATTCATCAGTTTAGCTTGATAAGCGATTAAACGTCCTAGCACTCACGATCGATCTCCAGACCTTATCGCACCTAAACCATTAAGTGCAAACTAGCTTCTAGCTCAAGCCAGAGCTAATGTAGTCTAAGTAAACACCCATTTCTTTTCCAGCGTCTGGACCAACCAAGCTAGCTGTTACTTCTTTGATTGATTGGATAGCTTGTACGGTAGCACCGATGGGTACACCCAAAGAGTTGTAGGTTTCTTTCAAACCATTCAATACGCGCTCTTCGAGAATGGAGGAGTCGCCAGCTAACATAGCATAGGTAGCATAACGCAGATAGTAATCCAAGTCACGGATACAAGCTGCGTAACGGCGGGTGGTGTACATGTTACCACCGGGACGGGTGATATCAGAGTACAACAAAGATTTAGCTACAGCTTCTTTGACGATCGCAGCAGCATTAGCAGCGATGGTGCTAGCAGCACGTACACGTAGTTCACCAGTGGAGAAATAGCCTTTGAGCTTTTCTAGAGCTGCGGTGTCGAGGTACTTACCTTGAACGTCTGCAGAATTAATGACAGCGGTAATTGCGTCTTGAGCCATGTTGTTAATTCCTTATTTCCAACGTTATTGCAATACTTCCGTTTGAGTAGGTAAACGGCTTTAACCTACGCCAAAGCACCGACGACGTAATCGAAGTAAGCGCCAGCTTCAGCAGCGTCTTCAGCAGACAGCAAAGAAGCAGCAACGTTTTTCAAGCCACCAACACCAGCAGAAACAGCATCGATAGGTGTTCCGAGAGACTTGTACATTTCACGGACGCCGACAATACCGATTTCTTCGATAGGAGTAACGTCACCAGCAACTACACCGTAGGTGACAAGACGGAGGTAATAGTCTAAGTCACGCAGACAAGTAGCGGTCAGTTCTGTACCGTAAGCGTTACCACCAGGAGAAACAACATCAGGGCGCTTTTGGAACAGTTGATCACCAGCTTGCTTAACAATCCGTTCGCGGTTGTCTGTTAAAACTTGAGCAATGCGAAGGCGGCGATCGCCACCTGCAACAAAGCTCTTGATCCGATCCAATTCGCCAGGGCTGAGATAGCGAGCTTCTGCGTCAGCATTCACGATGGCTTTCGTGACGATACTCATTAATGGATTCCTCCAGTACTAATGAAACCAGAATTTTATATTACACTGGTGCGACTTTACGCGTTGGTAGTAGCTTTATTTTCTCGTTTTTCCAGGTTTTGTAATCCCATGACTACTGAAACTGTTTTATTTCGAGTTTGCCTGAGTCATCACAAATACTCAAGCTTTGAAACTTAGCTACCTCCCGGAATTATTTTCGGGCATTATGTTGAGCATATATGACTGCTCTTAACAGTTTGTAACATTCTTTTTCAGATTTGCTTCAATTTTTACAATCTGAAAACAATGTTACGAAAGATTACTTGAACTCTCCACGCTTTGAAAAACGTAAATTCGTCCCACTTTTCTCGGCATTGGGGATTGGGGATTGGGGATTGGGGAAGGTAGGGGTCCCCTCTGGGGAACTCGGGGCCCCCACTCCCCCCAAGGGAGTGGGGATTAGGGGCGAAGGGGTAATGGGGATTGGGGATTGGGGATTCTCCAGAGGAGACGCTTCGCGTAGACGCGCAAGCGGCTTCTCACAGAGTACGGGAATTGGGAAGAGACTTGTTAAATAATTCTCCCCACACTCCCCACATTCCCCACACTCGCTTGTCTCCCATTCCCGATCCCTGATCCCTGATCTTTGATCCCCGATCCCCGATCCCTGAGCCTCTCAAGAGTGGAGTTTAACCTCCCTGGGTGTAACGTCCGGTGAGTACAGAAGGCGACAGGCTAGACCAAGATTGTTTTACCAAGTCAGCTGCTGCTTTAACGCTACCGAGATAGTTACCCGCAGGTAGGGATGGGAAGCGCTGATAAGGTACCACATCTTCACCAAAGTAACGGGCATATTCTGGGCTGTTAACTATAGCCTCTACAGCAGTTTTCAAACCGCTATCAGCCAGTATTTTGTTGTACTGACGAATTTCAGCTTGAGTTGCGGGCGCACGTCCCAACAGATGACGGAAGAGGAATTCAATCACCTTGGTGTTGGGATAGGGAGTGTAGAAACGCTTGCGATAAATTTCGCAACTAGCTAACTCACGCACAAACTCGTGTACGGAAATTTCTCCGTTCCGCAGTTTGCTTTCGAGGTCTGTACGGCGGAAGTATTCAGGGATTTGACCGCTAAACACATCCATGACCTGAACGTAGATAGCATTGATTACCTGTTGGATTTCTGCTTGATTTGCCCCTACAGTTAGGCGGTAAATACGTGCAGGTTTGCGACGGCTAGTACCCACACCAACTTCTACAGATTGCCCACGACCGTCGTTGTAGGAACGACCAAGTTCAACAAACAGTGGTTTGCTCTTGTCTATCGCCTTTGCTTCTGCTGCTATGTCTGCGATCGCCTTCGCCATAATTGGCATTTGGGCGACATTCATCCGTGACTTAGTCGGCTCAAAACTTGGGATAACAATATCCTTGCTTTGCTTGGTCAGCCGGTTATACAGTTTTTGACTATTGGGGAAGTTTGCCGCAGGGAAGGTCGCAAAGCGGTTATAAGGTACTGTATCTTCACCAAAAGCTTGCAAATACTCTTGAGTACTTACCAGCGTTCGGATGAAAGCGCGAATACCTTGAGTTGCCAGAATCTGGTTATACTTCCTGATTTCTGCTTGATCCAAGGGGGCGCGTCCTAGAAAATGCTTAGTTCCCAGTTCAATTACTTTCGTGTTGGGGTATGGTGTATAAAACTCTTTCAGGTATAAGCCAGAACAGCCTAAACCTTCAATAAATTCCTTCACGGTGATTTCACCATTACCCAGCTTGCTTTCCAGGACTTTGAACTCTCTGGAAGAAGCAACGTATGGTGCGACATCCCGCTCAAAAATCTGCCGATAGGCGGCGCTGATCACACTTTGTACAGCAACCTTGTCGTCATTTCCCGCAACCAACTTGAAGATTTTTCTTTGATCACGTTTTTTGCTGACACCTTGGTTAATCCGGAACTGGATATCAGGTTCAGTCCGCATTTCGGTGACTGTACCCAATTCTACGAACTTAGGTGTTTCTTGCTTCTCGATTTTTCCACCGACATCTTCACGGATACTACCAACACGCAGTTTCCGCAATGCTACACCAGTAGGAGTCAAGTAGCGTTCATAAGGAACCGTATCTTCACCAAACGCCTGACTGTACTCTTCAGTATCAAGAATCGCGTCAACTACCCCATAGAATCCCTTCTTCGAGGCGATGTCAAAGTATTTGTTATTTTCCTGACGACCATAGGTGGGACGACCCAACAAGCGACGGTGGATGTACTCGATCGCCTTACACACATAATAGGGTGTCCAGTAAAGCTTACGGAATAAATCCGACTTCGCTAAAGCGCGAACAAACTCTCGGATCGAAATTTCGCCGTTTTCCAGCTTAATTTCCTGGACTTTTAAGCGCTGACCTTCGTAGACATCACGACCAAATACTTGCAGGTAAGCTCCACGAATTACGGCTTGAGTAGAGCTTTCGGAGAATTTTACACTTGCTCCCTTACCAGTTCCCTTACTTAAGGTTCTGGGGATTTGATCCAAGCGGAAAACTTTTGGTCCAAGACTACCAGGATACTCACCACGAGCAGAGGGATTACCTGTTTGATTATTAATTCCTGGTCCTTGGTGAATCAGGATACGTCTTGTATCCTTACCAAAAGGAGCAGGACTACTGCTGGGGTTGCGAGTTTCTTTCGGGAAAATTGCTCCAAATTGAATTTCTAGTGGGTCGTTACCAGAACCATAAACATGCTGGTCAGGTAGCGGCTGGTTATATTTCGCAAAAGTTGTAATAAACTGAGGTACTTTGCGGAAAGGCGCACTATATTTGAACAGGTCTTGCTGTGGCCCCCAGTTACGGCACTCTTGAGCTTCTTGGCCCAAACCTCGAAGATAAGGTACTGTTTCTTCGCCGAAGTAGTCTGAGTACTCATCAGAATCTACCAGAGCATCAACTAATGTTGATAAACCTCCACGCGAAACAATATCAAAGTACTTTTGTACTTCTTCCCGGCTGCTTGGCCCCCGTCCTAAAATGTGACGGAAAGCAAGTTCTAAAGCGCGGCTATTAATAAATGGTTCGTAAAATTGTTTCCGGTAAAGTGGAGATTTAGCAAGGCGACGGACAAACTCTTTCATCGAGATGTCGCCATTTTTTACCTGGGATTCTAAATTAGATATCGACAAGCTGTAAGCGCGGGTAATATCACGCTCGAAGATTTGGCGATAAGCTGCTTTAACTACCTCTGTTTTCTCAGCAGCAGACAAACCAGGCTTCATGACAAACTTGGGTCGCCGTTCTGCCGCATTAAAGTAAATTTGGGGTAGTTGTAATCCTTGTTGATCACTAGAAGGACGTTGCCGTACTTTATTAGAAGGACTGGGTGCTTTGAATTCTGTAATCAAAACATCCATATACTGAGACACAATATCTGCTGCCTCAGTGTCTTGACGGAAATAGGAAAGTGCAGCCGCTTTCAATTCCTGTAAAGCCACAATTGTCGCTTCACCGGAGCAAGCGTTTTCAATGATTTCCCGTAACCCGCGTGTGTTGACAGCGATAATGTTGGGATCACCTGCCACGATCGCATAAGTAGCGTAGCGCAAGAACCATGATAAGTCTCGCAGGCTCTTCGCCATGTTAGCTGGCCCATAACGGGCGATGTTAATTGGCCGGAAACCCGGTGGGGTCGGACCACTAGGCGAAGAGTTAAAAATCGAACGTAAGTTTTCTAGGAACCCACCCCGAGTTTCCACGTAGGTGACAGTTCCGAGTTTCATTGTATCTCTCACATCCGCAGTGGATGCAGCTGCTGCTACTGCCATTGCCAATTCTGGCTCTCTGGGTTTTTCCAAAAAAGCCATTGGCGAACCACCAACAAAAATTCTGTTGGCAGCCCGAGAAACAATAATTTCGGAATTGTCCGTGAGCGCCTGAGCAATTTCTAAACGTTTTGCACCAGATGCAAAATAACTTGCCAGTTCACTTAATTCTCCGGCTCCCAGAAAACGGTCTTGCTGCTCCGCCTGGGAAATTGTTGATACAGCTAGGGTTTGATATAGTTGCGGACGCGCAACTGAGCTTCCACCACTTGCCTTAACACTCATCGGATTTGTAAAACTCCCATCATATGCGTTTATGTGTTAAGTCTGGGTTACATAGGCTTGACACATCGGTATATTCATGCTTCCCCTGTGCCGCCTTCTAAGTTGCCAGAAAAAATTAACCCAGTCAGCTTTTAGATTAGAACGTTTTGGGATTTGTCAGGGGATTTATTAAGAAGTATGTAGAAACTGGAGCGTTGATGTATCGGTTCTTTAACACTGATGCTTGAGGTTTCTGAGAAAAAATCTAAGTTTTGTATCGATTTGATTAAAAAACACCACATAAACATTTTACCTGAGAGGCACATATGAGGTTTATACTTCAGCAGTAGGCAGAAAAAGGGTGACACTAGTTCCTTGCCCTAGCTTACTTTCAATCTGTAGGCTACCTCCTTGCATCTGACAAACTTGGTGGGCGATCGCCAACCCCAAACCTAATCCACCCCTTGGTCGAGCATTATCCCCCCGATAAAAGCGCTCTGTAAGTTGCCCCAACATGTTAGATGTCATACCCTGCCCAAAGTCCTGCACTTGCAAGAGAACATAGTGAGATCCGTCTTTTTGCACAGGTGGGAGGATAGAAAGATCGATGAAATTAGTATTGGGGGCGTACTTGATGGCATTATCAAGCAAATTAAGAATGACTTGTCCGGTCAGTTCCGGATCAACCCAGATTGTGATTATAGGGGTAGCGACAGATAATTTTAGCTCTAGACCTGCTTGCATAGCAGAGGGCTGCATTCGGAAAATACATTCTTGAGCGATCGCCACTGCGGAAACTGCTTGGGGCTGAATTTGGAGTTGACCTGCATCTGCCTTTGATAGCAGGAGTAACTGCTCCACTAGCTGAGAAAGATAGTCAGTTTCACGGCAGGCACGTTTCAGGTACTGCTGTGCTTTGTCTCCAGTTACTACACCGTCAATCACTGCTTCCAATCCTAGACGCAGTGTTGTCAGTGGAGTCCGCAAATCGTGAGAAACATTTGCTACCAATTCCCGGCGAGATTTTTCCTGAGCATGAAGAGCGGTGAGCGTCTGTTTTAGCTTGTCTGCCATTTGGTCGAGTAGGCGACCTAATTGAGCCAGTTCATCATTCCCTTTTAGGGCAGAGCGAGCAGTGTAATCCCCTGCTTCTAATTGCTGTGCTTGACGGTGCAGAATTCGCAGGGGATTGGTCAAAGTACGAGATAAGAGTAATCCAGCAGTGGCTGCAACTGTAGCAGCAGCGATCGCCATTCCCATCACTACTCCCTTTACCTCCTTGGCAAATTGCCTGGGGCGTCTCATCGGCATAGCAATATAAACAGCACCCATCACCCGATTATTGTCAGCATCTCGAATAGGAGCTGTACTGTAGAGCCACCAGGGATAATTAGAGTTCTCTGACACCCGAAACCGCCCTTGTTGAGATACTCCCATGAGAGTTTTGGGTATCAGGTCGGGCGGTAACTCAACTAAGCTTGTTTCCTGGACTCTCCGGTTTGTCAACCTTGGCATTGCACTAACATCAAAAACAATTACCTGTAATCTTGTCTGCTGGCTCGTCAGATCGGCGAGTTGGCGAACAAGAGTCGAGTTTTGCCAGTGAGTGCGGGTTTGAGTTGCCAAAGCATCGGCTTGCTGCTTCAGACTTACCTGAGCATCCTGGACAAAAAACTGCATTAAGGCTCTATCCAAAATCACAGACAAGCCAATTAAACTGCTTAGAGTTACGCTTAACAGCGTCAGTGTCAGACGAGTTGAGACACTTTGCCAAGCTTTCATATATTGCCCACCTTGAAGCGGTAGCCAACTCCCCAAACAGTTTGGATGTAGTCAGGGTGAGCTGAATCTAACTCAATCTTTTCCCGAAGCTTGCGAATATAAACATCTACTACCCGAATATCGCCCTCAAAATCATATCCCCAAACTCTCTCCAGCAATTCTTCACGGCTGTAAGCACGTCCAGGATAATTTGCCAACTGTGCCAGCAAATCAAATTCTTTACCACGTAGATCCAGTAACTCACCATTTAAGAAAGCTTGATGCCGATCGCGGTCAATGACAACGCCACAGGCACGCTTAACATCACTATAACCCTGAGCATAAGCCCGTCTTAACAAGGCTTTAATCCGTGCAACCAATTCCTTGGCACTAAATGGTTTAGTAAGATAGTCATCCGCACCGATTGCCAACCCTCGAATGCGATCGCTTTCATTTGCTCGTGCAGTTAGCATCAAAATTGGCATGAAGCACCCCACAGAACGCATCTGTTGGCATACCTCAAACCCATTCACATCGGGCAGCATAATATCTAACACAACCAAATCCGGATGGAAGCGCTGAACTAGTTCCATACAATCTATACCGTTATCTGAGGTCAAACAGCACAGTCCTTCGTGTTCAATGTAAAGCTGCACAGTCTCGCGCAGACTGGTATCATCTTCGACAATCAAAACGGTTGTACCAGTAAGCATTTGTTTCAATCACATGAAGATGTCATTGGATTTTAGATTTTGGATTTATTCCATACTTGCCCACAAGTGGTGAGTCCCCACCTCGCCTTCCTGATTAGAATTACCGATCATCTTTCAACCTACAACATAAATGTTAAAAAATTATGAATCAATACTATGGTCAAGATTTTTAGATACACACTGATAAATTATCGCATCGGCTATATATTCACAGATTTTTAAAACTTTTATATCAGGATTAAGTGTCCACAAATTCAAAGGATACTTATCCCATGTTGTCGCTGAAGAAACCCCTGTTTGTTTGTATACTGCTTGTTTCTCTACTAGCGGCTTTAACAATAGGAAACGCTTTTACCTTGTCAGAAAAGGCAGTTTCTACACCAATACAGATACCAATATCTGAACGCGATCGCGTCTACACAGCTGATCAGACTTCCAATACCATCTCTGTAATTAACCCCGCGACGAATACCCTTTTGGGGCGAATTTCTTTAGGAAATCCTCGTCCTAATGTTCTCAGTCCTTTGTATCGCGGGGAGTTGAACGTTCATGGTTTGGGTTTCTCACCAGATCATCGGACACTAGCTGTGATTTCAACTGGTTCTAACGCTGTAACGCTGATTGATACAGCCACAAATGCCATCAAAGGAACTATTTACGTGGGGCGATCGCCTCATGAAGGCTTCTTCACTCCCAATGGTGAGGAACTGTGGGTAGCTGTACGCGGTGAAGATTACATATCTGTCATCAACCCTAAAACCTTAAAGGAGATTCGTCAAGTCAAAGTGGCGAATGGCCCTGGCATGATTATGTTTAGTTCTGATGGTAGTCGAGCTTACATCTGCTCCAGCTTTACTCCAGAACTCAATGTCATCAATACACGCTCTTATCAAATAGAAAAGCGCATTCCAGTTATTAGTCCCTTCTCCCCCAACATCGCAATTACCCCTGATGACAGTGAGGTTTGGTTTACACACAAAGATGTTGGTAAAGTCAGTATTCTTGATACCCAGACTCTAAAAATTAAGACGGTTCTTGATACAGGTTCAATTACGAATCATGTCAATTTTGTAGATAATAGCCAAGGTAAATTTGCTTACGTAACTGTAGGGGGACTGAATCAAGTAAAAGTATATCAGCGCGATCCTATCCTCCGAATGGTGACAACGATTCCAGTTGGTGAATTGCCACATGGCATATGGCCTTCGGGAGATGGTACAAGGATATATGTAGGATTGGAAAATGGTGATGCGGTAGACGTAATTGATACTGTCAAGCAGCGACGCATTCAGCGTATTCCCGTGGGATACATGCCGCAAGCATTAGTATACGTCTCAAACGCAGTTCCTACGGGCGATGGTCGAGAAAATCTTGAATCTCCCAAAAAATTGCTTACACATAACATTGGACTGAAATCACCAAATCAGGGCAAAGCGATCGCGAATGTAACAATTCGAGACGTTGGTGAACTGGATGGATTGGATTTGCTTGTTCTGGGACTAAGGCCTAATCAGGAGTATGGATTGTATTTCGTAGGTAATGAGAATAAGTCGCCAGAAATGATTACTGCCTTACGCACCGATGCTAAAGGAAACGGAATGGGACAAGCCACTGGAACACTACGGGAGCGACTTTTGTCTTCAATTTCCTCAAAAGCAAAGTTTTCCCAGTTGGTGGTTGCACCCAGAAATGCTCAAAATCCTGTTAAGGAAGCAGTCTTGGTTGTACTTGAGCCTTGCTGTTAATATAGGCATTTTCAGTAAATAAAGGTACACAATCGCTCACATTTAAAGCGGCTGCAATTTCTACATCTGATTCAAACCCGCGTGCAATTAACTCTTTACCAGAACTACATTTTTTTAAATACGCCAACAAATTCTTGTTAACAGCATCAAAAGCAGACACAGCAATTTCTGCTTCTGGTGAAAAACTACCATGTAAATAACTTAGAATTGCTCCAGCACCAATCAAATCTTCACATGCAGGTCGTAAAGTATCATCTTCCCATCTTTCGCCTGCGGGAATAACTGCAATTTTGGAACCATATTTTTGAGCAAACTTAGCCACAGCTTCGCAATTTCGCAAGCAACCAGCTAAAGTAGGTGTTTTGCCAGTTTGCAAAGTCAGGGAAGAACCATTGGGTGATGGTAAAACTAGTTTAGTTTCTGCTGGAATTTTAGTTAGTGATGTGGGTGAGAGAGAATAGCTATTTTTGGAAGTGCGATCGCCTGCCAATTCTGCCTGTAAAGACTTAGCATAATCAAGGGCTGATTTATTTTTCCATTGGTAGGGAAAAATTATCGCACCGTTGCTAGTGGCAATTTCCACAGAAGTCGAAAAAGACAAAACATCAACTACCACAATCACATCGCTAATGGGAGCAAGTTGAGTGATACCGTGATCTCCCCATTCGCAGCGCAGATCAAATTCGGATTGGTTAAAGATCATATTTTTGCCATAAACTCAAAAATACTGCCATGAAAGCTTGTTATGTCCGACTCCCAAACTGTTAGTACTGCTGTTGCTAAACTCTACGATACCTATCCTTTTCCGCCAGAACCATTGCTGGATGAACCACCCCCCGGTTACAATTGGCGCTGGAATTGGTTAGCAGCCTACAATTTCTGTACTGGGCAAAAACCCCAAAGACAAGACATCCGGATTTTAGATGCTGGCTGTGGGACAGGAGTAGGGACAGAGTATTTAGTTCACCTCAACCCTCATGCTTCTGTAGTCGGAATTGACCTAAGTGCAGGTGCTTTGGAGGTCGCCAAAGAACGCTGTCAACGTTCTGGTGCCAATCGCGTTGAATTTCATCACCTCAGTCTTTACGATGTGGCGCAACTTCCCGGCGAGTTTGATTTAATTAATTGTGTGGGAGTACTGCATCATTTAGGTGATCCGATTCGCGGTATTCAAGCCTTAGCGAAAAAATTAGCCCCAGGTGGCTTGATACATATTTTTGTCTATGGAGAGTTGGGACGCTGGGAAATTCAACTCATGCAAAAAGCGATCGCTCTCATCCAAGGTGAAAAACGCGGCGACTATCGCGATGGTGTCCAAGTTGGGCGACAAATATTTGCATCTTTACCAGAAACAAACAGAATTGTCAAGCGAGAACGAGAACGTTGGTCTTTGGAAAATCAGCGAGACGAATGCTTTGCTGACATGTATGTCCATCCGCAAGAAATTGATTACAATATAGACACGCTGTTTGAACTCATCGACGCTTCTGGATTAGAGTTTATCGGCTTCTCAAATCCTAGTTTCTGGCAATGGTCGCGACTTTTGGACAAAGCACCGGAATTGATGGTAAGGACAGGCGAATTAAGCGATCGCCAACGTTACCGTCTAATAGAATTACTAGATCCAGAAGTCGCCCACTACGAATTTTTTCTTGGTCGTCTACCTATCACCAAAGCCGACTGGTCAAGCGATGATGCTTTAATGACAGCGATAGCTGAACGTAATCCCTGTATAGATGGTTTTCCGAGCGAGTGTGTATTCAATTACGATTACCAGATCATACATTTATCGGCAGCCGAATTAAAATTTATGCAAGCCTGCGACGGCAAGAAAACAGTAGCAGGAATTTTGCGGGAGGATGTGCAGCTAGAGTTAAAGCAAGTGCGATCGCTCCTAAATCAGCAATTGATGATGTTAACACCAAGCTGAAAAATAGGGGATAGGGGATCAGGGATCGGGGAAAGGGAAATTATCTGTACCATAGTTCCCAATTCCTAATTCTTGATTCTTAATTCCCGCTCCCTAATCCCCTATCCCTCATCCCTTATCCCTCATCCCTAATCACCAATCCCCAATGGCTAAGTTAATTGTTTTTTTCTAAAGTATTGTTACCTCAGCGTGATATGATTTAGCTGGCTGAATGTGCAGTCAAAATAATTAGCTGTACTAGTTTCAAGTCCCGTGAGCTTGTCTGATCAATCAACTGATCCCACACCGACAACACAACAAGATTCAAGCCCTGGTTTTGAAGACACAGAACCAGTAAACTCTATGCAAGAGTTTTATAAACTCTACCAGGAGTTTTTGCTAATCACTCTTGTCTTGACGGGGATTGTTTTTATCTCTGTGTGGATTTTTTATTCCCTAAATATTGCCCTTAATTATCTTCTTGGGGCATTTACGGGTATGCTTTACATGAGGATGTTGGCAAAAGATGTTGAGCGCTTAGGCCCACAAAAACGGCAACTGAATAAAAATCGGTTTGCCCTGTTAGTAGTGATAATTCTGCTGGCATCTCGGTGGAATGAACTGCAAATCTTGCCCATATTTTTGGGATTTCTGACATATAAAGCCACGCTCATTTTCTATGTAGTTAGAGAAGCTTTTATCTCTGGCTTGCCAAATATTCCAAAACCTTAAAAAAGGCTCAATGTGAGTTTGCCTTCAAGTAAATCCACACCAGGCTTGTAGTTCTTATTCTCCAGCTTAAGATTGGAGAATTAGTTGATTTGGGAAGAAAATGCTCAATTTCCTGAACTTCTTCAATTCTGTTACCCTTGCCGAATTAGAAGTAGGAAATCATTTCTACTGGCAATTGGGTAATCTAAAAGTACATGGACAAGTTTTTCTTACCTCTTGGTTCGTGATTGCTATTTTAGTAGTGGCTTCAATTGCCGCTACTCGCAATGCCCAAAGAATTCCCAGTGGTATACAGAATTTTATGGAATATGCCCTGGAATTTATTCGGGATTTGACGAAAAACCAACTAGGTGAGAAAGAATATCGTCCTTGGGTACCTTTCATTGGCACATTGTTTCTGTTTATTTTTGTATCCAATTGGTCGGGCGCTTTAATTCCTTGGAAGCTCATCAAACTCCCATCTGGTGAATTAGCAGCTCCGACTAATGACATCAATACGACAGTAGCACTGGCGTTATTGACTTCTTTAGCTTACTTTTACGCTGGTTTTAGCAAACGCGGTTTGGGTTACTTTAAAAAGTATATTGAACCAACACCGGTTCTATTACCAATCGCGATTCTAGAAGATTTCACCAAACCTCTTTCCCTAAGCTTCCGTCTTTTTGGAAACATTTTGGCGGATGAATTAGTGGTGGCGGTACTAGTTCTATTAGTCCCTCTATTTGTTCCTCTGCCTGTGATGGCCCTTGGTTTGTTTACTAGCGCCATTCAAGCCCTGGTTTTTGCTACCCTTGCAGGGGCTTATATTCACGAGGCCATGGAGGGACATGGTGATGAAGGACATGAGGAACATTAAATACAGTGAACAGTGAACAGTTATCATGCCTATGGTACAGGTAAAAAATTTACCACAAATGCTTTGAGCAATGGGAAAAATAGTGTTATTGATAACTGATCACTGTCAAATTCCTCAGTTGATGTAATTTTAGATTTTGGAACTGGATATTTGATTCAGTGACAAATCTAAAAAGCAAAATCGCAAATCGTTAGTTTTGTACTCAAGGTAAGGAAAATCAACATGGATCCATTGGTTTCTGCTGCTTCAGTTCTCGCTGCTGCTTTAGCAATTGGTTTAGCTGCGATTGGCCCTGGTATTGGTCAAGGTAACGCCGCAGGTCAAGCAGTAGAAGGTATCGCCCGTCAGCCAGAGGCAGAAGGAAAAATTCGCGGTACATTGCTGTTAACTTTGGCGTTCATGGAATCACTGACAATTTATGGTCTGGTGATTGCACTAGTATTGCTGTTTGCCAACCCATTCTCTTAGAACTCTAAAACTTTTTCTTTTGGGAGACGTGATGACTCATACCAATTTTGGATTTTAGATTTTGGATTAAAAGCTTTTTCTTTGAAGGCTGTTTAATTCGTTTCAAAATGATCCTAATTATCCTCATTTGGTATCACGTCTCTGAGACAGGATTTAACCTTCATTAAAGGTAAATCAAAATTGCTAGCCACAAAAACTGCTGTTACAGCCAAAAAGGAGAGAAATGTTTGATTTCGATGCTACCTTGCCCTTAATGGCATTGCAGTTCCTGCTGTTGGCAGCTGTTTTAAATGTGATTTTCTACAAGCCATTGACCAAGGTACTAGACGATCGCGATAATTATATCCGAACGAATAACCTTGAAGCTCGCGAACGCTTGGCTAAAGCCGAGCGATTGACCAAGGAATATGAGCAACAGCTAGCTCAAGCTCGCAGACAATCTCAAAATGTCATTGCCCAAGCTCAGACTGAAGCTCAAAAAATTACTGCCGAGAAAATCGCTGAAGCACAAAAAGAAGCTCAGGCGCAACGAGAACAAGTGGCTCAAGAAATAGAACAGCAGAAGCAGGAAGCTTTACGTTCCTTGGAGCAACAGGTAGATGCCTTCAGCAGGCAGATTCTGGAAAAACTCTTGGGACCTTCTTTAGTCAAATAAAGTGATTGTTAATAGCTCGCAACATCGGTTCCAAAAAGTATTTTGCGCTGCGGGGCATTCGTCCGGTGAGCGCTGAATTAAGTGTCACGTATTGGCACTTTTTTCCTTTAAAGAAAGTTCTAACTTACGATTAGCAAGGGAGCAGCGCAGTTGTAGATGGGTATCGTAGGAACTGTCTTATTATTAGCCACAGAGGCGGCAGAAGCAGAATCGCCAGGCGGTTTTGGTCTAGACTTTAACATTCTTGAAACCAATATAATTAACCTGGCAATTCTAGTTGGTGTTTTATTTTACTTTGGGCGTAAAGTTATCAGTAACACCCTCAGCGAGCGACGCTCAAATATTGAAACTGCAATTCGGGAAGCTGAAGAGCGTGCTAAAGAAGCAGCAGCCCAACTTTCCGACGTGCAACAAAATTTGACCCAGGCACAAGCAGAAGCGCAACAAATCCGCAAAGCTGCCGAAGAAAACGCTCGTTCAGCTCGTGAAGTAATTTTGGCACGGGCGGCAGAGGAAGTGGAACGGATGAAAGAAACAGCTGCCCGTGATTTAGACACAGAAAGAGAGCGAGCATTTGCCGAGCTGCGGCAACGGGTAGTGGCCATGGCATTGCAAAAAGCCGAGTCAGAACTCCGCAGTGGAATTGGCGACGATGCTCAACAAGCATTGATTGATCGTAGTATCGCGCTACTGGGAGGCTAGGAATGACAAGCAATGCGGGATTAACAGAAGTAGCCTTGCCTTATGCAGAGGCTTTGATGTCGGTAGCGCAATCAAATAATTTGACAGAAGAGTTCGGCGAAGATATTCGTGCTTTGCTGAACTTGTTGTCTAACAGTGAGGAACTACAACAGTTTCTCAATAACCCATTTATCCAAACAGAGGATAGAAAAGCAGTTCTCAACCGGATTTTGGGTGAAGGTGCTAACACTTACTTCCGTAATTTTTTAATGTTGTTGGTAGATAGACGACGCATTCTATTGTTGAAAGATGTTTGCCGACAATATTTAGCACTGTTGCGGCAACTCAAACAAACAGTGTTAGCAGAAGTGGTTTCTGCTGTTCCTCTGAGCGAAGACCAGTCCTCAGCAGTCAGACAAAAGGTCATCGCCATGACCAATGCTCGCGAAGTAGAACTAGAAACCAGAATCGACCCTGACATTATTGGTGGTGTGATTATTAAAGTAGGTTCTCAGGTAATCGACGCTAGTTTGCGGGGTCAACTGCGTCGCCTGTCTTTGCGCTTAACAAGCGCCTAAGTGAATTTTGGATTTTGCGAAAAGTTTGAGCGCAGGTTTCCTCCGTACTCTAACGAGAAGCCGCGCAAAGCGCGTCTACGCGAAGCGTCCCGGAGGGAACTTCAAAGCTTTTCAAGACGGATTTTGGATTGGCGAATTGTTGGTAGACAAAGCATAGTTATTAACTACTTAATACTAACCGCTAACTCTAAAACCTAAAATTCTTCTTAACTCCTGTTGTCTCACCAAAAAGCAAAATAGACAAATGGCAATTAGCATCAGACCTGACGAAATTAGCAGCATTATTCAGCAACAAATCGAGCAATACGACCAACAAGTCAAAGTAGCTAACGTTGGTACAGTTCTTAGTATAGGTGATGGTATTTCCCGTGTTTATGGTCTAGAAAAGGCCATGGCTGGGGAACTGTTGGAATTTGAAGATGGTACAGTCGGCATCGCCCTCAACTTAGAAGAAGATAACGTTGGTGCGGTTTTGATGGGTGAAGGTCATGCGATTCAAGAAGGCAGCACCGTTACCGCGACTGGTAAAATCGCTCAGATTCCTGTAGGCGAAGCTTTGATTGGACGGGTTGTGGATGCTTTGGGTCGGGCAATTGATGGTAAAGGTGAAATCAAGACAGCAGAAAGCCGTTTACTTGAATCTGCCGCACCTGGTATTGTCGCCCGTCGATCAGTACATGAACCGATGCAAACAGGAATCACCGCGATCGACGCCATGATTCCCATCGGTCGTGGTCAACGAGAATTGATTATTGGCGACCGTCAGACCGGGAAAACAGCGATCGCAATTGACACAATCATCAACCAAAAAGAAGAAGATGTTATTTGTGTTTATGTTGCGATCGGTCAAAAAGCCTCTACTGTCGCCAACGTCATCCAGACTCTGCAAGACAAAGGCGCACTAGATTACACCGTTGTTGTTGCTGCTAGCGCCAGTGAACCTGCATCTCTACAATACCTGGCTCCTTATACTGGGGCATCAATTGCTGAGTACTTCATGTACAAAGGCAAAGCTACCCTAGTAATTTACGACGACCTCTCCAAACAAGCCGCAGCTTATCGTCAAATGTCCTTGCTGTTGCGTCGTCCACCCGGACGGGAAGCTTATCCTGGAGACGTATTCTACCTCCACTCCCGCTTGTTGGAACGAGCAGCGAAACTAAGTGACGAATTGGGTAAAGGTAGCATGACCGCCCTCCCAATTATCGAAACCCAAGCAGGTGACGTATCTGCTTATATTCCCACTAACGTGATTTCGATCACTGACGGTCAGATATTCTTGTCTTCTGACTTGTTCAACGCTGGTATTCGTCCCGCTATTAACCCCGGTATTTCCGTATCCCGTGTAGGTTCTGCGGCTCAAACCAAGGCAATGAAGAAAGTTGCTGGTAAGTTGAAGCTAGAATTGGCTCAATTTGACGAATTACAAGCTTTCTCTCAATTTGCTTCTGATCTTGATAAAACCACTCAAGACCAGTTGGCACGGGGTCAGCGCTTGCGGGAACTTCTTAAACAGCCCCAAAACTCTCCTTTAGCAGTGTATGAGCAAGTAGCCATTCTTTATGCTGGTCTGAACGGTTATTTAGACGACATTCCTACCGATAAAGTGACTACCTTCGCCAAGGGTCTGCGGGAATACCTAAAGACCAGTAAACCTCAGTATGTACAAGGCGTGCAAACACAAAAAGCACTGGGTGACAGCGAAGAAACAGCTTTAAAGGAAGGTATTAACGAATACAAGAAAACCTTCTTGGCAACAGCATAGGTAGTCATTGGTCATTGGTCATTGGTCATTGGGTAAATAACTCATGACTAATGACTAATGACTAAGGACTAAGGACTAATGACTAAGGATAAAGATTATGGCTAATCTCAAAGCAATACGCGATCGCATTCAATCGGTAAAAAATACCAAAAAAATTACAGAAGCCATGCGGCTGGTGGCTGCTGCAAGGGTACGTCGCGCCCAAGAGCAGGTATTAGCCACTCGTCCCTTCGCTGATCGTCTAGCCCAGGTACTCTACGGTTTACAAGCTCGTTTACAGTTTGAAGACGCTAACTCGCCTTTGCTCAAGAAACGAGAAGTTAAGTCAGTAGGACTATTGGTTGTTTCAGGCGATCGCGGTCTTTGTGGCGGTTACAATACCAACGTCATCAAGCGTGCGGAAAATCGCATCAAAGAACTCAAAGCAGAAGGTATAGATTATAAGTTGGTGTTGGTAGGACGAAAAGCCGCACAGTACTTCCAACGTCGTGAGCAACCAATTGATGCAGTCTACACTGGTTTAGAACAAATCCCAACCGCCGGAGAAGCTTCTAATATTGCCAATGAGTTGCTTTCCCTGTTTCTATCAGAAAGCGTAGATCGTGTCGAATTGATTTACACTCGCTTTGTGTCTCTGGTTAGTTCTCGACCAGTAGTGCAAACTTTGCTTCCTCTCGACACCCAAGGTTTGGAAACCGCAGATGACGAAATCTTTCGTTTGACTACTCGTGGCGGTCGATTTGAAGTCGAACGGCAAAAAGTCACTGCCCAAACTCGCGCTTTACCTCGCGACATGATCTTTGAGCAAGATCCAGCACAAATTTTGGATTCTCTACTGTCTCTGTATTTGACCAACCAATTACTACGGGCGTTACAAGAATCCTCAGCTAGCGAACTAGCCGCACGCATGACAGCGATGAGTAATGCTAGCGATAATGCTGGAGAATTGATTAACAGCCTGACTTTGTCTTATAACAAAGCACGGCAAGCCGCAATTACTCAGGAAATTCTTGAGGTTGTGGGCGGCGCTCAAGCACTAGCCTAAGAAAAGATTTTAGATTTTAGATTTTAGATTTTAGATTTTAGATTGGAATTAGTACAGATTTTTTAATCAAAAATCCAAAATCCGAAATCTAAAATTTTGAGTCGCAAATTGAAAAACTCCAAACTATAATAGGAGTATATGATCTTCATGGGTCCGTACCGGTTTTGACAGGCTGGCGAAAGCTACTCTGTGATTCAGGTCGAGAGTGAGTCATCTCTCGGAAATCCAAGGCTCAAAAAAAAAGTAAATGCGAACAACATCGTAAAATTTGCTCGTAAGGAAGCTCTTGTAGCTGCCTAATAGCCTCTTATAGGTTCGAGCGCTTCTAGTCTGACTCCGTTAAGGGCTAGAGGCAAACCCCAACGGATGCGCTAATAAGTTCCCTCTGGTGGACTTAGTAGCAAAGACTTTACCAGAGCATCCTACCGTTCGGGATAATGAACGTTCCCCGCCTTGAGGGTAAGAAAGGCTAAACCTGTGAATGAATAGAGAGTCAATACCCAGTTTGGACAGCAGTTCGATTCTGCTCGGATCCACTAAATAAAAATCAAGTCCACCTAATTATTTTAGGTGGATTTTGTTTATTCGGTACTCTGAATCAGTGGCGGGATTGCTCTGACGGGAAATTGCACTCCTGACGCACCCCACCAATTGGATGTTTTTTGATTTGGAAGTCACTAAGGCGATCGCGATCAAAGACCCAAACTGGGCGTTATTTGATCATATATTATACTACATTGTATTACAATATAAAAGTGATTTTGAGATTTCTGTATATCTATCGAAAAATTATTTCAACCAGGTAGAATCATGAACAACAATCAATTAAAAAATTGGGAAGAAAAAGTACTGAATAATTATCTTGATGGTACACAATTAAAGGAAATCCCTGCTTCTCGAAAAAAACGCTTAGTTGTACTGAGGTGGTTAGTCAAAAAATTTGAAGAAAAAGT
Source organism: Pelatocladus maniniholoensis HA4357-MV3 (assembly GCA_019359115.1). GTDB lineage: Bacteria > Cyanobacteriota > Cyanobacteriia > Cyanobacteriales > Nostocaceae > Pelatocladus > Pelatocladus maniniholoensis. The sequence goes on from JAHHHW010000101.1 coordinate 21,426, forward strand.
GACTTATACTGAACGCCAAGTCAACGAAATTATCTCTCAGCATCACTCTGACTATGCGACACTACGACGGGAAATGATTGGTTATCAACTTATGGAAAGAGAAAAGGGTTTCTACTGGCGATTACCAGCAGCACTGTGGAAGTCAGAAAATGAAATCACGTCAAATTAAAAACGTGAAATTAAAGCCTGCTGAAAGCCGCTTTTTCTCTACATGTGAATTGCCAGCGTGTAGTTTTGCATAGCCCCATAAACAAAAAAGGGTAGGATTTCACCCACCCTCACTAAAGATTATTCAAAAATTATTCTGTTGCAAATTAACCCAACAATTCTTTTGCCTTTGCGACTACATTATCAACGGTGTAGCCGAATTTCTCCATGATTGTACCACCTGGTGCAGAAACACCGAAGCGATCAACGCTAATCATTGCGCCTTCATCACCCACGTAACGACACCAACCGAAGCTAGAAGCAGCTTCAACAGCTAAACGCTTTTTAACTGCTTTGGGTAACACTGATTCGCGGTAGGATTGGCTTTGAGCCTCGAACAGTTCCCAAGAAGGCATGGAAACAACACGAACTTTCTTACCTTCTGCACGAAGTTTAGTGGCAGCATCAACGCACAGAGGTACTTCGCTACCTGTACCAATAAGGATGATGTCAGGAGTACCTTCGCTATCAGAAAGAATGTAAGCGCCTTTGGTAACACCTTCAATACTGCTTCCTTCTAGTTGGGGCAGGTTTTGCCGTGATAATGCCAGCAGGGTAGGGCGGTGTTGATTGGCATTTTCAATGGCGACTTTGTAAGCACCAGAGGTTTCAGTACCGTCGGCGGGACGAATCACCGTCAGGTTAGGAATAGCCCGTAGAGAAGGGATGGTTTCGACTGGTTGGTGGGTAGGGCCGTCTTCACCCAAACCGACGGAGTCGTGAGTCATAACATAAATGACTCCAGCTTGAGACAATGCCGAAAGGCGAATTGCAGCTCGCATGTAGTCGGCAAAAACCAAGAAGGTGGCGCAGTAGGGAATTAACCCGGAACCATGCAAAGCAATACCGTTACAAATCGAACCCATACCATGTTCGCGTACACCGAAACGGAGGTTACGATTTTGGTACTGTCCTTTTTGGAAGTTACCTGCTCCCTTAAGTTCTGTAAGGTTGGAGTGGGTGAGGTCAGCAGAACCACCGATCATTTCTGGTAGCACAGGTGCTAGGGCGTTGAGGGTCATTTCGGAAGTTTTCCGAGTGGCGATCGCCTTACTTCCTGGTTCGTAGGTGGGTAGTGCTTTTTCCCAGCCTTCTGGCAATTTGCCACTGATTTGCCGCTCAAACTCAGCCGCTTCCTGGCCATACTTAGCTTTGTAATCAGCAAAAACTTTTTTCCACTGGCTTTCGTAATCAGCACCCCGTTCTACAGCCTTACGGAAGTGCTTGAGAGCATCTTCTGGGATGTTAAATGGTTCGTGTTCCCAACCCAAGTTATGACGAGTAGCTGTTACTTCGTCACCACCAAGGGCAGCACCGTGAACACCTGCGGTGTTTGCTTTGTTGGGGGAACCGTAACCAATGGTGGTACGGACTTTAATCATAGACGGCTTGTCAGTGACGGCTTTCGCAGCTGCGATCGCTTTGTCAATTGCTTCTAAGTTGGTGTCGCCATCGCTTACAACTTGCACGTGCCAGCCGTACGCTTCAAAACGCTTACCTACATCTTCGGTGAAGGAAATGTCGGTAGAACCGTCGATAGAGATGTGGTTATCATCGTACAGGGCAATTAGTTTACCCAAGCCCAAGTGTCCTGCTAAAGAACAGGCTTCACCAGATACACCTTCCATGTTGCAACCATCACCCAAGATCACATAAGTGTAGTGGTCAACAATTTTGGCATCGGGTTTATTGAACTTTGCGGCGAGATGAGCTTCTGCCATTGCTAAACCGACCGCATTGGCAATTCCTTGTCCTAAAGGCCCGGTAGTTACCTCTACACCTGGCGTTTCAAAATTTTCTGGATGACCAGGAGTTTTTGAACCCCATTGACGAAATTGTTTGATATCCTCTAGCTGAACGCTGTCGTAACCAGTCAAGTGGAGTAGGGCATACTGCAACATACAGCCGTGACCAGCAGATAAGACAAAGCGATCGCGGTTGAACCAATAAGGATTTTTGGGATTAAACCGCATAAACCGATCCCACAGCACAAATGCCATTGGTGCTGCGCCCATTGGCAGTCCTGGATGACCAGACTTGGCTTTTTCTACGGCATCAATTGCCAAAAAGCGTATCGAATTGATACAAAGTTCTTCAAGGGTTTGGGTTGCAACAGCCATAATTTAAGATTGTTTTTAACGACGGGTTAGCACTCTTTTAACAGTTAACAGTTACCAGTTATCAATAAAGAACCCATTTTCGCTTTGATTTAAGTCCCCGACTAAATGGTCGAAGGCTTTAGATGGTGAGGGATCTAACGCCCACCATCTGCCTGTTCACTGATAACTGTTCACTGTTCACTGATTTCAGCTTCTTTCGCCTGCTGGGGATCAAAATTCCCCACGATAGTATCATCATCCCATTGGTACTTGTTGACAAACAAGCCGTAGAATTGAGGATTTTTTATTTGGGATTTTAGGATTATTCTAGGAAGGATTAGCCTTAATATTCAGTTGTTAAAGGGACGGAATGATTTGAGCAGGGTGTCGGAGACAATACGTTATTTGTGGGGATCGGGGACACGGGGAACGGGGAAGTCGAATCAACTCCTCAGAAACACTGTACAAACCCCTTTATTTATTGAGATCGAAATAGAAATATTTGAAACCAGACTGTAGCCCTTGATATTTCAATAAATCTTTTTCAAATCCCTTATTAAAATTAAGGGGATTTCCCGATCCCCGATTCGCGATCCTCTGTCCCCTTTTAATTCCTAAATATATTTTTTAAATGCTAGCGTCACATTGTGACCACCAAAACCGAAAGAATTGGATAGTGCTACCTCAACGCGTGCAGTGCGACTGACGTTTCCTACGTAGTCCAAATCACATTCCGGATCAGGGTTTTCCAGGTTAATTGTGGGTGGCAAACCGTCGTTGGCGATCGCTAGTACTGTTGCTACTGCTTCAATACCACCAGAACCACCCAATAGGTGACCTGTCATGGATTTAGTAGAACTAATTGCTACTTTGTAGGCATGATCACCTAAAGCCCTTTTCATTGCTGCGGTTTCAGTCGAATCGTTGGCTGGGGTGCTAGTACCATGGGCATTGATGTAACTCACCATTTCGGGAGTTATTCCCCCATCTTTGAGTGCTAACTGTATGGCTCTGGCAGCTCCTTCACCACCGGGTACGGGAGATGTGATATGGTAAGCGTCACAAGTCATACCATAACCGACGATTTCGGCATAAATTCTCGCACCACGACTGATGGCGTGTTGCATTTCTTCCAGAATTAAGATTCCTGATCCTTCGCCCATGACAAACCCATCACGGTCTTTATCAAAAGGACGGCTAGCGTGAGCAGGGTCATCATTGCGAAACGAAAGTGCTTTGCAAGCGGCAAAGCCAGCAAGAGATAGGGGTGTAATAGCTGCTTCTGCTCCTCCGCAAACCATTGCCTGAGCATATCCGCCTTGAATCAGGCGAAAAGCATCTCCTATGGAGTTAGAACCAGCAGCACAGGCTGTCACTGAGCAAGAATTAGGCCCTTTGGCACCAATGTGAATTGCTGTTAATCCCGCAGCCATGTTGGCAATCATCATCGGAATCATGAACGGGCTACACCGATCTGGACCACGGTTTAGGTAAACCGTTTGCTGCTCTTCCATTACCTTGAGACCACCAACGCCAGAACCAATAATTACACCTACTTGTTCAGCATTCAGGTCGTTAATAGTTAACCGCGCATCCGCTAGAGCCTGTTTTGCCGCCGAGACGGCAAATTGAGAAAATCTATCCATGCGCTTGGCTTCTTTACGATCCATGTAATCGTGCGGATCGTAATTTTTTACCTCGCCAGCAATACGGCAAGCATGTTGCGAAGCATCAAACAAAGTAATTTCGCCAATGCCATTGCGTCCGCTTACCAATCCTTCCCAATATTCGGCTGGTGTGTTACCAATCGGTGTAATCGCGCCAACACCAGTTACAACAACGCGTTTACGTATCAAATCTGTCATGACTTAAGTTACAAGTGGCTCTCCGGCAGGACAAAATAGGGATTGGGTATAGGGCATTAGGAATTGCAAATCGGGCATTGGGGATTAAGAGTTGGGAGTTGGGAATTGGGCTTTATGTAATTTTTACCATGCACAATGCCCTATGCACCATGCCCTATACCCTATACCCTATGCCCTATGCCCTAACCTCTCTATGCGGATGTAGCAACTTCTTTGTCGATGTAATCCAATGCTTCTTGAACTGTGGTAATTTTTTCGGCAGCTTCATCAGGAATTTCGATATCAAATTCTTCTTCTAAAGCCATTACTAACTCAACAGTATCTAGGGAATCAGCGCCTAGATCATTGGCAAAATTAGCTTGTGGTGTAACCTCTTCGGGTTCAACACCCAGTTGCTCCACGACGATTTCCTTAACTTTTTCAAAAATGTCCGCTTGGCTCATAGATTTAATTCCTCAACCAGTTGCTATAGTCCGCTCTTTATGGGTTACATGGTTTTGAGCATATACATCTTAATCCGAAAGGGCGATCGCATACACCCTTTTAAACAATTCTGTTTTGCAATTCTTACTAAAATTTTTTCAGAACTACGCCCCAACACCAACAGTCTTGCAACCAAAACTAATTAAGTGATGATCAAAGGGATAATAAAACAGTTATTGTCGAGGGATGATACCTCATAACTTACAATATCTATGCTATCCCATACATTGAAATACGCTTACTACCCAGGTTGTGTTGCTCAAGGGGCTTGTCGGGAACTTCATCAATCTACAGTAGCCTTGAGTAAAGCATTAGGCATTGAACTTATTGAACTCAAAAAAGCTGCTTGCTGTGGTTCTGGCACTTTTAAAGAAGATTCTCAACTTTTAGAAGATACTGTCAATGCTCGAAATATTTCTTTGGCAGAAGAATTAAATTTACCTTTGCTGACTCATTGCAGTACTTGTCAAGGTGTCATTGGCCATGTTGACGAACAGCTCAAAGAATGCCAAAAAACAAATCCGGCTTATGTTGGACAAGTTAACAGCTTGCTTCAAAAAGAAGGCTGTTCACCTTATCGAGGAACGACACAAATCAAACATTTGCTTTATGCTCTCGCCAGAGATTATGGCTTAGAGGAAATTCAACAACGGGTTAGCCGTAAATTAACAGGACTCAAATGTGCTGCTTTTTATGGCTGTTATCTCCTGCGCGCTCAAAAATTTATGGCTTATGATGACCCCTTCCAGCCAGAGACAATGGAAAATCTGTTTCAAGCGGTAGGAGCTACACCCATTTATTACAGAGGTCGTACACAATGTTGTGGTTGGCCTCTTGCCAGTTATGCTACCACCGAGTCCTTCAAAATGGCTGGTAAGCATATTCAAGAAGCCATAGAAGCAGGTGCTGATTGTATAGTGACACCTTGTCCTTTGTGTCATCTCAACCTAGATTCTCGTCAACCAGAAGTCGAAAAGGTGATTGGACATAAACTGAGTTTGCCAATTCTACACTTACCACAGTTAGTTGCCTTAGCGATCGGCATTAGTCCCAAAGAACTAGGTTTGGAAAGACACATAGTTTCTACTCAGCCAGTCTTGGAGAAATTAGGGGTTTAGGAGTGTATGGGTGTAGGGGTTAGGGGAAAATAACTATTAACCCTTGACCCTTGAACACCACATCAATCAATTTTGATCAAGCGGTTTTCCCATTGGTGTCACTGTAACTTCTGGAGTAGAAGGTATATTTATTGATTGTGATGTTGGTTTTTGGGTAGGTGGAGGGGTAAAAATAGGTGCTGATGTCGTCTCCGGAGATGGTGGTTCAAAAGTTGGCATTGGCGAAGTTGTAGGAGATGGCAAACTAAATCTAGGAGTTGGCGCTGGTGTAAAGTTGATGTTTGGTTCAGTTTCTACAGATGGTGTTGATTCTAAAGTAGCAGTGGGTGTGGGTGTAGATATAGGTTTGCTTGATTGCTGAGGCTGCTCGAATTCTGGTTTTGGAAATGTTGGTTTCAGTGCTGGATCTATTCTGGGCTTAGTTGGTTTTAAAGGTGACAGTGTGGGGATTTCTGAAGCTGTGGGTTTGGCAATGGGAGATGGTGTGAAGGTGACTTTGGATTTGGGGTGGGCTAATGGTTCAGTTGTTAGTTGAGGTAATTTAATCTCAGGTTGATTAGGTGAGGATGCCAAATGGCTCGAATAAAACCAAGCTAACAATCCACCGGAAGCCAAAATTCCGGTAGTAATAACCCCTTGTGGTGAAAGTAAAAAGTTTTGCCGCAGAGGCCCAGATAAAGGTGCAGCTTGTCCCTCTACTATGTTCATCCGAGTTAATGGTGAAACTGAGGAGGAAGATAAAGGGTAGACGTGTTTTTCTTTAATCTTGTTAGCAACTTGCTTATTAATAACAGGTTGAGAATCGTTTTTTGTCGAGTCAACTTTTGATTGTTGAACAGGCTGATGACCTTTTTTTGTGCTGTGATTTTGAGAGTTGGGGCTATTTTCGATTTTTGGCTGGATGGAAGGTTCACTGCTACCATTCTGTAAATGTTGAGACTGGGGAACTGATACTGATAAAGATGAAGGAAGCAAATTGAAATTTTGGCGAGTGAGTGCTAATCCTGTAAAATCACTCAAAGCTTCTCGTAATTCTAAAGCTCTGGTAAAGTATCTAAAGGCTATGCTGTTTTCTTCTAAACACAGAGCGCGAGTACCAAGTTGATGTAAAGCCCAAGCTTCAGAGGCTTTGTCTCGTTCGGCTTGAGATGCTTGCAGTCCACGTTGCAGCACATGTTCCCACAAACCCCAACGCTTACTTAAAGCTAGCAAACCTTCTACTGCTTTTGCTAAATGTAAAACAACTTGCCAACGGCTAGCTCTAACTGACACTTCTAGTATTTGGACGATCGCATCAATTTTTGTGAGTAAAGTTTGTGGTTGCTGATTATACAACTGTGTCCAATCGATAAAGTAAGCGATCGCGTTTTCTAATGGTGTTCCTAATTTCCAGGCTGGCGGTAGTATTTCTCGGATTGTCTTGTTGCTGATGCGATACCGATAATCCTCCAGTTTAATCAGATAACGCCGTTGCAAATTTTCTAAAATTTCAGAGATGTCTGGTTGTTTTGTAATCGCTGCAATTTCTTCCTCTGACAACCCCACCTCACCCATGACTGCGAAAATTTCCAAAACGTCTCTATGGGGGTGTGGTAACAACTCGATGATTTGTTGAATAAGATAGATGCTAGCTTGAGAATTTGGTAGTTGACTGACAATTTCAGCCAGCGATCGCTTTTCTGTTAATGCGTAAGCGATCGCCAATTGCAAATGCATCGGGTTTCCCTTGAGGATAATACACAGGGATCTAGCAGCAGGTAGTTCCTCTATGGTTAGAGAACGCCCCATTTTTGTTTCAACAAAAATTAAGGCATCCTGAATAGACACTCCAGAAAGTTCAGTAGAGTATGCTTGTTGGCGGAGACGTTGTTTTGCAGAAGCAACCATAAAAGTACAGTTGCTAACAGTATTTCTCAACTGTTGCACTTCATCTTGAATAAGTTGAGCGTCGTCATCTAGTATGACTAGTGCGTGTTTGTCCTGAATTTGTTGCTGTATTTCGTCATCTGTGGGTTTATAAGGGATATCACTTTCATAGAAAGCTTCCCAAATGGATTGCAGTAAATCACTGACATAGGGGTGATGAGCAGATAGATTAATGACACCATCGCTGAACACAGAATTAGCTTCTAGTTCTGATGCCAAATAACGCAATAAAAAACTTTTGCCAAAACCCGGCGGACTATAAAATTCTACTGCTTGTCGAGATCTTAAAGTTGCGATCGCCTCATTGATCGGTTTTTCACGCTCTAGAAGTTTCTCGCTCGGAGGCTGACGTGTCAATACTGGTGCAGAAATTTCTCGCAAACTCGGTTGTTCTTGTGTGATTGCTGATTCTGCGATCGCACCTTGGCTAGAACCAATTTTGAGAGTGTACTGACCAACAACCAATGTATGATTGGTATCTGTCCGTATATTTGCTATTAAATTGCTGTGCGGCATAGATTTTTTCTCAATCATTAAATCGATTTTTACTTCATTTACCGCGATCTTGCTACTTACGTAGATACATATATTACATTATCTAAATTTACGTAACCAAGTGTTCCAGTGTTTGTAGTTGACCAAAAATAATGGGATACAAGCCCCGTCCTTCTAGGACGGCTTTTTATTGATCAGTTCATCAACATAATCCCTTAACTTGTTTTGCCAGTCAGGGACATCTTTAAGCGCTTCTTTTTGTCCAATCCTTCCCCTAAAACAGATGGGACTGTCGGCTAATGGATTCTCACTTGTAAAACCTAATTTATGTTTTTTCTGGAAAGTCATTGTATAGCTTTGTATATATGTGTATACTAATAGTTGTATCACAATTAAGGAACTCATGAAAGCCAGATTTCAGTATCGTTTCTATCCAACCGACCAACAACAACAGAGTTTAGCTCAGTTGTTTGGTTGTGTTCGTGTGGTGTGGAACGATGCGCTGGCCATCTGCAAACAGTCCGAAAAGCTTTCTAGTAACAACGACTTACAAAAGTTAGTGATTACGCAAGCTAAAAAGACTGATGAACGTTCATGGTTGTCTGATGTTTCTAATATCCCGTTGCAACAATCTGTTGCTGATTTGGGAGTTGCGTGGCTAAACTTTTTCGACTCCCTTAAAGGTAAACGCAAAGGTAAAAAGGTTGGCAGTCCTAAATTCAAAAAGAAGACGCAAAGACAATCAGCGCGATTTAGAATTGGTGGATTTTCAATCAAAGGAGAAGAAGTATATCTAGCCAAAATTGGTAATGTTAAGCCTATTTGGTCAAGATATCTACCATCCGCGCCTAGCAGTGTAACTGTTATTAAAGATTGTGCTAACCGCTATTTTCTCAGCTTTGTTGTAGAGGTCGAGCCTATTCGTACTGACGCCAAAAACCAAAGCATTGGTATTGATTTAGGGATTAAAACCTTTGCCGTCATGAGCAATGGGGATAAGGCAATAAGTCCTGATTATTCAAACAAAGACCGCAAAATTCGCAAGCTACAGCGTAAGCTAGCAAGACAACAAAAAGGGTCAAAACGTCGTGAAATTACCCGCTTAAGAATTGCCAAACAACACAATCAACTTGCAGATAAGTACATGGACATTAAAAAACAGCCAACCTTGGCACAGCCCTTTAGGGGCTGTGCCGCCCATACCGACAGTCTTTGAAACAAACAGATAACTCATAAAGGTTGGCTGTTTTTTCAGGTGGATCTACTTACCCGAAAAGATTTCCTGCACAAACTATCAACCAAAGTAGTTAGTGAGAACCAAGCTATTATTTTGGAAGACTTAAATGTGTCGGGAATGGTTAAAAATCGCAAGTTAGCAAGAGTGATTAGCTTGCAGGGGTGGCGAGAATTCCGTGTGCTTTGTGAGGCTAAATCCGAAAAACTTAATCGAGATTTCAGAGTAATTAGCAGATGGGAACCCACAAGCCAAACTTGTTCTTGCTGCGGGTATCGTTGGGGCAAAATTGATTTATCTGTTCGCTCAGTATTGTGCTTGAATTGTGGGACTGAACACGACCGAGATGAGAATGCAGCAAAAAATATAAACAAAGTCGGGATAGGGCATTGCCACGACTCTAAACGGACACGGAGGAATTGTAAGACTACTTCGGTAGCAGAATCCATTGAAGTGTCAAGAATCACCGTTCGTTTACGACGGTAAGTATGTCAAAATTTCTCGGACACCTATAAAGCAATACGCTTGGTGTTAAGCCCACAATTCTTTGTACCAGATGTGTAGCAAGATCCCCCAGGATAATTTCGCGTCTCTAACACCAAGCGTATTGACCTATAAAGGGTGTAGCTCGCAATTGGACAGCACACTATCCCTACCTTGTAGAAGGATGGGGAATTCCGCCAAAGAAGGTAAATTATTTTTTTGAGCTTGGCGAAATGATTTTTGAGCTTGGCGAAATGATTTTTGAGCTTGGCGAAATGATTTTTGAGCTTGGCGAAATGATTTTTGAGCTTGGCGAAATGATTTTTGAGCTTGGCGAAATGGTTTTTGAGCTTACCTACAGGGTAGATATTAAAATACCAAGTTCATAAAGCAGCAAATGCAGGACGATGCTCAATCCAAGGTTTTGCAGTTTCTATTTGAGCGGCTAAACTGATGAGAATGGCTTCAGCAGCAGGTTTACCAATTAGCTGCACACTTATAGGTAAGCCATTGGCGTCAAAACCAACGGGAAGTGCGATCGCAGGTAAGCCAGTTGCATTCGCTACTGGACAAGGAGCAATCCAATTGACAATATTTTGAAATGTTTCTTCCGGGCTGAGGTGCGCCCATTCTCCCACGCGAATAGGTGAATGTAAATATACTGGTAAAATGAGTATATCTACGGTGTCAAAAAAAGCGACGATTTGCCGTGACACCATCTGCATTTGATATACTGCTTGCAGGTATTCACCAGCAGAACCACTACGTGCAAGTAACCAACGATTCACTGGTTGCAAGGCTTCTGGGGGAAGACCCGAAGCGGCTACACCAGTTTGCCATACGACCTGAAATGGTTCTACCAAACCGCTAAAATCTGGACTTTTTTCTTCAACTGTGTGACCTAGTTCTGCTAATAATTTTACTGTTTGCAGAACGCCCTGCTGACAATTGGCGTCGGCTGTGCCAATAGGTGGAATTGCTGTAGCATAGGCAACACGTAGCTTACCAATTCTTTCTTTACTGGCAACGAGAAAAGATGGTTCAGGATCGCTTAACCAGTAGGGGTCGCCTGTGACATAGCCAGACATAACATCTAAAAGGGCTGCTGCATCAGCAACAGTGCGAGCAATTGGGCCGTTAGTAGCAATTCCACTGAGGCGATCGCCTACAGGTGCATGAGTGACTCGTCCTCTAGCTGGCTTGATTCCCACTAATCCACAACAAGCCACCGGGCCACGAATTGAACCACCACCATCAGAACCTTGAGCGATCGCACATAATCCAGCTGCAACTGCTGCGGCTGCACCACCACTAGATCCACCGGGAGTGTATTCTAAATTCCAAGGATTTCTAGCTGGTGGAAAACCCGTAGGTTCTGTGTAAGGAAATGAACCAAGCTCTGAAGTGGCAGTTTTACCAAGAAGAATAAAACCTGCTTGCTTAATCCGTGTGACTACACCATCATCAAAGTCAGGAATGTTGTTAAGTAACGCCGGATTACCAAAGTTACAAGGAACACCAGCTACAGGATTGAGGTCTTTGATTGAAATTGGCACACCAAAAAACGGTGGTAATTCCTTGCTATTTACCAACATTTCTGTTTTGGCTTTCGCATCAGCGATCGCTTGTTCTGCTGTCACCGTAAAATAACTTCCCAGTTGGGGATTGAGGCGTTGAATCCGTTCTAGATATATCTGCACTAACTCTAATGGTGACACTTCCCGATGTCGGATTAACCGTGCTTGTTCCAGGGCTGGGGTAAAGGCTAAGTCTATTGAGTTCATTTGATTATTAAGTAGATAGTTGTGTTTATTATTAGCGTTTTCTAAGTAATTTTTTACCTAAAATTGTTAGTTTATCAGGAATTTAGGGAACTTTAAATATATAGCTCTTAATATTTACCATTCATACAGCTTTCTGAGGGGAGCATCCCAATTTTTGAAAAATATATTTGTCATTCTGAGCGTAACGAAGCGGAGCGAAGAATCTCAAGTCTTGAATTGGTCTTGAGATGCTTTATTATGCTATCGATCCATTTAGTATGACAGTCAATTTAAACATTTGGAATGCTCCCCTTTCTGAGTTCTAAAGGAGGTGGTTTCGCTATTAATTTAGCTACAACTCCACTTCATAGACATTTTCATCGTAGTGCATCAATCTTAAAAAAATCCTAAAGGCATATTTATGGCAGACTTAGAAAAGCTAGTTAATGAACTACTACACCTTGCTGACAGTCTTAAGCTTACGATTGGCAATACTGATCAAATTAAAAATGAAATCATACGCATAACTAATGTTCAAGAGCAAATCTGTAACATTAGAGAAGTTATTGAGGAAGAATTGGGATTTGAGAAAATAAAAAACTTTGCAATGAAAACACTACCTTTTATAGGGACAGTGGCTAGTATTTTTATTCCTGGTGGTTTTTTAGTAGATGCAGCTATTACAGGTAGCGCGGGTTTTATCGCAGAAAAATTTGGCAATCCAGAGACGGAAATTACTCTGAATGATTTACAAGAAAAAATTGAATCATGGCTTGAATGGTGTGATATTCTGAAAGAAATCTCAGAAGATATTTTAAAAAAGTACCAAATTATCAATCAAATTAAATTATATAGTAAGTTTTTCAGCTTACCTACTCAATTTCAAAATATTGATGATAGCCTAAGAATTAACTTAGCCTTTGGTAATTCCAATATTTTACAACAGCAAAAACAAAAAATTATTAATTTACAAAACCAATTGTTAAAAATACAGCAAATAATAAATGATATTATTAACTATATTGAAAATGATGATCAAGATATATTAAGAGTGGTAGTAGGTTTATCTGGTTTTTTTGGAGATTCTTATTTTGCAATAGAATGGTATGACGATGAACACGGATTAATTGTATCTAGTGATGATAAATTTAAAGCCGTAGCAGATGTCCTTGCTGAGTGTAAATATTTTAAAGAGAAAACAGGTACTTTAATTGTACAGGGCAATATTCTTAGAGGACAAGTAGAAGAAGCCATAAACTCTTTACAACAGAAAAATCAAAAAGTAGAACTTTCTCAAAGTAAAACAGTAACTTCTCTCTCTAATCTAGAACAAAAATCAAAAAAACAGACCAAATTAGGACATTTGATTTTATTGATGACTTCAAGTTTAGCAGCCTTAATTTTTGTTAGCCTGCTAGTCACCGAAAAATTACATCAGATACAGCAGATCGGCTTTCATTTAAATCAAGATGGAATTTATTTAACTAACCTAAAATCTGCTGAAAAACTTGGTATGGAAGCTGCTGTTATGGTGCAAAACCCACCACATCCTATAGAAGTTTGGCAGCAAGCAAAAGCTAAATGGCAAAAAGCATTACAGTTGTTAGAAACTATTCCAGAAGGAACATCAATTTCTGTTCAAGCAAAAAAGCAGTTAGTTAAATATCGTTTTAACTATGATGCCATTAACAAAAGATTGATGACTGAACAGAAAGCAATGACAAACTTACAACTTTCCCAAAAACTAGCAATGGAAGCTGCTATTATTGTGCAAAATCCACCACATCCTCCAAAAGTTTGGCAACAAGCAAAAGCTAAATGGCAACAAGCAATTGATTTATTAGAAGGCATACCTGACAGTGTATCTATATCTAATCAAGCTAAGGAGAAGCTTTATACATATAAAACTAACTACACCGCTATTAGTACACGGTTAGAAGACTAAAAATTTATATAATTTGAAACTATTCTTCTTTAATGCTGGTATTAAGCAAGGGTGTTTTCTTGGTAACAAATTAATCTGAGGAATATTTAGATTGTATTAAAACAAATGCGATCGCTTTCTTTCCTAGCTAGTTTATGATTTAAATCTAAATCGCTTCTGTTAGTTGATTGTTCAAGGTTTCAAGATCAATTTCGTAGCGTTGAAACAGGTCGCTCAAAATAGTCTTGTCTGTTTCAGCTAGACGGACTAAACCCCACAACAGATGCTCAGTCCCAATAGATTTCTTACCCTGAAGCCGAACGACTTGCAATGCAAGCTCTAGAATGAACTTACTCTGTGGGCTAAATTTTGGATTCTCGCGAGATTCAAAAGAATGTTCATTGGTTTCTATGTCCAGTGTCGCGCCATTTGCTCGAAGTAAACGAGCAGAGGTTGTAGTTGGATCAGCTAACAAGCCAGCAAACAGATGTTCTGGCTCGACTTGCGATTTCTGCGAACGTGCTACCTCATTTCGTGCAAACTTGACTGCGTTGATTGCTTTTTCGGTGAACCGCTCGAAACCAAACTCGAAACCAAAGTGATTTTTGAATCGCTCAACAAGTGTTTGCATAGAATTTTTTGCCTCGTAGATGAAAACGTCTTCAAGTGGAACGTTGAACAGACTAGCAATTTTGAAAGCCATGTCTAGGCTGGGGTCAAACTTGCCAGATTCAAAACCATTGACCGCCTGACGACTAACTCCTAACTTCCTGGCGAGGTCAGATTGTGACTACTGGTGCAGTTGCCGAAGTTCTTTCAGTCGGTTTTGCATAGCTTCGTTGATTCGTGGTCAAGTACTACTTTACATATTTGAACGCCAAAGCGTCAAGTTTCACTTAACAAAGATTGTTTAGATAATGTTTGGGGTAGTAGGAAATCCCATTGCGTACATACAAAGTTAGTGCGATCACTCATTTTTCACTTCTGTTTAAAGACGGGTATTCACGCCCAAAATCATCCGGTTTACCTCACTAACTTTTCAAGAAAGAATCGCCATCATAGATTTATAAATCAAAAGTTCAGAATTAAGGGCAATCAGGGGAGATTAAAAATGGCTATTATTCGTTGGCGGACTTACCCAGAAATTAATGCTTTCAACCGTCAAATGGATCAAATTTTTGATGATATGTTGCGAGTTAAACGTCAGCCAGAAATGACTTGGAAACCAGCAGTTGAACTCCAAAATACCAATGATAATCTAATTTTGCGAGTCCAAATCCCTGGTGTAGAAGCAAAAGACTTGGATATTCAAGTAACAAAAGAAGCAGTTGCGATTACTGGTGAAAACCGTTACGAAAACAAAGGTCAAATTCGTTCAGAATTCCACTATGGAAAATTCCAACGAGTGATTCCTCTACCAGTAGCAATTCAGAATGACCAAGTACAAGCAGAGTACAAAAACGGTATACTGACGCTGACATTACCTAAAGTTACAGAAGCGCGTCAGAAAGTAGTGAAAATCAATTTAGCAGATAACACTACTGAGCCAGTTGCAAAAGTAGCCCCAACAGAAGAACCCCAAGCTGCTTAATTTGCAATTGAGCAAATCAAAATTTTACCTTATTGGTTGGTTTGTGTGATGGAGATTAACCGCTTTCGTTTTCTAGAAATTAAATTCTAGATCGCGAAGGCGGTTTTTTTATATGTTTCCAATGGTAATGTCCACTCGATATAAAATAAAGTAGATAATTCTAAATTAGGTCTATTTTATTATCATCCAGCCCGCCTCATAATTAATTGGTGAGGCTAATAGCAAAACTCGGTTAAAACCGACTGTTGATTGGTACTTTAGTCAGTTTTAGAGGACTTCAACTATTAGCCGGTGAACTTTAGTTCAGGGCGGTTTATGTCTAAAATGAAATAGCCTTGATTCTGGGAGCATCCCAAATGTTCAAAACGCCTGCGATTGAAATCGCAGTCTGATAGCGAAAGTCGGCTTCAGCAGACTGTTTGATTTTATGAAGTCGTCTGAAGACGACTTGCGCTATTAGCAAAGGGTTTAAACCCTTTGCTTTACGGTATTTTGAAAAAATTGGGATGCTCCCCTGATCCTAAATTTTGACCAAAAATTCCCCAGAAAAATTTTGTCGGCTCAATCCAAAATCTAAAATCGGATGACTGTGTTATCTTCTGCTTTACCAACGATTAACATTCTCAAACAACTTACCAGTTCTGCTTGGATCGAACAGGCGATATCTAATTTAGATATTATCCTCCTCGACCACGCTCAATGCGAACGCAAAGCGGCTGGTGTGGCGTTGAACTTGATGTTTCGCTATCCTTCCAATGCGAAGATGGTGCGGGAACTCACCAAAATTGCTCGCGAAGAACTCGAACACTTCGAGCAAGTCAATCAATGGCTAGAAGATAAAAATATACCGATGCGCCCTCTGACACCGCCTCCCTATGGCGCAGGTTTAAAAGCCCAAATTCGCCCCAAAGAATCTGATCGCTTGTTAGATTCTTTGTTAGTCAGTGGATTAATTGAAGCTCGTAGTCACGAACGTTTGGGTTTATTAGCTACTCATTGTCCTGAGCCAAAATTAGCCAAATTTTATCACAGTTTGATGGCATCCGAAGCCCGTCATTTTGGAACTTACTGGGTGCTAGCTGATACTTATATTGACCGTGAAATTGTTAACAAAAGACTCGATGAATTAGCAATTATTGAGAGTGAATTGCTAGTGAATTTACATCCTGAACCGAGAATTCATAGTTAGGAACGGGGAACAGGGAACGAAGCTTGACCATTGACCATTGACTTTTTACTAATGACTAATCACTATTACAAAGATTTTTTGATTCGGAGTTGGGAAGAAGGCGATCGCATTCCTGCTTCAGAAGTTATCCGGTCTGTATTATCAGAATATAGTCTTGGTTGGGAGCCAGATGGTGCTGATCGAGATGTGTTGCAAGTCGAAGAATGTTACTTAGCCACTGGTGGAGAGTTTTGGGTAATTGAATACCAAAATCAAGTTGTGGGTACGAGTGCATATTACCCGATTCATCGAGGCGAAAAAGCTGTAGAAATTCGCAAAATGTATCTTTTGCCGATTGCTAGAGGTATAGGATTAGGGAAATATTTGTTACAAGAATTAGAGAGAGCGATCGCCAAGCGTGGTTTTCAGCAAATTTGGATTGAAACCGCCAGTGTTTTAGCAGAAGCAGTCAAGTTGTATGAAAGCAATGGTTACAAAGCTGCAAGAGGTGTAGAGACAACACGGTGCGATCGCGTTTATGTGAAAATTTTAACGGGCGACAATTGCGCCCGCAAGTCAACTGCGAGCTAATACTGAAAACTTAAAGATTTACTGATAATTGATAATTGATAATTGATAACTGTTAACTGATCAAGTCTCATCAGTCTCGTCTACGTAATTCAAAAAATCACCCGGTTGAGCGTTTAGTTGTTTACAAATCACTTCAACAGTTCCTCTGTCTGGATAAATATTTCTATCCCTCCAAAGCCTAAATGCAGTTGCTCTTGGTAGTCCAGTGATTTGCCAAAACTTGTTTGCGCTAGGAATACCTTTTTCTTTGCCAAATTCTTGAATTCTATTTGTTAATCCCATTTTCTTAGACTACTTCGGAATATACTTATTCATAATAAATTACAATATACCTGCATCTTGACTTGGAGCAACGGCGAGCAAGATGTTTTTGTTGACAAAGATGCTCAAGCCATCGCCCAAACACTAAGAAAAATCACAAAACCAATCTAAATTTCCATCCAGGGTGAGCAATGCTCACCCTACCGCTTCAGAGAAATATTTGTTACAAATGACCAATGACCAATGACCAATGAGAAATGATCAATTGGAAAAACCTACTCAACCTCTTTCTCCAATCTCATTGTCCTTTGTGTGAGCGTTCCACTTCCCAAGAATTATGTCCAAACTGTCTTCGCCAACTGCAAAAATGTCATAATCCCAACACCCATTCTTTACCGATATTTGCTTGGGGTGCATATGGCGGTATCCTCAAACGAGCGATCGCCACTATGAAATACGAAAATCACCCGGAAATTGCTCGTCCGTTGGGACAATTATTAGCAGAAGCATGGTTATCACATCGGAAGTGCGATCAGAATTTAGTAGTTGTTCCGATTCCACTTCACGTCGAAAAGCTCAAACAACGCGGGTATAACCAAGCTACACTCATCGCTCAAAGCTTTTGTGAAGTCACCGGATTACGATTAAAAAAACATGGTTTAGAAAGAATTAAAGTAACTGAAGCACAATTTGGCTTATCAGCATTACAGCGACAAGAAAACTTAACAGAAGCCTTTGGATTAGGGCAAGACTTGCGTGTATCTCCGAAAATCCCAGTACTATTACTAGATGATATTTATACCACAGGCGCGACTGCTAGGTCTGCTATCCAAACACTTCATCAAAGCGGTATATCTGTTTATGGTTTAGTGGCAGTTGCAACCACTGCTAAGTTTTTAAAACCTTGATAACTGATAACTGATAACTGATAACTGAATCATACGTGGGCAAGCTGTGCTAGAGACAACTATAATTAAGCCAATCGCGCTTAATTTGTGGGAAAACTTTTGGGGATGAGAAGTCAGGCTTTTATTGTAAGTTTAAAAAAAATTGCTTTCATTCCTGCCTCTTTGCTGGTAATTGGTATAAGT
Organism: Pelatocladus maniniholoensis HA4357-MV3; assembly: GCA_019359115.1. GTDB lineage: Bacteria > Cyanobacteriota > Cyanobacteriia > Cyanobacteriales > Nostocaceae > Pelatocladus > Pelatocladus maniniholoensis. The sequence goes on from JAHHHW010000101.1 coordinate 39,725, forward strand.
GCAACAGCAACTTTTGCTCAAGTTAACAAGTTGTACAATCCAATTCCTCTACCTGGCAGTTATGAAGTTTCTGATACACTGTCAGAAAAAGATATTCCCACAGGTCAGGGTGGATTTGCCCGTGACTATATGGTGAGTCTGAAAAAGGGTGATAATCTAGCGGTTGATCTCAGTTCGGAAAACTTTGATAGTATTGTGACTCTGTTGGGACCAGACGGTACAACAGTCGCAGAAAATGATGATGGCCCTGATGGTAGTAGTAATTCTTTGTTGTTTACCCGCATTGTAGAACCCGGAACTTACATCGTTCGCGTCCGGTCTTTCGGCGAAACTGGAGTAGGGACTTTTAAACTCAAGGTAACGCGATTGCAACCAGTTAAATAATTTTGGATTTTGGATTTTGGATTTTGAATTTGAGATTGAGAAAGATCCAAAATCTCAAATCAAATTATTGTCATCACGCATAAAAACAAAGCTTCAGTCCATTCCACGACAGCACCATAGGTATCGCCAGTATGTCCGCCTAGTTTGTGATTAAACCAGGCTCCAGTAATGATAGCGATCGCACTTCCACTAACTATCATTGCTACGGCAAAAAAGATTAGATTACGGTTAAGGAAAATTTGCCAGCTACTTAAAGCTACTAATAAAACTAGTGTTGGTAGCCAATCTTTGTATGAACGAATAGCTTGTTTATGAAAAGCTCCCTTACCAGTTGGTTTCAGATAAGGATAATGAGCGATCGCCATGACTTGTCCCCAGCGTCCCCACCCAGCAGCTGTCATGAGAATTAACCAACGGTTTTGTTCTAAATCTGTCAGTGCAGCTGTTTTAAGTAGTATCAAAGCGATCGCAGCCATTGCTCCAAATGCACCTGTGGCGCTATCCGCCATAACTTCTAGTCTACGTTGAGGATCACCCACAGCTAATCCATCAGCGCTATCCATTGCTCCATCTAAATGCAGTCCTCCAGTAATCGCAATCCAACCGCATACAACCAAAGCACTACGAGTTAGCGCTGTTATACCTAGATAAATCATCAGAGCATCAAATAAGCCTAAAATTCCTCCAATCATCAGTCCAATGACAGGAGCAAAACGGGCTACTCCTTGGAAATCAAAAGCATACATGTATGGTAAAGGGATAGTCGTATAAAACACAACAGCTGATCCGATACCAAGTAGTAGTTGTTTCCACCACTGACACTTGTTGGTCATAGTAGTTACGCTAGTTGTTATTTGTAATCATTAGTCATGAATCATGGTTCAAATGACGAGTAATAATGACGCTCATAATTCCGGCACAACCCTGATATTCATCTTTAAAAATTTAAATAAGATTTACCAGTATGAGTAACTTCACCAAAAAATTTTGTTATGCTTATCTCAGTAAAAACTTTGTTAAATGTATAAATACTTGCTTTTAGAAAGAATCTAAATAAAGTAGCTATTATAAACTGGTTATACTAGCACTAATCAAAGAAACAATAGAAAAAAAGATACATTAAGCATTTTTAATTTAGATACTCATATCATGTGATACACAAAAAACTAATGATCACAGATGTTTCTTTTCCAGCTAACCTTTTAACCTTCTATTTTGATTGGAGTAACTATATTTATTAAGATTATTAGAATTCACATTTACGGCGTTATGTCAACAAAAAATAATTTATTGCAGCTAATTAGGCGATCGCTATACAAAGTTGATCAAGATATTAGATAAATATTAAATAGCAGGGGTCAACCAAGCGACGAGATCGACTGTTTAACTATGTAGTTAGGACTTTACGCAAAACTACACGCTGTAGGAGCAATTTATGAATTGTCCGACTGTGAAAATCAGAGTTTCAGCTTATTGTTTGCGTAAGTCCTGGTAGTTTTTATCTACACTCCAGAAGCAATTGGATTATGAGTCACCATCTACCCGAAAGTAAGATACCAGCTCCATGCATTATCAATACAGGTGTGGTTGTCAACAAACTCGATATGCGACGATTACTCACAGATTTAGGTCGTGTTCGCTATTTCTACACACAGGATGGTGAATGCAAGAGCGACGGTGAAGGGAATGTGATGGAAGTATTTGCCAATCCGCAACGATCTACTCTGGTTGCTAACCACGCCCTTTATCTCAATCTTTGTAGTTTTGATTACTTAGAATTAAAACAATCACCACAAAAAGAAACTTACTTTGACTTAGTTCAAGAAGGAAGTCGTCTGCGCTTGATTCCTCTTTCCACTCCTATGCAAGAGCGAGATGAGCGTTGCTTAAATGTCAGCGCCATCGAAGCAATGATGGAACAAGTACTCTCAGCCAGATGGGATGCAGAAATTGACGATGATCCTTCTGATCTATTTTAGGATTGGGGATTGGGGACACGAGGACACGGGGACAAGGAGGACAAGGAGGACAAGCGAGAAAAATTAACTAACTACTAACCAATGACCAATGACCAATGACCAATGACCAACAAAATACACTCTTGACTACAAACTTCTCTTTTCAATGTCTGGCTCAATGTAGCCAAAGCAAAGCACGGGCTGGGGTATTTTATACACCACATGGAGTGGTTGAAACTCCTCGTTTTATGCCAGTGGGGACTTTGGCAACTGTCAAAACTCTTACCCCTGCTCAACTCAAAGAAACAGGGGCGCAAATGGTGCTATCTAATACCTATCATCTGCACCTGCAACCAGGAGAAGCAATTGTGTCAGGAGGTGGAGGACTGCACAAGTTTATGGGGTGGAATGGGCCGATGCTCACCGATTCTGGAGGCTTTCAAGTCTTCAGTCTGAGCGAAATGCGGAAAATATCTGAAGAAGGCGTGACATTTCGCTCACCCCATGATGGTCAAATTATCAAATTCACACCCGAAAAATCCATTGAGATTCAAAATACACTAGGGGCGGATGTGATTATGGCCTTTGATGAGTGTCCGCCTGCTACAGCTAATCGCCAAGAGGTGGAAGCAGCAACAGAGCGCACTTACCGATGGCTTTTACGGTGTATAGAAGCACATCAAGGCCATAAAGAACAAGCATTATTTGGTATTGTTCAGGGTGGAGTGTATTTAGATTTGCGCGCTCAAGCGGCGGAAGCTTTGCATAAACTGGATTTACCAGGTTATGCTATCGGTGGCGTGAGTGTGGGTGAGGAACCAGAACTAATTCATCAAGTTGTGCAAGTTACAGCACCACTGTTACCTTACCACAAGCCCCGTTATTTGATGGGTGTAGGTACTTATCAAGAAATGGTAATTGCGATCGCCTCTGGTATAGATTTATTTGATTGTGTGATTCCTACACGTTGGGCGAGACATGGTACGGCTATGGTACAGGGCGATCGCTGGAATTTAAAGAATGCTAAATTTCGCGAAGATTTTACACCTTTAGATGAAACTTGCCCTTGTTATACCTGTCAGAATTTTACTCGTGCTTACATCTCTCATTTAGTGCGATCGCAAGAAATTTTGGCATATACATTATTGAGTATTCACAATATCACTGAACTGATTCACTTTACCCAAAAAATACGAAAAGCTATATTGAACGACACCTTTGCTATAGAGTTTGGTAAGTGGTTGAAGAATTAAAGTCAAGCAAATTTCCCTAATCCAAAAATCTAAAATCCTGTTAGGGCTTCGGTCTCCAAATGGTAATATAGGGGTTATAAATTAATCAACCTGTGGAAGACGGGTTGCTGCCAGTGGACGCTTTGTAAGACCTTCCACCGAACTTGGTTCGGACATTTGTTCCTACAGAAGGCAAAGCAAACGAAACTGGAAACCTCTGTTACACCTCTATGGGTGTAATTTTGGGTACTTCACGATCTATCTCAATTCTGAAAGCTGTGTTGGATAAAGTGGATTTAAACAAAAATGGAAGCAGCAATTTTATTAGCTAAACTACCCGAAGCATTCCAAATCTTCGATCCTTTAGTAGACGTTCTCCCGCTCATTCCTTTGTTCTTCTTGCTGCTAGCTTTTGTTTGGCAAGCAGCCGTAGGTTTTAGATAAGTTATTTACAAGTTATTTACATAATTTTATCGAGACAGGCATTTCACCTGTCTTATTTTTTTGCTATGGTTTTGTTTTGAAAAGTTTATATTTATTAATAATTTGTTATATTTTAAAATAAATTAATATAGGATTCAACAAGTTGATTAACAAATCAAGTTCTTAATTTAAGCAAACAGTCAACGAGGTTTGAACTATGGGTAACATCAAATTCGTAAAAGAGGATAAAGAAGTTATTGCTGCTGATGGTGCTAATTTACGGCTAAAAGCTTTAGAAAACGGCATAGATATTTATAAAGTTTGGGGAAAAATGATGAATTGTGGTGGCTACGGTCAATGTGGCACCTGTATTGTAGAGATTATCGAAGGACAAGAAAATTTATCACCTCCTACAGAAGTAGAAAACCGTTTCTTAAAGAAAAAGCCTGCTAATTACCGACTTGCTTGTCAAACAGTAGTTAATGGTCCAGTCAGTGTAGTAACAAAGCCTTAATTTAGTCATTGGTCATTGGTCATTGGTCATTGGTATGACAAAAGACAAATAACTCAGCCAAGCCATGATGATGGTATCCTAAAAGTGTTGACTGGAATCTAAGAGAGGCTTTCTTACTATGCAGGTTAATGACCTGGGGTTTGTAGCCAGCATTCTATTTGTGCTGGTTCCTGCTGTTTTTTTAATCATTCTTTACATTCAAACAGCTAGCCGCGAAGGTAGAAAAGATAGTTAATACCTTGTGTATTTTTTGTATAAAATAAAAGCCCTCACACTAAAAGTGTGAGGGCTTTTACAGTGATCACTGATTTAAGCAGCAGATGTTCGTGCTAACAACACTGGACAAGTCGCATTAATTCTCACGTAATCAGACAAAGAAGAACCTAAAAGTCTATCTAAATCAACAAAACTCTTAGCAATAGAAGGACGGCGATCCGGAGAACCCATTAACAATAAGTCTACGTTCAGTTCTTCTGCTAAACGACAAATTTTTTCACCAGGTTTACCCATACTTAGCACACAACGAGGTTGCACACCCAGTTTTTTTGCTTCCGCAGCAGCAGCAGCTAAAACAGGGTGTTGATCAGCAGTAACCTGGGTTGTGGTAGTTGGTTCACCTCCTCCTAAATCTGTGATTACATGTGTTAAGATTAGCTCTCCACCCTTGATATCTCGAATCAAGAATAAAGCCAAATCTAGGCAGCGTTTTGACGCATCAGAATTGTCCATTGCCACCATAATGCGCTTAATATTTTTGACATAAATGTCATCTTTGACTAGCAACATCGGGCGAGAAGACAGTTGAAAGACGTATTGACTGACGGAGTTTGCTAAAATTGATTGCAGACGCTTCAGTCCACGAGAACCCATAATAATCAAGTCTGCATCAATTTCATCTGCTACTTGGCAAACTACATCTTTAGGCTCACCTTGTCGCAAAATGGAAGAGACTTGGGTAGGATTTAAAGCTAGAGACTGAATTGCATTAGCCAGGATTTTGCCACCTTCTTCCCACTTCGCTGTCATCGAATCTGCGGTGCGTTGTGGTGGAACAACGTGCAATACTGTAACTTTTGCCTGTTGAATTGATGGCAGTTCTTTCAAAGTCTTAAGCATCTCTTCGGCGTGTCCCAATCCAGAGACAGCAATCAAAATGTTTTGTATCATTTTCGTCTTCCGTAGCTGTTAGTTGTTTGCTCTCTAGTAATTGGCTCAACTTTAACTTTCACCGCCTGCTAAATCACTTAGTCAATGTTTAATTGCAATTAACAATTAACACCAAATACTTAATATTTTCGACAGTGGACTCTTGACTAAATGTTCTTACTCTTTATACCTAGTGACTGAGCTTCTCAACTAGGCTTTAATAATTTAGCTTACTCTATAATTCTGCATGATTAACTTAATGAATGGTTATGATTTTTATCACTTTTAATCTATGTTTACGCTTTTTAATTAATCTCTAGTTAAGTATTGCAAAGACAAGCAAAAAGCTATTCAGTAAACTACTTTAGCTGAGAATGCTTAGTATAAGTTAAGTCTTTGCATAAGAATATTTACAGAATTATAGCAAGATACAGATTCAAATTCTTCGGTTATATATTAATTAGACTCAAAAATAACAAATTGTTAATACTTGAATGATTTCAAAAATTTTATTTTCAATAAATTACTTAATAAACTGGAGTTTCTGATGGACAAAATTTGAGAATCGCAAAGTCAAGCTCCCTGATTTCTTTAAGAAATCAGGGAGCTTATCTATCACGAATGATTTAGGAATGCTTTAAAAATTAGGTAATGGCTAATTCGTAAAATGAATTACCAATTGCCCATTATCTTTTCACATAGACTAAAGATGAAAAGCTATGATTTTTTCTTATGATTTGACTTTCCGAGCTTGCACCAAGTAACCACAACGATGCTCACCATTGATAATCCAGTGGGTACGTTCTACTGTACAATCTGGTAAAACAGCAGCAAACATTTCTAACTCATGGCCGCAAATACTGGGGAAAGACTCTGCAAGGTTAGAGATGGCACAGTTATGCTCCATTAAAATAAAGCGATCGCCATCATCACTTAATTGCTCAGTTGTATCTATAGGGTGATACTCTGCCATGTAACCCTCAGATTTCCTTAGTTCTACCAGATTTTCAACCCTTTGATGTAAAGAGCCATCACCTAAGCGATCGCGATATTCTTGGGCTTTACGCTCCCACTGTTTCTTTAAAATACTGCTGACTTGATCGTGTCCAACCGTTTGAGCCACAGTATCGAGTAAGGAAACGGCAAAATCTCCATAGGTATCAGCCGTTTCTCTTCGCAGGCGATCGCGTCCCTTATTGCTTAACTTATAAACGTGCTGCGGTCGCCCCATCCCCGCTTGCACCGACGAATAGACAATTAAATCCTCCGCCTCTAAATCCTTGAGATGGCGACGAATCGCTTGGGGGCTAATATCTAAGGCTGCGGCCAAATCAACTGCCGTAGCTTCCACCTGTTTGACCAGATATTCTAGAATATCCTGTTTAGTTGAGGACTGCTGGGTAGTCACCATCATCGTCCCAAAAAATCATGATTAAATTTCACTTTGACAACAATATTGTTGTTAATCTAGCGTAAAATGAAGATGTGTTAAACAACATAGCTGTTGTTTTAGTAGTTATCCTTATTGTAACAGTCGTGTGACCATTCAGTAACACGAAATGGGAATTGGTTATCAATCCCGCTCCCATCCTTAAAGAGTATAGAGTTGTGAACACAAGAGAAAATCGCCGATGAGTGCTACTGTTAAAACCTTAGTCAATCAACCCTACAAGTACGGCTTCATTACCAACATTGAAGCAGACACGATTCCTCGTGGACTAAACGAGGATGTCGTCCGCATGATTTCTGCCAAGAAAAATGAGCCAGAATTTATGCTGGAGTTTCGCCTCAAAGCTTACCGCCAGTGGCAAAAAATGACAGAGCCAACCTGGCCAAGCGTTAAATACCCAGCTATTGACTATCAAAATATTATTTACTACTCAGCCCCCAAGCAACAAGCGAAAAAGAAAAGCTTGGAAGAAGTAGATCCAACCCTGCTCGAAACCTTTGAAAAATTAGGTATCTCTCTATCAGAACAAAAGCGACTGGCGAACGTCGCCGTAGACGCAATTTTTGATAGCGTTTCCGTCGCCACCACCTTTAAAGAAAAACTGGCGAAAGAAGGGGTAATCTTCTGTTCTATTTCCGAAGCATTGCAGGAACACCCAGATTTAGTGAAAAAATACCTGGGTAGCGTCGTTCCCATTGCTGATAATTATTTTGCTGCTCTCAATTCAGCAGTATTTAGCGATGGTTCCTTCGTCTACATTCCCAAAGGCGTGAAATGTCCGATGGAACTATCTACCTATTTCCGGATTAACAACGGTGACACCGGACAATTTGAGCGGACATTAATTGTTGCTGAAGATGACAGCTATGTTTCCTACCTCGAAGGCTGTACAGCACCAATGTACGACAGCAACCAGCTACATGCTGCGGTTGTGGAACTTGTGGCGCTTGATAATGCGGAAATTAAATACTCCACTGTGCAGAACTGGTACGCTGGTGATGAAAAAGGCAAAGGCGGTATTTACAACTTCGTCACCAAGCGCGGTTTATGTCAAGGCGTAAATTCCAAGATTTCTTGGACACAGGTAGAAACTGGTTCTGCGATTACTTGGAAGTACCCTAGCTGTGTGTTGGTGGGTGATAACTCTGTGGGTGAGTTTTACTCGGTGGCGCTGACTAATAATATGCAGCAAGCCGATACTGGCACCAAAATGATTCACGTTGGTAAAAATACCCGCAGTACAATTATTTCTAAGGGAATCTCTGCTGGTAATTCTAGTAACAGCTATCGCGGCTTGGTGAAAATTAACCCGAAGGCCCAAGGAGCTAGAAACTACTCTCAGTGCGACTCGATGCTGATTGGGGATAATGCTCATGCCAATACTTTCCCTTATATTCAGGTACAAAATAATACTGGCAAGGTAGAGCATGAAGCTTCTACTTCCAAAATAGGGGAAGACCAATTATTTTACTTTGCTCAACGGGGAATTTCTGCGGAAGATGCTGTGACAATGATGATTAGCGGCTTCTGTAAGGACGTGTTTAACAATCTGCCGATGGAATTCGCGGTGGAAGCTGATAAACTGTTGAGTCTGAAGTTAGAAGGTAGTGTTGGTTAGTTCGTAGTAAGCACGCTTTGTGCTTCATTTATCCGTTAAAAGCGCTTTAGCGCTTACTACAAACAGAGAATTAAAGAGAGAGAACATGATTATTGAAAATAGTGAAGTTGTGCTGTCGGTAAGAGACTTGACGGCTGAAGTTGATGGGACACCGATTCTTAAGGGTGTGAATCTGGAGGTACGTTCCGGCGAGATTCACGCGATTATGGGACCGAATGGTTCTGGGAAGAGTACCTTTTCTAAGATATTGGCTGGACATCCGGCCTATGAAGTGACTGGCGGTGAGGTGATTTTCCAGGGACAAAATCTATTGGAAATGGAACCGGAAGAACGTGCTAGAAGTGGTGTGTTTTTGGCGTTCCAGTATCCTTTTGAGATTCCGGGTGTGAGCAATTTAGATTTTTTACGCTTGGCGTACAATTCTAAGCGCAAGGCTCAGGGATTGGAAGAAATTGATGCTTTTGATTTTGATGATTTGGTAGAGGAAAAGTTAGAAGTCGTCAAAATGGATTCGGCTTTTCTTAACCGGAGTGTGAATGAGGGTTTCTCTGGTGGTGAGAAAAAGCGCAATGAGATTTTGCAGATGGCGCTACTAGAACCAAAGCTGGCGATTCTGGATGAAACAGATTCAGGTTTGGATATTGACGCGCTCAAAATTGTGGCAAATGGAGTCAATCAGTTAACTAGCCCAGAAAATGCCACGATTATGATTACTCACTATCAGCGACTACTTAATTATATTGTGCCGGACTATGTGCATGTCATGGCTAAAGGACGGATTCTCACTTCTGGTGGTAAGGAGTTGGCGTTGGAGTTAGAATCCCGTGGTTATGACTGGTTGTTGGAAGAATTTGCGACTGAGGTGGGTGTGTAATGACTATCCAGGTTTCTCCCAGTCCAATTCCGAACTCAGATCCAGCTGGTTTGAGTGCAAGTCTTTTGGATCGAGATGGTTATTTAACTGAGTTATTAAATCAAATTACTGCATCGAAGTCAGAGGGTTGGTTGCAAGTGCTGCGCGATCGCGCGGCGAATTGGGTACGTCACTCGACTCTTCCTACTACCCGTGATGAAGAGTGGCGATTTACTGATTTGTCTGCTTTACGACAGGTGAAATTTAATCCTGTGGAGACGTTGTACACAACATCTCTACAACCAGATATTTTACCGGAGGCTGCTCATTCTCGTTTGGTTTTTGTTAATGGTGTTTATGCACCAAATTTATCATCAGTCGCTGGCTTGCCAAATGGGGTAGTAGTCGGTAATTTGGATGTGTTAAGTCAGCCGAGTGTAGAGAAATATTTGGCACAGTCAGAAGGTGCTATGGAAGTTTTTACTGCCCTCAATACTGCTGCAATTAATGATATGGCGGTGGTTTGGGTTCCTAAAAATGTGGTGGTAGAAGCACCTGTTCATTTGGTGTTTATTGCTGCTGGTGATCAGGCGAGTATTTCTCAGCCGCGTTGTTTGGTGGTGGCGGAAAGTGGTTCGCAGGTGAGTTTGGTGGAAGAGTATAAGAACCACACAGACACAGAGAGCGCAGAGGAAGTATACTTTACCAACGCTGTGACTGAGATTTGGTTGGAAGATAATGCTCAGGTGAATCACACGCGGGTTGAGTGGGATGGTAGGAAGGCTTTTCACGTTGGGAAAACTGCTGTCACTCAAGGGCGTTACAGTCGATATACTTGTAATGCGATCGCTCTGGGTGCTAAGATTTCGCGTCACAATTTAGAGATTTTGCAAACTGGTGAGCAAACAGAAACTACTCTCAATGGATTGACGGTGATTGGTGGGAATCAGTTGGCGGATACTCACAGTGCGATCGCTCTTAATTATCCTTATGGTAAGACTCAGCAGTTACATAAAACAATCGTAGGCGATCGCGCTCATGCGGTGTTTAATGGTAAGGTTTTTGTGCCTAAACCCGCGCAGTTGACGGACGCGGCGCAATTGAATCGCAATTTATTGTTATCATCTAAAGCCAGAGTCGATACTAAGCCTCAACTAGAAATTACCGCCGATAATGTGAAATGCTCTCACGGTGCGACTGTTAGTCAGTTGGAAGATGATGAGATTTTCTATCTGCAAAGTCGGGGTATTGATCAAGAAAGCGCGCGCCATTTATTAGTTCATGGTTTTGCTGCGGAAATTATCAACCAAATACCATTTCCCTCTTTGCGTGAAAAACTTACACAAACTGTTAACCGATTTTAGTTACAACCTCTTGACTTTTGACTTTTGACTTTTGAAACATGACCTTCATTCAAGAAAGAACCCTTGCTGATCAAGTCCGTCTTGACTTCCCGATTTTACACCAACAAGTCAACGGCAAACCTTTAGTTTACTTTGACAACGCTGCGACTTCTCAAAAACCTCTGTTCGTACTCAATGCTCTGCGGGACTATTACGAACAATACAATTCTAATGTCCATCGTGGTGTACATACCCTGAGTGCGAAAGCGACTGATGCTTACGAAGGATCACGAGATAAAGTTGCTAGGTTCGTTAATGCTAAATCGCGTCAGGAAATTGTTTTTACTCATAACGCAACGGAAGCGATCAACTTGGTTGCTTATAGTTGGGGAATGAACAATTTGCAGCCAGGAGATGAAATCATTCTGTCGGTGATGGAACACCACAGTAATATCGTTCCTTGGCAATTTGTCGCTGCTAAAACGGGTGCGGTACTAAAATTTGTAGAATTGACACCAGCAGAAACTTTAGATTTAGAACATTTCCAAAAGCTGCTTTCGGAAAAAACAAAATTAGTGTCGTTGGTACATGTTTCTAACACTTTGGGTTGCATTAACCCAGTGACAGAAATTTGCACTTTAGCCCATAAATATGGGGCAAAAGTATTAATTGATGCTTGCCAAAGTGTACCTCATATGCCAGTTGATGTGCAGCAAATTAACTGCGACTGGTTGGTAGCTTCCGGACATAAAATGTGTGCTGCAACTGGGATTGGGTTTTTGTATGGCAAGTTAGAATTGCTGCAAGCAATGCCCCCATTTTTTGGTGGTGGTGAAATGATTGCGGAGGTGTTTTTAGACCATTCAACCTACGCAGATTTACCACACAAATTTGAAGCTGGTACACCTGCGATTGGAGAAGCGATCGCTTTGGGTGCAGCTGTAGACTATCTTAGTAAAATTGGCATGGACAAAATCCATGCCTACGAAGCAGAATTAACTGCTTATTTATTTGAACAATTAGAGAAAATTCCCCAAATAAAAATATACGGGCCGAAACCCAATGAGCAAGGTGAAGGTAGAGCTGCTTTAGCTGCATTCACCGTCGCCGAGGTTCACGCCAATGATTTATCTACATTATTAGATACGGAAGGTGTAGCTATTCGTTCTGGACACCACTGCACCCAACCATTACACCGCTATCTCAATATTGCGGCGACTGCACGCGCTAGTTTATCTTTCTACAACACTCGTGAGGAAATTGATATATTCATCAAAGCGCTGAAGGAAACAATCGACTTTTTCACCGGATTATTTGGTGAACAGTGATCAAAAAACCAACTGACGCCTTATGTGAATTAGAAACGCCTCTTATCCTATAAGGGTTTCAAGACAGTTCAGTATTCTTGTTTTGTGACCATCAACGAAGTTAAAAGAGTTTGGAGACTTAATTCACATTAGGCGTAACTGATAACTGATAACTGATCACTGTCAAAACCATGTAGACTGGAAATTGTAAAGAATATGCCGGTCAATGCAGAATCCTACACAGATGTCGCAGTCAATCCGCGCCCATTTATTTATTTCTGGCAGAGTTCAAGGGGTAGGTTATCGTTTTGCTACCGTCGATACAGCTAGTCAACTTGGATTAAGTGGTTGGGTGCGAAATCTCCCTGATGGTCGCGTGGAAGCTGTGCTTGAAGGTGTGCAGGAAGTTGTAGAAGAGATGATTCGCTGGTGTCATCAAGGCCCACCCGCAGCTATGGTTAAAGATGTGATAGTGGAGTACGAAGAACCGGAAGGTTTACGGAGATTTGAAGTTAAGCGTGTTGAGTAACTGCGCAAAATATCCCGCCCAGAAATAAAGTTCAGAGGCTCATAGCAAAAGTCCACTTAAGTGGACTAAGTTTGTTGTTGAGTCCTCTTTAGCCCATATTCCGCACCCATACTGTCACAATCGGTAATTACTGAAATAAATTTATCAATAAAGAATCAAAAAATACTTTTGGTTCTAGAAAGAGATTTTGTCAAGGGTGAATAGCTTGATCTGGTATGTCGAATCAATTGTCAATAAGGAGCAATAATCACCAAATATATTTTTCCGATAATTGATAAATAAATTTCGATGCTGACTTACATGAATGATTAAATTTGTAAATAGATGAAGTTCTCAAAAAAATAACTAAACATGATAATTTAGAGCTATCAACAAGGCAAAGTTAGCTCGGGTGTGGAACAATAAAGAATGAAAAAAAAGAGAATTTCTGAGAAATTATGTAAGAAATTGATAGTAACGATGGCAATCTTCGGGTAAGAGCGACAGTATAAAATCTCGCTCTTGGTTCCAATTAGAAATATGTTTTTGATGGTTAAATGTCACCAAATGAATCGATTGAAAACATTGGAATATCCATCTTAAAGTAGGGTTTGCTGAAAAAGTATGAACAAGCAATCTTAAGGGTTAACTATTTCGTCGTAAGTCCCGCGCTCTAACGCTTCGTTGAGCGTCGGGATATAAGACGGGCGGCGACGATTGCATCTAGGACTGATTCTTTTCACAGGAAAGAGAAGGAGAAGATGTATGAGGAGTCGCCAAATCTTTCCGGAATGCTGGTACTAAAAATAGTATATAATAGTACTGACGGGGCGACAAAATAGCCTAAAAAGCTTATAGTGTAAAGGATGTAGCACTTTATGGTAGAAAAAGATAGGTCTAGATTTGTCAATAAGACCAATAAGATTGATAATGTTACCTAAATTCTACC
>JAHHHW010000102.1 GCA_019359115.1 Pelatocladus maniniholoensis HA4357-MV3
TTGTTCTCTACAAGAATTATCTCAAACCCTTATTTATTCGTATAGACTAGCTGAATCGCAATGCTTGCATTTGCACCCTAAGAGCTAGTCACATAAAGGCTTTGATAGTTGTCGGAGATGTCTAATAAGAATCCGATCGCATTATGTCATCGACCTACATTGCGAATGTATCGACCTACATTGCGAATGTATCGACCTACATTGTGAATGTATCGGCTTACATTGCGAATGTATCGACTTACATTGCGAATGTATCGACCTGAAAAAATTAACTCATTTGCTCAAAATTTACTCTTGACAATCGTAATTGTACTTAAATTAACATCCGCACAACCGCTAATAAATCCGCCCATTGCCTGGATTTGTTGCAAATATTCCAACGCAGGTTGAGTAATAACTTCTCCCGGCATCAACACAGGAATACCAGGAGGATAAGGACAGATGATTTCAGCACAAACACATCCAGTAGTTTCTGGGATTGGTAATGCTTCTGTAGCAGCAAAAAAAGCTTCACGGGGCGATATACGCACATAAACTCCCACGTTAAAAATATCATCCCATAAAACTTTATGCTTATACTGCCTCTTTTTTGTCACAGAAGAGGTCATCTGAGTAAGTTGAATCAAAGCTTGCACCAACTGCTCGATATCTTCTTGGGTGTTACCCAAACTGATAATAAAGGTGAAATGTTGCAAAGAAGCAAATTCTGCTGTGACACCTAGCTGTTGATCAAGAATTTCTTCGGCACTAAAGCCTGTCAAACCTAAACCAGAAACAGTCACAGTTAAGCGTGTTTGATCTAATGTTATAAAACCTGGAGATTCCCCCAACCCCTCTTGTGAAGAAGGGCTTTGTAAAATCGACAATCCGGGAATTTGTGTAATTCTAATTCTCGCCTCCTGTGCGAGTTGCAATGTACTGGACATTAACTCTTTACCATGAAGCGCCATTTGCTGACGGGCTGCATCTAATGAAGCTAAAAGTAAATAACTGGGACTGGTAGATTGTACTAACTGCAAAGCTTTGTTGAGGCGATCGCGATCTATTCTCTCACCTTGGATATGCAGCATTGACGCTTGAGTCATCGCACCCAATGTTTTATGAATCGATTGTACAGATAAATCCGCACCTGCTTTTAAAGCCGGGGTGGGTAGTTGGGGATGGAAAGCAAAATGTGCGCCGTGAGCTTCGTCTACTAGTAAAGGGATATTGTATTGGTGGGTAATTTGCGCGATCGCCTTCACATCTCCACACACACCGTAGTATGTAGGGTAAACCATGATCACGGCTTTGGCGTCGGGATGTTGTTGTAGTGCTGCTGCTACTGCGTTAGGAGTGATACTGTGGGCAATATCTAAAATTGGGTCATATTCTGGATTGACAAAAATTGGTATAGCACCAGAGAGAATTAATCCTGCGATCGCTGAGGAATGAACATTGCGCGGCAGTATAATTTTATCGCCAGTGCCGCAGGTAGCCAGAATTGCTGCTTCAATTCCACAAGTTGAACCATTGACAAGAAACCATGTTTGTGTAGCACCAAAAGCTTCTGCTGCTAATTCTTGCGCTTGTTGGATCGCCCCTGCTGGTGCAAACAAATTATCCAACTCTGTTAATTCTGGTAAATCGTTGCGAAATACAGTTTGACCAAAAACATCAGCGATTTTCTGGGAAATTCCCACACCTCGTTTATGTCCTGGAGTGTAAAAAGGTGCGTGGGGACGTTTCGCACAGGCTTTTAAGGTGTCTAATAAAGGTGTTTGATTTTGATTGAGCATTTTTATACAGTTATCAGTTATCAGTGAACAGTTATCAGTAAATCATGTGTTTTTCCTTAGTACTGCTTTGCGTAAAATAGTAGCGACCTTAAACGCAGAGTATTTCCTCAAAAGAATTCGCTACGAATTAATTAAAACACTCTCAACAAGGTTATAGATATTTAGGAAGATGTCAGCAAGGTTGATTGTCATTTAGCTTGGAAAAGCTAAGTAATTTAAATCAGTTTAGACGCGTAGCGGCTTGCCGTAGGCTACAGTACCAGCAGTCCTTTTATACGTATGGTGTGAGGTTAACAAAAACAGTGGTACTGATAACTGATAACTGATAACTGACAATTGATAACTGACAACTGATCATGATTTATCTGATTTCTGAACCTCAACCTAACGAACCACCAATTCCCAACCCAGAACCAAATCCTGTACCCCCTCCTGAACCCACACCAGGGCCAACGGTTCCTCACCCCGTACCAGATCCTGTTCCTGAAACCGTACCAGCACCCATACCACAAACCGTACCTGGTCCTATTCCTCAAACAGTTCCAGGAACAATTCCACAAACAATCCCCGAACCTGTTTAAAATTGATTTCGTCTAGTTTTAACTTCAAATCCAAAATCTAACATGCTGAGAGCCGGGATTGTCGGACTTCCCAACGTTGGAAAATCTACGTTATTTAATGCTTTAGTAGCTAACGCGAAAGCAGAAGCTGCTAACTTCCCTTTTTGTACAATAGAACCGAATGTCGGTGTTGTCGCAGTGCCAGACGAACGGTTAAATGTTCTAAGCAAGATTTCCAATTCGGTACAAATTATCCCGGCGCGCGTTGAGTTCGTGGATATTGCTGGTTTGGTCAAAGGCGCAAGTCAGGGTGAGGGACTGGGTAATCAATTTTTGTCTCATATCCGCGAAGTTGATGCGATCGTTCATGTGGTGCGTTGTTTTGAAAATGATGACATCATTCACGTTGCAGGTTCAGTTGATCCGGCGCGGGATATTGAGATAATTAATTTAGAACTAGGTTTAGCTGATTTAGCACAAATCGAACGTCGCATTGAACGCACGAAAAAACAAGCCCGTACTAGCAAAGAAGCGCAATTTGAATTGACAGTATTGGAAAAATTAGCTACTGCATTAAATGAAGGCAAATCAGTACGGCAAATTAGTTTAACAGAAGAAGAAGCAGAAGTAATTAAAATATTAGGATTACTGACATCCAAACCAATTATTTATGCTGCTAATGTATCTGAAAATGAATTGGCAACAGGTAATGAGTTTGTCGAAAAAGTTAGACAAATTGCCGCCAATGAAAATGCCCAAGTGGTAACAGTTTCTGCTCAAGTAGAAGCAGAATTAATCGAATTATCAGACGAGGAAAGAGTAGATTTTCTTGCATCTTTGGGTGTGGAAGAAGGCGGTTTAAAATCATTAATTCGTGCCACTTACACACTCTTAGGATTGCGTACTTATTTCACATCTGGTGAAAAAGAAACTCGCGCTTGGACAATCACAGCCGGAATGTCAGCACCGCAAGCAGCAGGTGTAATTCACACTGATTTTGAACGTGGATTTATTCGCGCTGAAACTGTTGCTTACGATGATTTGGTAACATCTGGTTCTATGAGTGCTGCAAAGGAAAAAGGCTTAGTTCGCAGTGAAGGAAAAGAGTATGTTGTGAAGGAAGGCGATGTGATGCTATTCCGATTTAATGTGTAATTTAGTACCGCCTCGGAATTTATTCCGAGTCTCATAGCGCAAGTCCTCTGAAGAGGACTCAAAAAAAGTTTGTTCCAGTCCACTTGAGTGGACTTTCGCTATGAGCCTGGAACTTTAGTTCTAGGCGGGATACAGTTTCAACATGAAAAATTTTGACTTGTATGTACACCGTAGCCTTGGTAAGGGAAGGTTGGGAGGGGTTAAAATAATGTGCAGCTTTACACAGAATTGGTATCAGATCCCCGACTTCTCAAATAAGTCGGGGATCTATAACCCCTTTACCCTCAAAAAATATGCAAATAGAACGTGCTTTAAATTACAAATGTAATTAGTTATTAACTGTTAGGTTACAAAATTTCCTCATCTACAGAAAAATCAATTTCTGCTTGATCTCGTCCTGATACTAAATAATCATTCTCAAAGGAATCTTTTAACCCAGAAATCAGGTCATACTCAGGTTTCCAATCTAATTGAGTCATAGCTTTATTGACTGAAGCAAAAAAGTGCTGTGTTCGCATAGGAAAAGCTTTACGCTTACCAAAATCAAACTTTTTCGGATCGTAATGAACGATTTTGATATTATCTGGTGATTTCCCCACCGCAACAGCACAAGCACGGGCTAAACCATCAAAAGTTACAAAGCGATCGCCTGAAATATTGTAAATTTGTCTAACTGCTTGGGAATTACCTAAAACTTTGGTCATTGCTGTTGCTAAGTCTTTGACATGGCCTAGCTGGGTGATATGTAAGCCATTACTAGGGATTGGAATTGGGCGATCGCGCACAATTCTGTCAAAAAACCAAGCTTCCAAATCGTTATAGTTCTGTGGTCCATAAATGTAGGTGGGACGAATAGAAGTAAAGGGAATTCCTTGTTGTGTTAAGTAAGCTTCAGTTTCATGCTTACCCTTATGGCGACTTTTCGGATCGACTGCATCACCTTCAATGTGAGGCATTTGGTCTGATTTGAGGTATACTCCAGCAGAACTCATATATACAAAATTTTGTACACGCCCTTGAAAAATTTCTGCAAGTGGTTGAGTATCAGTAAGTTCCCGCCCATTATTGTCAAAAATGGCATCAAAATTCTCTTTAGAAAGTTTTTCTTTTAATTGGATTGTGTCAGTGCGATCGCCTGTTATTTGTCCTACACCTTCAACTGGTGCTGGACGATTACCACGATTAAAAAGTACTACTTCATGTCCTTGTTGCACCAACAGTTGTGTGAGATAAACACCAATAAATCGAGTACCACCCATAATTAGAATTCGCATAAATCCCCAATTTTTATGTCAGTTACCTTTTGAAGAGATTGAGGAATAGGGACAAGGAGGACAAAACAATTCAAAATTCAAGAACTTGTTGCCCAATCCCTGATCCCCGATCCCCAATTTGAGGTTATCAGCTTGTGGAACCTATTTTGAGAAGATAACGTCTTTTAGTTGATATGGGGCATTTCCCATTTTCAATTACAACGGGAAACTTTTCAGTTAACCTCACAATTTACATGTATTTTTTTTTACCTATTAATTAAAGTTAGCTGTGCCCTTAAAATATGCTTTGGTGCATGAGTGGCTGACACCTAAAGCCACTGGTGGTTCGGAACTAGTTGTGCGGGAAATTCTGAACTCTGTTGATGCGGACTTATATGCGCTCATCGATTTTGAATCTCGCAATCCAGACAGTTATTTATATAAACGTCAGATTGGCACGACGTTTCTTCAATACTTCCCATTTGCCTATACAGGTGTACAAAAATACCTACCTTTTTTACCCTTAGCAATTGAACAACTCGATTTGCGTGGGTATGACATTATTCTTTCTTCATCTCATGCTGTTGCTAAAGGAGTTCTCACTTCTGGTGAACAGCTACATATTTGCTATTGTCATAGTCCCATGCGCTACGCTTGGGACTTAACTTTTGATTATCTGCACCAAAGCAAATTAGGTAAGGGTGTACCTGGTTGGATAACACGATATTTATTACATAATTTACGTGTATGGGATGTATTAAGTGCTAATCGTGTTGATTATTTTGTTGCTAATTCCTACCATACAGCTCGTCGAATTTGGCGTTGCTACCGACGGGAAGCAACTGTTATTTATCCACCTGTTAATATCGAAAATTTTACTTTTTCACCTGACAAAGAAGACTTTTATCTAACTGTTTCCCGATTAGTTAGTTACAAACAAGTATCTCTAATTGTCAGAGCTTTCAACCAAATGCAAAAAAAATTAGTAGTAATTGGCACAGGTCCAGAAATGAAAAAAATTCGTCAAATAGCAAATTCAAATATACAAATTCTCGGTTGGCAGCCTGATGAGGTTGTAAAAAAATATATGACTTATGCTAAAGGTTTTGTATATGCAGCTTGTGAAGATTTTGGCATTGCCTTAGTAGAAGCACAAGCTTGTGGTACGCCAGTGATTGCCTATGACGCTGGTGGTGCAAAAGAAACGGTACGGGATATCCGCACATGGGAAGACAAAGCAACGGGTATATTGTTTGAGGAACAAAAAGAAGCATCTCTAATCAGAGCGACAGAAACTTTAGAAGCCTCTTACAGTAAATTCAATCCAGAATATGTCCGATTGCACGCAGAACAGTTTAAAACACAAATTTTTGTCCAGCGTTATCTAGAATTTTTACAGAGGTGTATCGAAAAAAATTTATCCAAGTAGATGTGAGATATTGTTTTTGCAGAAGCTTTTGGAAAATTGCTCCCAGAAGCACCTGCTTTTGGCTTTAAGATTGGGACTATGTGTGGTGTGGATTATTAAGGAGTATGATGACTGCCCAGAGCTCACTCCTCTCCGGCAAGCGCTCGCGTAGCGCATCCGGGACGGGGCGTTCCTTTACAGACAGCCCCTCTTTGCCTGAAAGACGCTCACCATCTGGTGAAGCCAGGTTAACGTGGATTGGGCGATCGCGTACGTTCTTAAAACGCGGTCAACCAGTAAAGACGCCTAGAGTTAAACCTAGAGGTCTGTCTTTTCAGGCTCTCAACGGAGAGTTTGGTAAACGACTATTTGATATTGTCTTTTCGCTTTCTGTACTAATTTTGTTTTCTCCCGTTTATTTAATTTTGGCCTTGCTAATTGCTTTGAGTTCAGAAGGCCCAATTTTTTATGTCCAAGAACGGGTTGGTAAAAACTACAGGCCTTTCAATTGTATTAAATTCCGCACCATGGTGACGAATGCTGACGAAATCCTTATGCAAATGATGGATACATCGCCAGAGTTGCGGCAAGAATTTGAAAGCACTTTCAAACTCAAACATGACCCTCGAATTACAATGATCGGTAAATTTTTACGAATTACCAGTTTGGACGAATTTCCTCAATTTTGGAACGTTCTCAAAGGAGACATGAGCGTTGTTGGTCCACGACCGTTAGTAGCGGAAGAATTACCAAAATACGGTTATTACATTGACCAAATCTTAACTATCCGACCTGGCATAACTGGATTATGGCAAGTCTCTGGTCGCAATGACATTCCCTATCCTCGGCGAGTTCAAATAGACCTGCATTATGTGAAATTCCGAAATTTTTGGCTCGATCTATGGATTGTTTTGAAAACGATTCGTGTGGTAATCATACCAAAAGATAACGGCGCTTACTGAAAAAGTACTAAACCTTGATTTCGTGGGGCATTCATTGCCCCAAATGCCAAAAAAAGCATGAAGCATTAAATCAGAATTATTGATCAATTATTGTTTCACTCAAATTTTTGCTTATGGTTCCAGCTTTATTCTTTCTTCAAAATTATAAAAATATATAAACTTTCAGTAAAAAATTACAGAAAATATAGACAGCTTCGACAAATTAATTTGTTTTAATGAGGAAATATCCTGAAAATAATCTAAAATCGGCATATTTACTGAGGTGAAATAACATAGAAGCAAGGAAACTCGTGAGTTTCCCATTGGGCAATTGAGCAAACTGTTGCTAAGTTGTACCGGGTCGCTTGTATAAATAATCATCAGAAACGACAAGGGATAATTGAGCATGACGCAACAAAAGCGAGCGTTGATCACTGGTATTACTGGTCAAGATGGTTCCTATTTAAGTGAATTTTTACTTGAACAAGGTTACGAGGTTCATGGCATTATTCGTCGGACTTCCACCTTTAACACAGACCGCATCGACCATATTTACGAAGACCCTCACAAAGAAGGAGTGCGGCTGTTGCTTCACTATGGGGATCTGACAGATGGTACTACACTGCGCCGCATCTTAGAAGAAGTCCAACCAACAGAGATTTACAATTTGGGCGCTCAATCCCATGTAAGGGTCAGCTTTGATGCACCAGAATACACAGTTGATGCAGTGGGAATGGGAACACTGCGTCTGTTGGAAGCAATTCGCGACTATCAACACCGTACAGGTATTCAGGTGCGCTTCTACCAAGCTGGTTCTTCAGAAATGTTTGGTTTGGTACAAGAAGTACCTCAAAAGGAAACTACGCCTTTTTATCCCCGCAGTCCCTATGCCTGTGCTAAGGTTTATGCCCACTGGCAAACTCTAAACTACCGGGAATCTTACGGCTTGTTTGCGTGTAATGGCATACTGTTTAACCACGAATCACCGAGACGAGGTGAAACCTTTGTCACACGTAAAATAACCATGGCTGTAGCCCGCATTTTTGCTGGTAGACAGAAAAAACTATATATGGGTAATCTGGATGCCAAGCGGGATTGGGGTTACGCCAAAGATTACGTTAAAGCAATGTGGATGATGTTGCAGCAAGATGAACCTGACGACTATGTAATTGCCACTGGTGAAACCCATACAGTACAAGAGTTTCTGGAACTGGCGTTTGGTTATGTAAATCTTAAGTGGCAAGATTATGTGGAATTTGATCCACGCTATCTGCGCCCAGCAGAAGTAGACTTATTGATTGGTGATCCAACAAAAGCCCAGCAAAAATTGGGCTGGAAACCTTCGGTAACATTTGAGGAATTAGCTTCCTTAATGGTGGAAGCAGACTTACAAGCTTTAGGTTTGACTTCTCCGAATGGGAAATTAGCAAATGCAATTATGGATAATGCCATGATTCGGCAGGAAGTAGGGGTGCTGCATCTGTGAACAAGATCCACGAGAACAAAAGATGAACGCCTTGGAACTCAAAGATAAACGCATTCTTGTGACTGGAGGAACTGGTTTCCTGGGACGTCAGGTCGTCAACCAGTTGCGTCAAGCTGGAGCTAATCCAGAAAAAATTACATTACCGCGATCGCGTGATTGTGATTTACGACTGATGGAAAACTGCCAGCGTGCAGTTGATCAACAAGATATTGTCATTCACTTAGCAGCCCATGTCGGCGGTATTGGTTTGAATAGGGAAAAACCTGCCGAGTTATTTTACGATAACTTGATGATGGGAACCCAGCTAATTCATGCTGCCTATCAAGTTGGCGTAGAAAAATTCGTTTGCGTGGGTACTATTTGTGCTTATCCCAAATTTACCCCAGTGCCATTCAAAGAAGATGATCTGTGGAATGGTTATCCAGAGGAAACTAACGCCCCCTACGGAATAGCGAAAAAAGCACTTTTAGTCCAACTGCAATCCTACCGCCAACAGTATGGATTTAACGGCATTTATCTTTTGCCAGTGAATTTATACGGTCCAGAAGATAACTTTGATCCCCGAAGTTCCCATGTTATCCCAGCATTAATTCATAAAGTTCACAAAGCTCAAATTAAGGGAGAAAAGCAAATCCCTGTTTGGGGTGATGGTAGTCCTACCCGCGAGTTTCTCTATTCAGAAGATGCAGCGCGGGGTATTGTCATGGGAACACAATTTTATAAAGACTCAGAACCCGTGAACTTGGGAACTGGTTCTGAGATCTCCATCCGTGACTTGATTAACTTAATTTGTGAATTGATGGAGTATGACGGTGAAATTGTTTGGGACATCGATAAACCCAACGGTCAACCCCGTCGTTGCTTGGATACCGAAAGGGCAAAACAAGCCTTTGGTTTTACTGCCCAGGTAGACTTTAAGCAAGGGTTGAAAAATACGATTGAATGGTGGCGTCAAAACGCTGCTTAAAAAGTAAGGTGGGCGATTTTGCCCACCTTAGCTTGAAAATAGGTATCGAGGATCAGGGATTAGGGAATAGATTTTCATGCCCTCGTTGTATGATTGGTCACATGAGATTCTAGCTTGAAAATGAGGTAAACGATAAAAGGAAAAGGGGTAATGATTTTAGCTTAACAAATATGTTATCTACCGTTGAACGTTTGTTATTTGTTCGCAGAGTACCCATTTTTAAAGAACTACGCGATGATTTTATCGTTCGCTTGGCTTCTGTAATGGATGAATTATCATTTCCAGGGAATTACACAATTTTTAACGAAGGAGACGAAGGGCGATCGCTTTATATTATTGTTTCCGGTAAAGTCAAAGTTCATATTGGTAAACAACAACTAGCTATATTTCCCAAAGGCGAATCCTTTGGTGAAATGGCTGTATTTGATGCTCAACCACGTTCTGCTTCCGCCACGACTTTAGAAGCTTGTGAATGCTTGGAATTGACACAAGAACAACTTTATGAAGCAATTGATGAAATTCCTGAAATCGCCGTCAATATTATTGGTATTCTCTCGCGCCGAATTCGAGAACTGAACGATAAAATAAATGCGATCTGATTGCTTGATGATCGATTTGTGAATAATAAAACTTTCTCTGAAAAAAAATATTTGCTGAAAATAGCCCAAGAACATCATCTTTTGGCTGAGGTCGCTTTGGCAAAACGAAATTGGCGGAATGCTAAAGACCAAGCTCAAAAAGCATTGCAAGTCTTATCCAGTCAGCATAATAGAGAAAATATTCTGCACAGTTCAACCTTAAATCCTTGTGAACTGACGGAGTACTTATTTCTAAAAAGTTCTTGTTTCTTTATTCTCGCGCAAGCCCAAGAACAATTAAATGAATTTATAGCAGCTATCAATAATTTAGAAGCTGCTAAACAAATTGGTATTACTGAAAATATTCCTTTTCTTTACATTAGTATTTTAAATAGTTTGCGGAGACTATATAAACAGCAAAAACAATATCTAGAAGCCACACACACTAAATTGGAACAAAGATCAATTGAACAAAAGTATGGCTTGCGAATATTTATTGGTGCAGGTAGCTTGGAAGCGATACAGCAACCAAAGTTAGTTACAACTGTAGAGAAGCAGCTGATCACATCTCAACAAGAAAATATTGCACCAGAAATTACTGCTTCTAGTCGCCAAAAAGATGTAGAACAGTTACTTGAACGCATTGGTTCTGAGAACAACAAATTAATAATTATTTATGGAAAATCAGGTGTTGGTAAAACTTCGCTTTTAAATGCAGGATTGATCCCAGCGTTGAAAAAGACAGCGATCGCCACTCAAGACAACTTGGTTGTGCAAATACGAGTTTATCGAAACTGGATAGAAGAGTTAACACATCAGATTGAAGAGGAAGCGCGGAAATCAGCAACAACACAAGATACAGAAACGCAAAATCAAGAAAATGGCAAAAATCAAGCTTTGAATTCTGAAGTTGAAATTTCCACCTCAGAAGTTAAAACTTCGACCTCAAAACTCGACAGTTCTACTTTAGAAATTAAAACTTTAGCCTTAGAACTTGCAAGTTTGACTTCTGAAATCGAAATTTTGACTTGTGAGTTTGACAGCTTAAATTCAGAACTAGAAACATTCACTCCAGAACCCCAAAGTTTCACCATTTCCCCTTCTCACACTCTTCCTCAATTCCACTTCCTCTTAGAACAACTACGCCAAAACGAACAGCACAACCTTCGTACAGTCCTGATTTTTGATCAATTTGAAGAGTTTTTCTTTATTCACACCCTCTCAGAACCCAGGCGACAATTTTTTGAGTTTTTAGGAGAATGTCTGAATATTTTGTCCGTCAAAGTCATTCTGTCGCTGCGGGAAAATTACTTACATCATTTGCTGACGTATAATGATTTACCCAGCATGGAGATTATAAATAAAGATATTCTGAGTAAAAATATTCTCTATAAATTGGGGAACCTTTTACCTACTGACGCTAAAAAAATTATCGAATGCTTAACCACAGGTACTCGTTTTCAACTGGAACCTGCATTGTTAGAACAATTAATACAAGATTTAGCAGGAAAACTGGGTGAGGTGCATCCAATAGATTTGCAGATAGTGGGCGTCCAGTTACAAACAGAGAATATTACCACTTTGGCAGAATATCAGCAGTATGGTGAGCAAGCACAAGAAAAGCTGATTCAGCATTATTTAAATGAAGTCATCGAAGATTGTGGGATAGAAAATCAGCAATTAGCAAAACTGATACTGTATTTACTTACAGATGAAAAAGGTACTTGTCCCCTCAAAACTCGTGCAGAATTAGAACAGGATTTGCAGCAATATTCAATTAGAGATAGAAACACAGAGAAATTTTTATTGGATTTGGTATTACAGATATTAGTTAAATCTGGCATTGTGATCTTATTGCGAGAAAACCCGACTGTTCGCTATCAATTAGCACATGAGCATTTAGTTACCTTTATTCGTCAGCAACAACAGCCAAAGTTAAAACAGCTAACGGCACTACAAGAAAGAAAAACAGATTTAAACGCAGTCAATGAAACCATCTTTGATCCTTTTTTCAAACACATTCTTGTTGGTTCATTTGCAGCAGGATTTGTATTTGCTGTTATGGCAGTTATAGCTTTTGACGCTACTAAGCATAAACATACTGAATTGAGCGAAATATATCTGATTCAAGGAGAAAAGTTAGCAAGAGAAGGTAACTTTGAAGGTGCTGTTAAGCACTTCCGTAAAGCTCAAAAATGGAATTCTGATTTGAAGTTTAATTCCAAAGCAAAAGCACTAGAATTTGTTAACAAAGCCAAAGCAGAACTATTATTTGTAGAAGGACAACAACGTTTGGAAACAAATGAACTAGAAAGCGCAGTGACTAAGTTCCAAGAAGCACTGAAACTGAATACTCAAATAGGGCGTTTGGCGGCTCCAGTTTTAATTTATGAAGGTAACAAATTTATGAAAAAGGGCAAGATTAAAAAAGCTGCGATCGCTTATATCAATGCCCAAAATCTAGATCCAAAAGTAGAAATTTCTGCTGACGCCTGGAAAGAACTTTGCTTACAAGGTAGCTTAAAAAAACAAGCAGCAGATGTTATGCAAGCCTGCGAAAATGCTGTGCAACTAGCTGCTGATAATCAAAAAATTCGAGTTGTGCGTGGTCTTGCTAGAGCCGTAAGTGGCAACAAACAAGGAGCTATTGAAGACTTTGAAGCATATATCGCCGCAACAGATAGTAAAACAGGAAAATTAAAAGTAAAAGCTTGGATTAAAGCTTTACGCATTGGTAAAAATCCCTTTACAGATAAAAAAATGAAGAGGTTGCTAGGAGAAAATAAGGGGGAGTAGTTAATTAGAATGTAAAACAGTAAAAAGATAAGGAAAAATTTATTTCATCGTCAAAATAGTTAATCTCTGGTTCAATTAATCAGCGCCATCACTCCAGCAGGCGAACCAGAACCATCTCGTAATCTCAAAATCCCAATCACCAAAGTTACGCCTTTGGGTGGTAACTGATCTAAATTGGTGAGATTTTCTAGAACAATACGTGGTTTCTCTAAAACTAGACAGTTGGTGGTAAAAGTAGTATCTTGCCCAGAGTCTACACCATGTGTATCAATACCAACTCCAGCAATATGACGCTCATTCAACAAAAACTCAGTTGCATCACTACCAAAAGCAGGGAAATGCATGTTTCCTTGGGAATCTGGGTTCATAAAAGCTGTGCGATCGCACCACTTTTCCTGCCATCCGGTGTATAACAACACTACAGTTTTGCTAGTAATTTTCCCGTATTGCTCTTCCCACTCCAAAATATCAGCAACATTGAAAGTGTAGTCTGAGTTAATTTTTACTTGCTCTTGAATATTAATGACTACCGCAGGTACAACTAGCGATTCTGCGGGATATTGATCAATGCCAACACCAGCATAATAAAAGCTTTTTGAGGCATTAATATGAGTAGCGCTATGTTCACCTAAAGAAAAGCGCCGGAGGAAATACCCGTCTTTTTCTATTTCTGCAACAGTCTCAAATTCTACCAGGGGATCACCTTCCCACTGAGGAATATCAGTGTCTATCACATGACTTAGATGAATGACTCGTGAATAGGTGATACTTTTTGGTTGAATAACTTTTGATTGAGAAAACAAATAACTATTTTCTCCCCCTTGTCCCCCATTTCCCCATCCCCTACTCAACCTCTCCAGCGTCGCCTCCATTACAGCATTAGTCTGCCCGGTAACTGTAAACACCAGTGCTTCGCGGTATACTCTTTGTGCAGGATGATGTAAATAATTGGCAGCACCACTAGAAACGGTAACAGCTGCATGAGCAATGCGTGTTGCTAAATCAATTGCCCAGGCTCGTAATTGTAGTTTTTCTGACAGTTGTGCATGAGTATTTTTCTGTGTCTGACGAATCTCAGTGCGACACTGGTTTAGTTCTTGTTGAAAAGCTGTCAAAGCATGAGCGATCGCAGGCAATGATTTTGTATATACGACGGATTCTATAATATCTAAACCAGCGAAAGCGCAACCTGTAGCTAAAAAGGTGGCACGAAGGACATTATTTTTATCATTTTCATGAATCCATCCGGCTGGTTTCATCGAAACTACGTACTCTTGAGGTAAAAAGTAATTACTCAAATTAGCAGTGACGGTATTAGTTGATGTCATCGCTGCTAGTTGTGCTGGTGAAGTAAGTGTGATTTTGCTTTCTGAATTTTGGTAAGTTTCCCGAAAAGGAACTACGCCAAAAACAGCACAGCCATCGGGAAGCGTAGCAGCAATAATAAAATCATCAAAAATTCCCCATCCAGTCACCCAAGGTACGACTCCATCTAACTGATATCCTCCTGAGACTGGTTTAGCTAGAGTCAGTGGTTCACCTACACGTCGCAACTGCGAAAAACCAATACCGAGTAAAACTTCACCTTTACTTATACGGGGTAAATATTCCTGCTTCAAACTAATATTACTGCTAGCAACTAGCATTGCAGCAGCACTTTGGTGTTGAGTTTGTAAAAAAGCTAAAGCACCAGAGTACCGTGCTACCAATTCTTGAAATTTACTAAAAGTGTCCTCACTAACTCCTTTACCACCCCAATCATGGGGAATACGTAACGCCAGCAAATCCAAATCTCCAAGTTCTTGCAGCGCTTGCATGAGTGTATTGGGATCGCTGTCGATCTCATTTGCTTTAGCTGCAACTGAGTTGAGTAAATAAGAATGGGCTATTTCTAAAACGGAATGATTTTCCTCTGGCAACACTTGGCGATCGTAATCCATTAGCTTTCGCTAGTTTAGCAAAAATTAGCTAGTTCGGGCAGAGGCCCCACGACTGACCCGATAGGCAGAGTGATACCATTTCACAAAAAATCTGATACAAATACAGACCCTGTAGAGACGCGATATATCGCGTCTCTACAAAATTTATGTGTATCGTGATTAACGTGAAATGGTATGAGATGAATGACTGGGCGGTCACGCATATGGCTTGGGAAAAAGATTTAAGAATTTGTTGTACAATCCCCCAATCCCCGATCCCCGTACTCTGTGAGAAGCCGCTTGCGCGTCTACGCGTAGCGTCTCCGCTAGGAGAATCCCCGATCCCAAAAAAGAATCCCTCCAAATCCTGTAAATCACAGATTTTAGAGGGTTCAAATGTTGCAGCAAAAAGTGAATTAGTAATAGGGTAGCAGTCTATAAGTTATATTTTGACTAAGCTTTAATTAAATTTACGTAAAGTCCACCAAGAATTTGCGTATACTATAACTACCATAAATAAAAATATAATACTTAATTAACCGTAAAAACCAGTAAAAATACAACTCTGCTAAATATTCTTTTAAATCTCCTATGATGTTGGACAATGTATACTAGGGGATCAACTGCTTACGCTTATCTTATCTAGAATCAACAATTAAATATTAAAAATCCGTGTTTTTATACTTATCAGCTTTATTAGTTGAGTAAGAGGCATTTCAATAAGTTTACTGTTGACTGATTTAATATTCTGATTGTTACTACGGAATAAGAACTATAAACTCAACACTTAGAGTTGGTGTTGAAATATACTTAGTTTTTTTGTTATAACTTTAACAAAAGAATGTAGCTAATTTAATAAAACGGTAAAGTATATTTACTTAAAATTTGAATTTAGTTGCTTTATCCCTCAAAATTAATTTGACAGACTACTAAATACCTTTTCGAGTTAATTTGATTTATGGCAATTTATTTTTATTAAATAAACTTGTTTATGAATCATTCTTCGCAGCCTGGACAAGAATCTTCTGCGATCTGGTCTAACCTGCTCCAACAATTACTAGAACGTCAGTCTTTATCTCGCCCTCAAGCAGCAGAGTTGATGCAAGGATGGCTAGGTGAGGCTATTCCCCCAGAATTATCGGGGGCGATCTTAGCTGCACTACATTGCAAAGGTGTATCTGCTGAGGAATTAGCCGGAATGGCTGGAGTCTTGCAATCTCAATCTCTTAGAAGACAAGGAGACACGGAGACACTGGGACAAAGGGAACAAGGGGAAATAGAAATTTCCCAGTCCCCGATCCCCTTTCCCCGATCCCCTTTCCCCGATCCCCTCATCGACACCTGCGGTACTGGAGGAGACGGAGCATCAACTTTTAATATATCTACGGCTGTTGCTTTTGTGGCTGCTGCTAGTGGTATACCTGTTGCAAAACACGGGAATCGTTCGGCATCCAGTCGTGTCGGTAGTGCGGATGTGTTAGAGGCTTTGGGTATAAATCTGAGCTGTGCTAGTGAGAAAGTACAAGCAGCAGTCAAAGAAGTGGGAATTACCTTTTTGTTTGCTCCTGGTTGGCATCCAGCCCTCAAGTCAGTTGCTTCGTTACGGCGGAGTCTCAAGGTGCGGACAGTATTTAATTTACTTGGGCCTTTAGTGAATCCTTTACGTCCTACAGGGCAAGTGATTGGGGTATTTGATCCCAAATTATTAGCAACAATTGCTCAAGCCTTACAGTTACTGGGTACACAAAAAGCGATCGCCCTACACGGGCGAGAAAAATTGGATGAGGCTGGTTTGGGTGATGTTACCGATTTGGCTGTATTATCGGCAAATGAAGTAACATTAACAACAATCAATCCACAGGAGGTGGGTTTAACTCCTGCTCCCATCACAGCGCTCGTGGGTGGTAATGTCCAAGAAAATGCGGATATTTTGAAGGCAGTGTTGCAAGGTAAGGGGACACAAGCACAACAGGATGTAGTAGCATTAAATACTGCACTAGCACTGCAAGTGGGTGGAGCAATCCCATTATTAGATCACGCTCAAGGTGTACAATTGGCTAGGGATATTCTTCAGAGTGGTGCGGCTTGGACGAAGTTGGAACATTTAGTCGAGTTTCTACAGGATTGAGTTGCCCAGAGTAGGATGGTGGGCGGAATTCTATAACATCACGCTTGATGGTGATCTCGTAGTCACCAAAAAAATCGTGTCCCAAAAGCCCTGTTTCTAGTTCTGTTCCAGCGATCGCCACCGGAATTTTTTTGACGCTCACCCCACCAACTTCCATAGAATTTACATAACCAACGGGAAATTCCACCGCTTTTGCACTGGCTGTATTTGCTTTGGCTCTTCCAAAAGGTACTATCCCCAAGGCATTTGCCATACCTTGGGTGATAACTGTACCACTTGCTCCCGTATCCAAAATCATCTCAAATTGTTGATTGCCATTAAAAGTGACATCAATAATTGGTGTCCCCCCGACTCGTCGTTTAATCGGAGCGATAAACACCACAGGTTCATGACGCTGCTGTGTAGTGGGTGCTACAAATACCTTTTGTTGGTTGTTAGTTGATGGTTGTTGGGTTTTTTGGAGAATTGGTGGTTTAGCAGAAGGTTGAGGAACTACAAGCACTATCCTGGAAGGTTGTTGTTGTACTTGTGTTGTTACTTGTGGCGGTGGTTCCTTGCGAGAAAAAGCTTGCTGTTGGGCGTATTTAATCCGACGTTGATATTGGATGATGTTGTCTTGAGCGCTAGGAAAGTAGGTACTTTGGCGATCTACTTGTTTCATCAATGCGATCGCATCTTCATACTGACTAACTACTAAATTCCAATCTTCTGTTGATTGAGCAGATTGACTGATAGTATCAGCGCTAGCTGCTTTATCCAACCCTAACTCAAAACTATCGGATTGCATTTCCGAAGCTTGGTATGGCTGTGGTTGTGGAGTTATTACTGGTAATGGTGTGTTCTCATCAGAAGCGATCGGACTCTTTTCTACTGCTTCTGGTTGTTGGTCATGATCCACAATAGCCTGTTTGTCTTCACGACAAGCAACAGCAAAAATCGCCAGTGTGGTGGAAAGAAATATTAGCGTGGCTTGGGATAACAAAGACTGAAGCATAATTGTTTAGAACGCATACTTTCCCCTACACCCACGATACTTTGGAATAATGCTAATATCCGAATTCAATAAAAGATGCACTATATCTTTATTTAAAAAGAATGCTTTAGCCGATAAAATTTATTCCGGGATCATCTGGTCTGTCGTTATTGTACCGCAAGCAGACAAAGCAATTCAAATGATAAATTCATGGGATAATAATTCTTCGCTGTGGTCAGGGGAACAGGGATGGAGGATCAGGGATCGGGGATTAGGTAAACAAGTTCTTAAATTTTGTAAACGCGGAGCGCCTACTTACCAGAAGTCGCTACGCACCTACCGTAGGTATTTTGTAGACGCAGCCTTCCTGTAGGGTATTTTGAATTGATATGTCTCCCTTGTCCCCGATCCCCAATCCCCGTACTCTGTGAGAAGCCGCTTGCGCGTCTACGCGTAGCGTCTCCTCTGGAGAATCCCCAATCCCCAATCCCTTTTTTCAACCTAACAGCCTATGGCCTTATTTGACACAATACCTGCCTTACTTGTTCTTGCCGACGGAACCACTTATCGCGGTTGGTCTTTTGGTGCTACAGGCACTACTGCGATCGGGGAAGTGGTATTTAACACTGGCATGACAGGATATCAAGAAGTCCTGACTGATCCTAGTTACTGTGGTCAGATAGTAGTTTTTACTTACCCAGAATTGGGTAACACAGGTGTGAATCCAGAGGATGAGGAATCAGATCGACCCTATGTGCGGGGAGCGATCGCGCGTAATATTTGTAGCCGACCAAGTAATTGGCGCTCTTCGCAATCTTTACCAAACTACCTCAAACAACACCAAATACCAGGCATTTACGGCATAGACACCCGCGCATTAACCCGCAAAATTCGCATTTTTGGGGCCATGAATGGTGGCATTTCTACAGAAATTCTAGACGAAGCAGAACTGCTAGAACGAATACTAGCAGCTCCTGCCATGAATGGATTAAATCTTGTCCGTGAAGTGACTACCCAAACGCCATACGAATGGTCACAAACCACTGATCCCGTTTGGGAGTTTAACCTAGAGGCAAAAACTAATTCTGAAGAAATTTTCACCGTTGTGGCTCTAGATTTTGGCATCAAACGTAATATTTTGCGCCGTCTAGCAAGGTACGGATGCAGAGTTATTGTTGTTCCAGCCCACACCCCAATAGAGGAAATTCTCAAATATAATCCAGATGGAATTTTTCTCTCTAATGGTCCTGGTGATCCTGCCACTGTCACCGAAGGTATTGAGACTGCGAAAGCTTTACTGTCATCTCAAAAACCAATGTTTGGCATTTGCATGGGACATCAAATTTTGGGTCATGCACTGGGAGCAGAAACCTATAAACTTAAATTTGGACATCGTGGCTTGAATCAGCCAGCAGGTTTACAAAAACGGGTGGAAATTACCAGTCAAAACCATAGTTTTGCTATAAACCCAGATACTCTACCTCAGACAACTGTAGAAATCAGCCACCTAAACTTAAACGATCGCACTGTTGCTGGATTACGTCACAAGAATCTACCCATATTTTCTGTGCAGTATCACCCAGAGGCTTCTCCTGGTCCTCACGACGCTGATTACCTGTTCGAGAATTTTGTGCAAGCAATGCGCGCAGATCGTCAAACAGTAAACAGATCTAATGAGGTAAAAATAAAGTAAAAATGGAGAAAGTGCGAGATTGGGAACCGGAGACAGTGAACACTAAACAGTAATCAGCGAGCAGACAAAGGAAACTGATAACTGATAACTGATAACTGATCTCCAATTCCCAATGTAGACAACATCTACCAAAAACATCTATACTTGAGCGTTCATTATGAATATGAGGAGGGAATTATTGCTGAACCACTGAATCTAACCGTTAGCCTGAGAGGTACTCGTGAAGTCCGGGATAACTGTCAGCTATTCCGCCTCACAGGTTTGTTAGACGCGTTTTCGGAACCGACGTTTCGCAAAGTATTAGGAAGCAAGATTGACGAGGGTCCCAAGCACATTATTCTGGATCTCTCACAAATCGACTTTGTTGATAGTTCCGGCTTGGGTGCTTTGGTGCAACTGGCCAAGCAGGCGCAAAATGCTGAAGGTACTTTGCAAATCGTCACTAATGCCCGTGTAACTCAAACAGTCAAGCTTGTCCGTTTAGAAAAGTTTCTGATGCTGCAAAAATCAGTCGATGAAGCTTTAGAAAACGTCAAGAACCCTTCTTGATAGCTTGAGTGTGCTGAAAAAATTAGCTATCCGATGTTCAATCTGGATAGCTTAATTTTTGTGAGAAGTTATATCATGTCCACTTGAACACTTATATTATTCGTTGAGGTCGGTAATGGGTAATTGGTAATTGGTAATGGGAAAAACCAATAACCATTGGCCCTTGACTTTTGACCCTTGACCAATAACAATCCCAAAAAAACTATGAAGAATGGAAATTAGGTACTTCACAATCTCAAACTTCATTCTAATCTTAAATAAAGCTGGTCTATTGGGAGAACACTGAGTCTGCTTGAAAAAATGCACCATCCCTAATCTCTCATCTATAGTCTTCAAGGAATAATAAGCTTGTGAAATCAAAGGAGGAAAACTTATTGAATGAACAAGGTGAATCTGGAGTGTTAGATTCATCTTGTTGGGAATTGATGCGAGCAACTATAGAAAATTTATTCCCACAGCACGTTGACCAGGCACAACTACAACAACTTTCTCCTGTTGCTTTAGCATATTTGGGGGATGCAGTATATGAACTTTATGTTAGGATGTATTATCTGCTGCCGCCGCAGCGAAGCGAAAGTTACCATCGTTTAGTAGTGGCGCAGGTCAGGGCAGAAAAGCAGGCGCTGCATTTGCGATCGCTTATTCCTCATCTGCGGCACAGCGAATTAGAAATAGTCCGACGGGGTCGGAATGCCGCCACAGGACGTCCTAAACGGCTAAACCCGGAAATATATCAACAAGCAACTAGCTTAGAGACTTTAATCGGCTATCTATATCTTACTGATTACTTACGCTTAACTGAACTATTGCAAAAACTGCAATTAGAAAAGTAGTGAGAAAAACAACCTCATAAAAGTAGAATTGCTTATTATTTATGTTCGGTAAATTATGGTGTGAGGTTATGAGTTTAGACTGACTACGATAGCTTGTGGACACCGAAAAAGGTCGTCATCGCTAGATCCAAGCAAAAAAGTTTTACGGTTTTTTAGTTTTTTAGTATTCGGATGCCCACCCCTACACATAACCCAAACAATCTCATGGCAAACAACACAAAAAAGATTATCACTTCTAGTGAAAGGAATCGGGGACAAACCCTAAAATTAAAAAGCAAGCGCGTTGTTCCTAATATTGTTCGCACTTCCACTAAAAAAGTGGATATACCAAACACCAAACAACAACCACAAGATAAAGCACTAGATAATGCACAAGATAGCGATCTGATCTACGGTCGCTATCCAGTCTTGAGTGCATTGGAAAGTCAACGCTTGCTGAACCGGATTTGGATTACTTCCCGCCTGCGCTACGATCACCGCTTTCACTCTTTGATTTTACAAGCCAAAGACAATGGCACGATCATTGATGAGGTAGAACCCAAGCGCTTAGACCAAATTACTGATGGGAGAAATCACCAAGGTATAGCAGCACAAATTGCTCCCTATACCTACATAGAATTCCACGAGTTGCTCGAAACTGCCAAAACTGTAACCAATCCAGTCATAGTTGCTGCTGATGGAATCACCGATCCCCATAACTTAGGGGCAATTATTCGGACAGCAGAAGCGATCGGTGCTCAAGGGTTGATTATCCCGCAAAGACGAGCATCTGGAATCACTTCCACAGTCATGAAAGTAGCAGCAGGTGCTTTAGAACATTTTCCAGTTGCCAGAGTAGTGAATCTGCACCGTGCTTTGGAAGAAATGAAAACAGCTGGCTTCTGGATTTACGGGACTGCTTGTGAGGGTAATGAACCAATACAAACAGTGGATTTTAATGGTGCGATCGTTTTAGTAGTTGGATCTGAAGGAGAAGGTCTCAGTTTGTTGACACAACGTTGCTGTGATGTTTTAGTGTCAATTCCCTTACAGGGTAAGACTCCTAGCCTCAATGCATCAGTTGCAGCTGGGATGGCATTGTATGAAATTTATCGCCAACGTTGGGAAAAAAATACCCTACATTTCGATAAACTACAAAAAACCACTTGGAAAAACGGTGGTAACAGAGTATAAAGAAATGTAAAGCACACAATTAGAACAAACTTTTAAGACCCAACACAACATTAAAAAAACTGGCGCAAACCATGAAAACTATTTGGGAACAATCTAGGGAATTTTTGGCTAATGCATTCGATACTTTGGGATTGGCTTGGTGGATAGAAATTGTTACACAGAATCCTAAATGTACATACTATTTTGGACCGTTTTTAAGCTCAACAGAAGCAGAAGCAGCAGTTAAAGGTTATGTAGAAGATTTGGAACAAGAAGGCGCACAAGGAATAGCTATAGATGTAAAACGTTGTAAACCAGATGTATTAACAATTGCTGAAGACCTGGGGGAATTGATTGACCGCAAAGCACAGCCTGCCTTTGGCGGTCAAGTATAAATAAGGCTGGTCAAGTGTTAATCGTCAATTAACGAAAGTCAAAAGCTTTTTACCATTGACTATTGTAGACGCGATTAATCGCATCTCTAATGATAATTGACTATTTCTGGATTCGCCTCCAACCAATAATCAATATCACTCAATACCTGATTGGGAATTTCCCACGGGAAGAGGTGAGCTGTGTTGGCGTAACACTGCCATTGGCAATTTTGTAAGTGTCGGGCTGTTTCTATACTAGAGTCGGGTGTGATGTGGCGATCTTGAGAACCTGCCAAGACTAAGGCAGGACACTGTATTTGCTCAAGATCAGCAAGGCGGTTGTAACCTGCTTTAATTGCCGTGTAAAGAGCGCGAGTTGCAGACGCTGAGGTTTGTAAATAAGCCGAAACAGCATCCTTGGCTATGTATTTGTAGGTAGTAGCAGTATGTTGTTGAATGAGGTAGCGAAATAGCGATCGCTTACCAAATTTCTCAATATTCCACTGCCAGCCCGGTTTGATTAAATTCAAAATAGAGGTGACTCCAGTATAGAAATTATCCTGCCAAGTGATCGGTGGATGGTTTCCCCTCGGCCTAGCAGCAGTTGCTACCAAAATTAATCCAGTAACGCGCTCAGATAACCGGAGTGCCAATTCCATCGCTAAAATGCCACCTAGCGACCACCCCAATATCAAGCATTTTTCTATCTGCAAGCGGTCTATAAGGCTCTCTAAGTCATTTAAATGGTCGCTCATTTCAAAATTGCTATTAAACCGACTTTTGCCATAGCCACGGAGGTCAGGGGCAATAGTTTGGAAGCGGTTAGAGAGGTGATCGGTAAAAACAGAAAGACTAGAACCGGAACCAGGATGACCATGTAAACAGAGAATAGGGAAGCCTTTACCTTCTATGTAAACCTTGAGAGGTATGGCTGGGGAATTTTGAAAAACAGAGCGATCGCCCATAATTCTTAGCCTTTGCTTTTATAAGAATGTTGGTTGAAAACCCTTCGCCTTGAGGCAAGGGATGAAAACCACTTGCACCCTTGAGGGTGCAAGTGGTAATCTCATCAATGTGGTAGGGTAATCAACCACATTAAAAACCCGGTTGCTGCCTAACAAGCAGACGCTGTACCTTGACAACTGAAGATATGGGGTTCTATTCCGCAGTTTTAGTTTCCACCCTGGAATAGGTAAAATCTTTAAGGGAACTAAACGATCAGCTTTTTGCTTCAACTGCAAGCAAGTAAAAACAAATTTTGTAGAAATACAACTACCGTTGGGCAGACGGAAAGTCAAAGCTTGGGGAGAGAACCACCTCTGGGTTAGATAACGCAAGGCATCTAGTTTAAGTGGACTCGTGGAACCAAGAATCTCTGTGGCTTTTAGCCCAGAGAGTGTCAAACAGATTTTTCTATATACCCTCCAGCATAATTAATAACGCACATTTGCCTGTATGTGGAGTGAATCCCAAAAGCCACCCCTGCAACTTTAAAATTTGGGTTAAAAATATTTATGCGATGACCGCGATCGCTGACTCCATCATCAATAATTAGCTGCATGACAATATCTTGGGCTGTGTGCGAACCGTAGCTAATGTTCTCACCAGCAGTACTTTTCCAAGTTCCATAACGACTTAGACGTGTGAAGGGATTGCTAGCATCACTTCCATCATGACCTGTTGCACCTTTGGCACCTTGATCTTTAACATGATCCCTAGCTGCTAGAGACATACCTTTAGATGCTCTCAAAGCACCCACAGGACGAACTGACTGGAGATAGGCGATCGCTTCATCAACAGCTTTGACTCCTTCTTGAGTTTGTAAATAGACATTTTGAGAAATTCGGACTTGATTACCCACAAAGCGACTTCTGTAGTTTTTGAGTACAGTCACATAACCTTTAGGATCAGTCCTTGCCTTGTTCATTTCTACAATTACTTGTTGTTCTAATGGCGAAAGATAATCTCCCCGCTTTTGGGGATCAGAAGTTGCAACAGGAGTTTGTGTAGGTAAAAAATCTGGCTGAAAAACTTGATTTGCAGAACAGCCTGTGATTATGGGGATAGAGGTAAATATCCAAGATAGCAGCCGATGCATTAATAACCTCAGAACTTGGTAGCGATGAGTCAATATATTTTGAGATCCACAGGAATAGAAAAACTTTCCGGAGTACTTGTCAAGAAGTAATACTAGTGAGATTTTTAACAATTTATTGGGAAAGAATATTCTTGGATGCAAAAATATTGTATAAATTTTGAATTGGTGTAAAACCCATTAATTAGGGTTAAAACCCATCAGGTTAAATATTCTTGCTGTTTTCCTTGCTAAACCATGAGCAAAACAAAATTCTTACGGTTGCTGACAATAGGAACATTTTTGAGTGCTTTATATTTAGGCACTAATACATTACCAGCATCTTCGCAACGCACATCGGCAGATAATTCAGCTTCTTTGTATAAAGGAGCTACATGTACCACATCTAAATCGAGTGGCAGAATTAAAACTGATTCCACTAATGTTTCAGTCAGCCGTCAGCTTTATACGTCATCTATGTCTATGTACACAGCAAGGAACAAATTCATCATGCTGACATGTAAAGCTGATCCTAAGAAATTCAGCACACTGAAATTGCAAATCGGAGTATCAGATGATGATTCTAAACAACAGTCGATCATGACTGTGAATATTTACCAGGGAGGTAATTTACAACATGCATACAAGGATATTGGTCCAGGGAAATTGATCAATACTGTACTTGACTTAGAGGATCGCAAGATTACCAAACCGGAAAATATCGCTATAGAACTGCTTTGTGAAAAAGCAAATCCCTATTGCACCGTATACTTTTTTGAAGCGCAGTTATTGCCAAACTCTAACTCTAATTATATAGCTCCCAAATCTTCTAAATCTTCTATAAATACATCTCAGCTAGGCTTACAGTTTACCAATAAATAAATTTCCTAGCTTATAGCTTAAGTAAGCAAAAGCTTACTAAGCAAAAATTTCAGCCCATTTAAATGGGCTTTAGCTTCTGGTTGTGAACTTTAGTTCACGACAAAATATCAAGATAAGTAATCGAACAGAAATATTTACACATGAGGTTTTAGACTGGATAAGGGTTTCAGGTCAAAATTTGTGTAATTAATTTTGTCTTACTACTTAAAAAAATAGTAAATAATAGATTATTGTGGCAATTACTAGGCGTAGGTTTATCAAAACAGTCACCCTCAGTGGTGCTTCCTTTGCAGCTAGTTCCGGTATCTTCTTTCCCAAACCAGTCAACTCCTATTCAACTAATTACGTTTTGAGCCGAGATGGCAAAGCAGACGGCATTTTTAGGAATTTTGTCGATGCTGAGATAGCCCGGAAACCCAGTCCTACATTACCTGCTGATACTGATCCAGCTATAGTTTCTGCTGTCAAATCTGTTCAAAACCAATTTACTCAACGTGCTTACACACAAAAACAAACACCCTTTGGACTGCGACGTGATGGTGTAAATAGTCCTTTGTGGGGACGCCAAAAACAAGAAGACGTAGGTCCGAATTCAGGATTTGGTACAGTACAAATCGTGGAAAATTACGTCACCCCGATCGCATTTACTGGTGCTACCACTGCTGGTATTGATAGAGCAATTCAAGTTTTAGGAAAAGATCAGCGTCTGTCTGCTGTGGAACTTGACAACGCACTAATTCCAGTACGCGAACAGTTTGAAGACTGGGGAACTTGGCTAGGCGATGTTGATCCCAAGACAGGACAAATTTTGGGTACAAGTTTAGCTAGTTATGAAACACGTTCAGGATCAGTTACCCGACGTTATGAAATAATTAAACCCGGACGAGGAGGTTTCGGTGAGATCACATTGTTTGTTGATGCAGGTGGGGAATTTAAATCAAACCTAAAAATTAGAGTTGACTTTGCATAAGGCAAATACTAATTCTAGAAAGTTTTTAACCTATTTGATACCATTTCACGCTAATCACGATACATATAAATTTGTAGAGACACATAGCAAGACCCGCAGGGTTATTTCGCGTCTCTACAAATAGTTGTGGGGTTAACACCAAGCATCTTGGGGTTTAAACTCTTAGCGGTACATTGAAAAAATTGAGATGATCCCATGCATTAGTAATCAATTCCTGACGACTACTTGGCGTTCGCTAAAATATTTTCTAGGTCAGATATCTGTACAGCACCAGAAACCTTTTCACTGCTAATAATAAAAGAAGGTGTACCAGAAAGCCCTAATTTCTTCGCTAATTGTATATCTTGCTCAATTGCAGTATTAGCAATTTCTCTATCTTGATTAAATATTGCTAAATCTAAATTCAGCTTTTTAGCAATATTTACATATAAAGATTCACCTAGTTTATCTTGATTAGTAAATAAAGCATCTTGATATTCCCAAAACTTACCTTGTTGTTGTGCTGCCCAAGCTGCTTTTGCAGCTGGCATTGCTTGAGCATGTATTGGAGTTAAAGGATAGTGTTTGTAAACAAAATTGACATCTTTTTGATGCTTTGCTATCAGTTTTTTTAAAGTTTGATGAGCTTCAGAACAATAGGGACATTGAAAATCAGAAAATTCTACCAATATAGTTTTTGATTCATTTGAGCCAATTGTGGGAGAATCAGCAATTACTGCTTGAGGATTGGTTTTTAAATCCTCTAAAAATACTTGTCGTACTTTATTTAATTTCTGTTCTTTTTGCTGTTGATAAACTTGAACAGATTCGATAATCACTTCTGGGTATTTACGGATAATTTCTAATACTTGTTCTTCGAGTTGCGGGTTAACGCGGGTAGCGGCTTGCGCTGGCAATGACCAGGTAAGAACCAGGCATAATAAGCATAATACTATCAAGCTACGGAAATATCGCATAATTTGTCCAACTTCAGGTAAGAATTTACTCATAGTTACTAAAAATAAGGGTTAGCTCTTTCAAGGTGTAAGGTGTAATGTACTTTTCTTGGTGTCTTAGTGTCTTGGTGTTTCAATAATTATTTTTTAACCACTAAGACACAAAGAGGAAATATATTTCCCGGTTTTATATTAACTATTAGCTAAGTCAATTAATTCCATAATTTTCTCAAACCGAAAATTTTCAGCTAAATCGGTGAGGAAATTACTCAGCAAAGATTTGCTAGAAGGAATTTGCTTAACTAATTTTATAATCAAGTCATCACTGCATTGTGCTGCGGCATAATGCACCTGTGTCAACCACTCATTTGACATTTCTGATAATAGAGCAACCATATCAAGGGAATTTAAAATTGTTTCTGTATTTGTTTGGTTTTGTGATATTTCTTCTTGATTCTCTTCATGAAAAAGATATTTTACCCCCAGATATTGGGCGAGTTTTTCTAGTAATAGTTCTTCGCGAAAGGGTTTATTAATAAAATCATCACATCCAGCTGAGATCATTGCCTGTCGTTGTTCCTCAAAAGCATTAGCAGTGAGGGCGATAATGACGGTACGTGAAGAGGACGTGGAGATTGTTTCATTTATGTTCCCCGTGTCTCCCATGTCCGCGCGTCCCCGCACCGCGTCTGTTTCTCTCCCTTTAATCTCCCTAGTGGCTTCGTAACCATCCATGATCGGCATTCGCATATCCATGAAAATGAGATTAGGTTTCCACGATTCCCAAACAGAGATGGCTTCCTGACCATTTGTAGCTTCTTTGACTGAAAAGCCAATAGATGCTAGTAATTTTACTAATAGCAAACGACTGTCATGAGCGTCATCAACTACCAAGATACGGTATTCAGGTTCACCTGGCGCTAAACCAATCACTTGCTGAGAAACAGAAGTAGTGGTTTGAATTTCATCAACACAAGCGATCGCAATCTGAATATAAAAGGAAAATACGCTTCCTATCCCCACAGCACTACTAACGTTGATCTCACCTCCCATCAACTGTACGTACTTGCGGCTAATTGCTAAACCTAACCCTGTTCCCTGCTGTGATTTTCTACCTGTTTCAGTTTGTCCAAAAGCTTGAAAAAGTAAGTCAATTTCTTCTACTAAAATACCAGTCCCAGTATCGATGACTTCAAAGCAGAGAAAGAGTGTGTTGTGATCGGTTGATCGAGGGTTATGGGTTGCCAGTTTGTGTGGTTGGGAAGAATCTGATTTTACTTTCTCTTCATCTTCAAGGTAAACCCGTAGCTTCACACTACCAGTCTCAGTAAATTTAATGGCATTTCCCAAAATATTGAGTAAAACTTGTCGCAGTTTACTAGAGTCGGTTCTGACATATCTGGGAATTTCAGGTGCATATTCAAATACCAGTTCTAAGCCTTTGGCTGTAGCACGAATGTGCAACATTTCTTGGAGATTGTCCAATAGATAAATTAAATCGAAGCTAGACAAAGTTAATGTGGTTCTACCGGCTTCGATTTTAGACATTTCCAGAATATCGTTGATTAAATTGAGCAGGTGTTCGCCAGCACGATTGATAATTGCTAGGTTCTGTTTGTTTTCACTGGAGAGAGTCCTGTCACGAGTCATGATTTGAGTAAAGCCAAGGATTGCATTCAGTGGAGTGCGTAATTCATGACTCATGTTGGCAAGAAATTCACTTTTGGCAAGGTTTGCAGCATCAGCAGCGATCACAGCTTTTTGGAGTGCGCTTGATTGCTGTTGAGTCTGTGTTAGTAATTCTGCTTGCTGCAAAGCAACTCCCAATTGATTGCCAATCTGCACAACAATGTTGATTTCTCCTTTTTTCCAGTGTCGGGAACTAGAATTTTGATAACTAGCTAGTAGTCCCCAGAGTTGATTACCACAAAAGATCGGAACTGTTATGTAAGCCCTGACTTGAAAGCGTTCTAAGAGATTGATGTAACAAGGATCAAAACCAGCCGTATAAATATCTGGTACACATAGGAAACTTCCACCTCTGGTGTATATACCACCTTGGGTTTGTTGAAGATAAGTATCAAGTACTTGGTTATCTCCACTACTGATGATTTTGATTGTACAGCGTTCGTTTTGGAGAGTGGTTTCTGTGAGATTGGGTTCATCTTGGTGTTGTTCGATCAGCGATACCCAGCCACTCCCGACTGATTCGGCGACAAATTCCCCACTCCAATCAGAGTTGAAGCGATACACTACGACGCGATCGCAGTTCAGTACTTGTCGCAATTCTTGTGTAGTAGCAGTAAAAATTGTTGCCAAATCCAATGTCTGGCGCATTCTCTGAATCACTTGAGTGATGGCTTTTTCTCTGTCTGCACTTTCACGCAAAGCATCTTCAGCAAGTTTAAGTTCAGTAATATCTGTAACTGTGCCAATATAGCCTTTAAATTCACCATCATCTCCAAATTCTGGCAAAGCTTGGCCTATGACCCAAATCACTCTACCACTCGAATGTACAAAGCGATATTCTGAATAAAAAGACTTTTTTGCTGATATCGTTGCTTGCCATTGGGCAAAGACGCGATCGCGGTCATTAATATGTATAATTCCATACCAATAC
Source organism: Pelatocladus maniniholoensis HA4357-MV3 (assembly GCA_019359115.1). GTDB lineage: Bacteria > Cyanobacteriota > Cyanobacteriia > Cyanobacteriales > Nostocaceae > Pelatocladus > Pelatocladus maniniholoensis. Next base: position 30,025 of record JAHHHW010000102.1, read on the forward strand.
TTGTCCAAATCAGCTTTGGCAGCAAGCCCGGTGATATCGCTAAAACGCTGATTCACATAGAGGAACTTACCCTGATGATCAGTGTGAAAAATGCCTACAGGTGAGGCTTCTGCTAAAGTTTGGTAACGACGTTGACTCTCTTGCAAAGCTAATTCAGTGTGTTTACGATCTGTGATTTCTACTACAACTGTACCCACACCGCAAGGGTGAATGTCTTCTCCAAAAATGGGGAAGTAAGAAGTCAAAAAATGCCGTATAATGTCGGACTCGGAAGGTAATGGCGCGCTCACTTCTATGTTGAGAATGGGTTTGGCAGTTTGCAGAACTTGTTCACAAAGTGGTACTACAAAAGGAGCAACTTCCGGTACCATATCCCAAAGAGTTTTGCCTATATGCTCGCTTTGGGGATGGCCATTAATATTTGCTAGCTGTTCGTTGATCTGCACATATCGCAGTTGATCATCTAATATATTCATGCCTACAGGAACACAGGAGAAAAAAGCATTGAGCCGAGCTTCCCGTAAAGCTAATTCTCTTTCTAGGTTTTTACGTTCGGTGATGTCTTTGTGCGTACCCGTCATCCGTAGCGGTTCTCCCGATTCGTCATGCTCAAATACCTGAGCGCGAGACTGTATCCATTTCCACTCACCGGATTTAGCACGCAGGCGAAATTCTACTTCATAAGCGGGACTCTCACCCCGCAAATAGGCATTTAGTTCTAATTTAATTGGCTCTACGTCTTCTGGATGGAGGAGTTGAGCAAAAGCACAGGAATCATCTGTAATTTCGTGTGGTTCGTATCCCAGCATTTTCTTCCATCGCCAGTCACGGTAGACTTTACGAGCTTTGATATTCCAATCCCATAATCCTAAATCGCTCCCTTTTAGTGCTAGTTGTAGACGTTCTTCACTTTGACGATGGGCTGCTTCTACTTGTTTACGTTGAATGAGCGCCCCTAATTGAGCTGCGACAGCACCGACTAAATACAACAAACGGCGATCCAAAGCATGGGAGCTGCTTTTAAAAAAGACCAACACAGCCACGACTTGATTATCAGCTAAAATTGGAACAGCAAAACCAGCTTTTAATCCGATTTGCGATCGCGTAGAGACCGAAGAAGTATCTTCACAAGTTGTAGCGTCTCCTTGTGGCAAAAATCCGACAACAGCTGATTCTGTCACTTGAGAAATATCTTCTATCCATTCTGGCTTTTGCTTGCGCCAAACTCGCCTCAGTAATCTCATCCCTTTTTCAAGTCTGATCACCTGGCTGTACTGGCAAAATTCGTCTAAGTGATTGTGGCGTCCATACCAACCTAATCTATATTCCAAAGCTGTATTATTTTCAGTCGGTATCCAAGCTTCACCAAAATTCCAATTGATAGTTGTACAAATTAACCGCAGCACAAGGGCTAAAGCATTGTCTACATCTACAGCGCGGCTGATAGCTTGGGTTGTCAGCAACAGCAAACGGCTTTCATTTTCAGCTTGCTTGCGCTCTGTAATATCATGAGCTGTACCAAGTAAATATTGTTGTCCGTCGATTTCAATTAGTTCAGCACTAAACAGTGTTGTTTTGAGTTCTCCGCTAGCAGTACGGAACTCAATTTCATGATTGCGAACTGCTTTTGTATGGCGCAGAACTTGGGTAAGCATGGCGCATTCTTCTTGATTCGCCCAGATATTTAATTCTCGGTAGTTACAACCAATTATCTGAGAATGAGAATAGCCAAAAAATCTACAAAAGCTATCGTTAACTTCAATGTAGCGGACTTCTGGAAAAGTGGTCAGAGCTATGGGATCAGGAGATGAGCGAAAGGCTGAAGCTAACTTGGCTTGGGAATGTCGTAAAGCTGTTTGGGCGTTGAGGCGATCGCGAATTTCTTGCTCTAATTCTATCCGGGCTTGTTTTTCTTGTTCTAGTAGTTTAGCTTGGGCGATCGCAATTCCCAATTGAGCAGCAATTGACTCTAGGAGTTCAATTTCTTCTAGACTCCAGTTGCGATAGCGATCGCACTGATGTAAACAAACCATACCATTTGCTTGCCCGTTGTAAGAAGTGCGGACTGCGAGTGTGGACTTAATATTATATTCCCGACATATTTCTTGAGCATTTTCTAACAGTGGATGGGTATAAACATTATTAGCTGCAATAGCTCGATCTTGAGCCAATAATTGTTGAGTATGAAGATTACCATTTACAGGTATATTGCAATGGCTGAAGGAAGTACACTCAGGAGCCAAAAATTCTTCTAATATGGGAATTTGAGGAGTCGGCAAGTCTAGGTAAGTATGAATGAGTGTACGACTGACACCAAAAGCCTCACCTATTTGTTTAATAGCAGTTTTGATAATAATTTTTTGGTCTAATTCCGAACGAATTTCATCTGTGATTTTTCTCAGAAGATTACTACGTTCTAATTGTTTTTGTAATTCTAAATCTGATTGATAACCTTCGTAGGCTATAGAAATTGCTCCTGCGGCTGCTTGTAAAAAAGCTACTTCTGAAGTTTCCCAAAGATGTGATTCTACACAGTTATCAAAACCGATAAAACCTAAAAATTCTCCTTTAGTAATAATTGGCAAAATTAAAATTGAAAGTATACCTTGTGGTTCTAAAATCGCCCGTTCTGATGCGGGTAATTCTGCGACGATACCAGAAATAATTTTGCCATTTGCCAGTAAAGCAGCCCAACGAGGAAAATATTCTTGATACGGTAAGTTTTGTAGAATAGGGCTATCAATTTCGGGATTGATACCCTCACTACACCACTCAGCCCGTTGACTCATGAGCAAGTTACCATCATCTGCATGATGATTTTCAAATACGTAGACGCGACTTGCTTTAGAAGCAGTTCCAAGAATTGGCATAATATCCTGATAGCATTTGTCGCTGTTATCAAACGACAACAACCGATGTTGCACTTCTAAAAGTGCTGTGAGATATTGTTCACGCAATTGTCGGTCTGCTTCAATGCGTTGACATTCTTGCATTTCCAACAGCAACTGTTCATTTTGTTGTTTAAGTTGCTGTTGGAGTTTCTGGATAGTAATTTGATTTTCTACACGTACTAAAACTTCTTCTATTTGAAAGGGTTTAGTAATGTAATCGACAGCGCCAATTTTAAAAGCTTTAACCTTGTCAAAAATATCATTGTAGACACTAATAAAAATTACCGGAATATGACAAGTTATCGTATCTGCTTTCAGTTGTTGGCAAACTTCATATCCATCGATATCTGGCATTTTTATATCAAGCAAAATCAGATCCGGTAAAGCCAATTTTGCGACTTCTAATACCATTGAAGCTGTAATTAAACTCCGGACAGTATAGCCATATTGAGACAAAGTAGCAGATAAAGTTTGTAAATGTTCCCAGCAGTCATCAACTACGAGAATGTTTCCCTTGCTTATTTGTGGTGAATTGCTGCTACTCATAATTGGTTCTTAATTGACGTGGTTTAGAAACGCCACCAAGTTTTTTGTAAGTGATTGAGAACACCTATTGCGATCGCTACCATGAACAAGAGTAAAATAATTCCTCCAGGGATAAAAGTTAGTATACCAAATCCCCTTAATACCCAAATGGCAATTGTAATACCAAGAATGACACCCACAAGCTGGGTTAATCTGCGATTTAATTTAGAAGATGATTGACTCATATCACTGACTATTAACTCAACAACTGAATTATTTTATCCATGAATAAGCAACACTTTTGGCAAATGTATGGCAGGCTTTGATTATTTTAAGTATTTTTGCTTAAAATTTTCCGTGATTAAAATCACTTAAGATTGATAAAAATTTGGCATAATAGCCGGGATAAAAACTATTTCCGGAAACTATATATATTAATTTGGAACTAGAATTGGTCGAATATACTCAATCAATCGAGGTGATTACAACTTTAAACCAGAATTTGTGTAAAAGTCGAGTTAAGGAAAAAAGGAAACTGTAAGCTAGTACTAGCTCACCTTTAACCTTTTTCCAAAAAAGATTGACTTAATTGAGGAGTGAGTGAAGCATTATGTCTGCATCTTATATTTCAGACTCATTTATCACAGGTTTACCAATGACTTGGAGTCAAGACAAGCAACAGAAGATCATACAGGGTGAAATTTTTACACAAATGGGATCACATACGTCATGGGGTGGTTGTGTCACTGCTTGGATGTATTTACCGTTAGTGCGATCGCAAGTCTTTTCACAAATCACAGATTATCCTCGTTGGGTACACTATTTTCCCGATATAACTAAAAGTGAGGTTTTGCAAAAACGAGATGAGGTCAAGCGTCTGTATCAAGCGGCACAAAAAGCTTTCTTATTTTTCACAGCCCATGTGGAAATTTATTTAAGCGTCATAGAAGAATTGGGACAGAGAGTGCAATTTCGTCTAGAGAAAGGTACTTTTAACGACTTTAGCGCTGAATTATACTTACAAGATTATGCCAATGGGACTTTGCTAACCTATACTGTCAAAGCTACTCCTAACATCCCCATCCCGTCTATTTTTATTCAACAAGCAATGAATTTTGAATTGCCTGCAAATATGCGTAAAATGCGACAAGTTATTTGTAATTCTCAGTAATATCAATGGCACAGGCACAAGAAATATTAGACTTTTGGTTTGGCAAATCCGATCAACCCAGTTACGGTAAATCACAAGATTTTTGGTTCAGTAAGAAACCAGAAGTTGATGAAGAATTGCGAACTAGGTTTGTTAAAGATTATCAAAAAGCAGCACAAGGTTACTTAGACGACTGGATGGAATTTCCCGAATCTTGTCTAGCCCTCATTTTGCTGCTAGATCAGTTCCCTCGTAACATGTTTCGTGATACTCCAGAAGCTTTTGCTACTGACTGGGAAGCACTTTCAACAGCTCATCATGCTGTTGCTCAAGGCTACGACAAAAAAATGCTACCTGTACAACGTTTGTTTATTTATTTACCTTTTGAACACAGTGAAAACATAGAGCATCAGCGTCAAGCAGTAAAATTATTTCAACAACTTAGTGATGATCCTGATAGCGCTATTTTTATTGAGTATGCAATTCGTCATATGGAAGTGATTGAACGTTTTGGGCGTTTTCCTCACCGAAATGTAATTTTAGGAAGAACCTCAACCGCAGACGAAAAGGAGTTTTTACAGCAATCTAGTTCATGGTTTTAGCTGAATACGGTTGTGATCAGGAGCATCCCAATTTTTGAAAAAACAAGAGCGATGTTCGCCCTGGGCGGCTACACAAAACGAAGTCCGCCTGCGCGGACAATTCTAGCCTGCGTAAGCAGGCTTTGTCTGTATAGCCCCAGACTTCCAGTCTGCGGGGATTTGAAATATTTGGGATGCTCTCACTCAATTGTTGGCGCTAAGACTCCTCAATTGTTCTCAAACTTTTAACTTGTTTGGTTGTTGTCTGGTACTAGGTTGAGAATCCTGCGCTGCTTCTTGTGAAAACTGCTGAGGAGTTTCCATAGCAGGTTGGGGAGTACCTTTAATTACTCCCCGATAAATCAATGCACCTACAGTTTCCAGCCCAAAACCCCAACCTTTTGGTAAATTATCATCACCATCATTTTGTCCTAAATCTATGTAAATACGCGGCGGTACAAAGTACTTTAAGTCGCTATTAACAACTAAGCTATCTGCTTTTTCCATAATTGCATCGAAAGTACTATCAAACTCTGCATCACTGTCGTACTGCTGTTGTAATTTTGCTTGCACAAATTCTATAAATTCGCGAACGACAGGTATTCTGGGATCATCCTGGGGTTGAGGTTCGGGTTGAGGTTCGGGTTGAGGAGTCGGTTGAGGAGAAGTGTTAGGAGTATTTGCAGATTTCTTGGTAGAAGTGGGGGGATTTGGGGGTACTGGTGCAGGTACTAATATTGGTGGTACGGGTGCAGGTACTGGTTGAGGATTATAAACACCAATACCTAATTGCCTCATAATTAAAGGCTCTATATATCCAAACAGTTTAACTTGTGCTTGCACTATTTTCGGATTGTTCTTGGCATTGCTGCGGGGAAGCAATGTACGGAAAGCACGACGCAGTACTTGAGATAATTTAAAAGGTGGAAAGGGGATGGTATTGGGATCAATATTTTGCCCATGCTTAGAGATTAGTACATCTAAAGGTGGTAAATCTGTTGGTACTAATGGCATTTGAATATTAAAAGCTTTAAATTGCGGATTACCACTTTTGAAACTGAGAATGTTTTCCCGTCTATTATTTTGATGTTCTTGAAGTTTAAGTATCTCTAATGCTTTTGCTTCATCGCCATCCAATAACAAAGTCAAACCTTGTTTGTTAAAAGGATAAACAGGTGTATTCAGACTGATATAGATAAACTCCGCACAATAGGCTGTATTTTCTGGACGGTTAAGAAATTCTAGTGCTTTTGGATCACCAAGGCTAGCAAGGGCGCAATTTTGCAAAAATTCTTTGAGTGTGGAGCGATCGCAAACACGGGTAGGATCACCACCATTAAAATCATTAGCCGCAAATTGCACAAATGGATTAATTAATGCCATCCAACAGATGATACTGTCAGTGTAACCACGAGATTGTTCTGGAGTGACAAACTCAGGAAACACTAAACCTTGAGCAACAGCCACAAAGCCATCGTTACCATACATCCCATTGTGATACATATCAGGTTCGTTGAAGCTAGCGAATGCTCTCTCCCCTGCAAAGTTCTGGGCTGGTACCATCGCGCCAGAGTGGTGTCCCTCATTTTTGATGAAAATCTCCATCAAATCATACTGTTCTTGATCATTGGGAGGCCAGCGCAAATCAATAGCCTTACCATACCTGTCTTTATTGTATTGAAAAGTACAAACTAAAAGTCCGTATTTATCTATAAACTTGAGAACATCTTCGTAGCCAGAGAGTGTGTTACCTTGAGCATCTGACACTTGCGGTTGATCGGAAATACCAATAAATCCTGGAACTTTAATAGTTTCCGTATTCACCAAACTCTCATCATCTACAATTACCATCTTGTAGAATAACCGCTTCATATCCTTAAGTGGTAAGCCTCCTTGATCATCTGGGCCTCTAAAAGCATTGAAATAATTTAAATCTACTTCTTCTGGCGATCGCAACGGCAAGCGATCATTGTTTTCTATTGGAGAATTATTTTCGCTCATAGTTTTATATGTGTAGGAATCTATAGCACTTCTTACTCGATTGCAATACAGTCGGAACCCCACCCCGGCTTTGCTGACGCAAAACCTCCCCTCCCCGCTTGCGGGGAGGGGATTAAGGGGTGGGGTACGTATTGGACACAACCGAGAAGCGCTATATTTAATGGGTGTAAGCAGAACTAACTTATGCATACAAAGCAACTATCTTTTGGTGTAATTTTTACATGCAACCAAAAGATAGTCTCAATTTTTACTTTTTTTTCAGTATTCTGTTTTGAAAAGAGGGATTGGGGATTTGTCCCCCTTGTCCCCCTTGTCTCCTTTGTCTCTCTTGTCCCTTATTTAATCCATCGCCCCGGCTACCCGCAACAGGTGTGCTATATCTTGATAAGCATTAAACTCTGCTAGCATCAAAGCTGTATAGCCGCCTTGATTTTTTAAATTTACGTCTGCACCCGCTTGTAATAATAGTTGCACAGCTTCTGTATAACCCCGTGAAGTTGCCCACATTAAAGCTGTCGCCCCGGCTGAGTCTTGAAAATTGACATCTACACCTTTGGTTAGTAGCTGCTGGATAATGCTGGTGCGATCGCGTTCTGCGGCTTTGATTAAAGGTGTTTTACCGTCATCTGCTGGGATATTGGCATTAGCACCAAACTCTAACAATAACCGTACTATTTCACTGTGTCCTTGGGTGACAGCTAACGTTAGAGGTAGTTCACCAAAGTTTCTCACATTTGCATCAGCCCCATACCGTAGTAGCATTTCGACTATTTGACTGTGTCCCTGTAATGCTGCGACAAGCAACGGTGTATCACCTAGGTTATTTCTGATTTGGACATTTGCACCCCGGCTGAGTAATACTTCCACTACATCGGTATAACCTTCTACAACCGCCAAATGCAAAGCAGTTTCACCATCTTGATCTGAAAAATTTACATCAGCGCCTGCATCCAGTAAACAGGCTGCGATCGCACTATGTCCAGCTGCTACTGCTGCTGATAGTGCTGTGATGCGATCGCGATTTTGCAGTTTCGCATCTGCTCCCGCCGCCAACAATGCTTGTACAATTGGCAAATGTCCCAAATCTGCCGCTAGCATCAACGGGGTTTCACCTTCTTCATCCTGGGCATTAATATCTGCACTGACTGATACAATTGCTTGCACAACAGCAACATGTCCTTGCTTGAGTGCGACTTTCAAAGCAGTATCATCATCGTGATCTTTGATATTGACATCTGCACCCGCAGCCAGTAAGACTTGTACCACTTCCGCATACCCTTTTAGTGCTGCTGCCATCAAAGCCGTACTACCATCTTCATTAGTAACATTGACATCTGCACCTCTGGATACTAAAAGTTCCACAATGTCAATACTTTTGGCATTCGCAGCCAACATCAAAGCTGTTAAACCGTAGCGTTTTCTGCGTAAATTGAGATTAGCTCCAGCATCAATTAGCGATCGCGCAATTTCCGTATAGCCAAAATTAGCAGCAAACATCAACGCCGTTGTACCTTCGCGATCGCTAACATCAGGTGTTGCACCCGTAGCGAGTAGCGCCTGCACTTGCTTAATATCACCAGTTTTTACAGCCTTTAGCAGCAAAGCATCATTGGTCATTGGTCATTAGTCATTGGTCATTAGTCAATAGTCCATCGTCAAGGGTCAAGAGTCAATGGTCATTGGAGTGTGGGGAGTGTGGGGAGTGTAGGGAGAATTATTTAACAAGTCTCTTCGCGATCCCCAATCCCCAATCCCCGATTCCCTAATTAAGGTTATGCTAATTTTTATGAAGATTTAAGAATAGGGGCAAAGGTAACGAATATGGAATTATCACCATCACTAAAATACTGGGCGCAGTTCTTCCACCCAATTATGATGTGGGCGTTATTACTGGTATCTGTATATGCTGCCTATTTAGGGCTGCAAGTACAGCGTACCAGAAATTCCCAAGGTGAACAAAAGAAAGAATTGATTAAAGGCAGATACAACGTCAGACACTACCAAATCGGTTCTATATTACTGGCTTTGATGGTGGCAGGCTCTATTGGTGGGATGGCTGTCACCTACATTAATAATGGTAAGTTGTTCGTGGGACCACATCTACTAGCAGGGTTGGGCATGACTGGTACAATTGCCTTCTCTGCGGCTTTATCTCCCTATATGCAAAAAGGGGCAAATTGGGCCCGTGTCACTCATATTTTGCTGAACTTTACCCTTTTGGGTTTATTTACTTGGCAAGCCATCACAGGTATGCAAATTGTGCAAAAAATTCTGACTAATGCTTAGTTATTAAAGATCTGCTAAAAAAAGTAGAGACGCGTAGCAAGATCCCACAGGATAATTTCACGTCTCTACAATAATTTTGGCTGACTCTCAATTTATTTATTTTTCTTGACATTTGCTGGTAATTCTATACCTAAAGACTGATGGAAATCTTCTTGAACTTTGCGAGTTAAGCGACGGGAAACTTGGCGGATAATTTGATGAAGTACGCGATCGCCTGTAGATCGAACTAAAGATTTGGGTAGTCGCTGAATACACTTAGGAAAGTTGATGTAGACTTTTAAATCCAATTCCCACTCAACTGTTGTTATCTGACTGGAAATAGTGGAAATTGAAGACTCTTGAATTTCTATTAGCTGTAGCGAAGAATTATAGTCTACTTCATAACCAGGAGCTTGATAACCGGGAATCGGAACTGTACGGATACGGTAAACGCGATCTTCAGGAAGAAGCAGTTCTAAACCAACTTTTGGTTCCACTTCATAACCAAAAGATCCAAAGCGACCAATCACTAAAGTATAACCATTTTCCCCCAGTGATTCTACTTTCATCGGTTCGGCACAACGGGAAAACCAACTAGCATGATTATCTAAATATTCAGCAACTGTGTCAGCAGAAGCATACATTTCCATCTTGTCTTGATAACGACCGCAAAACATCGTAGTTGTGTCTACAGATTTCTCGATATGTACGACTTCATTTTCTGCGATCGATGATGCCACAGACAAAACAACTTCTGTTGATTCCAAGGACTCAAATGATTCTATAGACTGATATTCTTTGTTTCTTGAAAGCATAAGATTTTTGTATATTTTTTTATTTGTCTCAATTAATATTTCCCGAACCAAGTGCAAGATTTCGTACTGGATATATATTTTGACCGAAAACTTAAAAATAAATCATAAATTTCATCGAATCTCTACAATAGAGACAGAAAGAAGACATACTAGTTTTCCAGGATAACGTATAAGGTCAACGACCCAGGTCTAAAGACACTGAGCTTCTAGCCTAAGACTTAAGACAATAGTTGACCAGACTAAGTACCTTGTGTACTACGTTATTGGCAAGAGTTAAAGACCTACCAGGAAATGCGTAGCCAGTTTCCTGCTCTAGAACTGAAAGATTAAACAGATTTATTGGGTTAAGTCAGTGTCTTTCGGATAGTACAGACCAATAACATTGTCGAGGCTAACATTACTCCCGTAAGGGAAGGCTCCTTGGAGCAAAACCGTTATCGCATTTGGCGCGTGTGTAATAGAGCCGGGCTTGGTTCGGGATATCTCGAACCGCCCACTAATGGGTTCCCTCCAAATTCGGGGTTTTCAGACCCCGAATTTGAGAGGGCGCCCAAATCAGGGGGTTTTAAGCCCGGCTCTATTTCTTCGATTTGCCTCGTTATGCGTACAGAGTGAAAGATTTCAGTTCGTAATTGCCCGCAGATGCGTAGATTGCAATACTACACGGGATTGAGTAACTCCCGTGTAATGGATTAAAGATTAAGGCAATTAAAATTGCCCGTGTCGTTTCCCTCTCAGGGCTTAAGCCACTGAGTTTCCCACATACCGCGAGGTTTTATGAAAGCTTTTGTCGCAGGAGCAACAGGAGAAACAGGTCGTCGCATCGTACAAGAACTGACGGCGCGAAATATTCCGGTTCGCGCTTTGGTGCGCGATGTCGAGAAAGCAAGGAGTATTTTGCCTAGTGAAGAAGTAGAGTTAGTAGAAGGTGATGTGCTAGATCCACAAAGTCTAGTTACTGCTTTGGGAGATAGTACAGTTATTTTATCTGCCACAGGGGCAAAACCTAGCTTTGATCCTACAGGCCCCTATAAAGTAGATTACGAAGGAAATAAAAATTTAGTCGATGCTGCCAAAGCTAAGGGAATAGAACATTTTGTCATAGTTTCCTCTTTGGCTGCATCGAAATTTTTCCATCCTCTAAACTTGTTCTGGCTAATTTTGGTTTGGAAGAAACAAGCTGAGGAATATCTGCAAAAAAGTGGTTTGACTTACACAATTGTCAGACCAGGTGGTCTCAAGAATGAAGATAACACCGATTCCATCATTATGCAAAATGCGGATACTTTGTTTGACGGTAGCATTCCTCGACAAAAAGTTGCTCAAGTTTGCGTAGAAGCCTTATTTGAGCCAGCAGCAGGAAATAAAATAGTAGAGATTGTTGCAAAACCAGAAGCTGCGTCGAAAAGCTTTGGCGAGTTATTTGCAGGTGTGGTTTGAAACAAAATTTCATCGTTATTTGTCATTTGTAAGGTCAATGACCAGTGACCAATGACCAATTTGTGAAGGAGTCGAACTCTGAAAGGCTTGCAATTTAAAGGCGTTGAAAAATTCATTGGGCCACTGGCTGCTTTACTAGTATTTGTGTATTTATTCCAGTGGTATATTATTGGTGATTTGCGATCGCGTCCTGATCCTGTATTCAGTAAAAGACAACCACCTTTAGTCATGAAAGGTGGTGATCCCTATATCCGCGCCTTAATGCGAACTATCTCAGCCAGTGAAGCTAGTGGTAATCGTCCCTACTCGCTTTTGTATGGTGGAGAACATGTTAATGATCTCACTCGCCATCCACAAAAATGTGTGACAATTATTGTCAGTCCCAACAAAGGTAATTGTTCAACAGCAGCCGGGAGATACCAAATTATCAACACAACTTGGTATGCGATCGCACCCAAATATCATCCAAAACCAATGCGAATGATGTTTTGGGTTAATTACAGTTTTGAACCAGAATATCAAGATACAGTTGTGCATAGTTGGTTGAGTGATTCTCAATTTTGGGGAGTGAATATTTCCCGGTTACTACGTCAGGGAAAATTAAATGATGTTTTGCGGCGACTATCTCCCACTTGGACAAGTTTAGGATATGGTATTGAAACTAATTCTGTGAGTCCTCTTTTACCTAAAATTTATCAGAAAATTCTACAGGAAGAATTGAATACTATGAAAGGTTAATGGTTAAGCGTCAAGGCTGAAATACTAACTATGCATTCAAAAAAAGCTTAATATTCTCTACAAAATCCTTTGGCTTTTCAAAATGAATATTATGACTAGCATGACTAACTATTTTTAGATGGCAATGTTGACATATTTCAGCCATTTTTTGATTTATTTCTATAAACTTCTCATCATTTTTACCAACAATTAATAATAAATCACTGGAATTATCTTTGAGTTTTTCCCATAAAGAAGGTTGACAGCCAGTACCCATTAGCCGTAGGGATTTTGCTAATTCAATAGGATTGTTTTGTATTCTTATTTTTAATAAATGTTGAAAATGTGGATGATTTTTGATATTGCCAAAAATTGGCTGTTGATACCAATTTCGTAAAAAGGCAATAAAATCATTTTTTTCAAGACTTCTTTCTAGTTTTCTCGCAATTTGTCCATCCCGCTTCATTCTTTCTTGACGTTCTGCTGCTGTTGCTAAACCAGGAGAAGCAGATTCTAGAATAACTTTGGGAAATCTATGGGGAAAATATAAAGTCAGATATAAAGCTAATCTACCCCCCATAGAATAACCAACTAAAAAGCATTGATGAATTTGTAAATTATCTAATAATTCAATTAAACCTTGAGCAGTATTTGCCATTGTGTAGGAATCTTCACTTCCCAAAACTTTTGTATTTCCATGTCCTGGTAAATCCACTTTCAGACAATAAAAATTATGTTTTAGCAATTGTATTGCTTCATCAAATTCATGGCTATTACCCATAAATCCATGGAGAAAAAGAATTACAGGTTGAGTGCGATCGCCATCTAAAGAATAGTAAAACTGGTAATTTGCTGTTGTCAATTTAATTAAATAAAATAAAATTTTTGGTTAAGAAAAGCTTATCACATAAGATAACTTGATAAAAATCATTAACATGATTACAAATTTGGTTCTTTATATATAAATCGCTAACTAGCTCATCTGTCGTGAAATAGTTAAGATAAAATTTGCTTGATAGAATAGGAGCGTTTGCTTGTCGTTGACCGAGATAATGGACAAAAAATAAAAACAAGCAGTTGAGTGAGGCGTATTTATCTATTTAATTATGTAAAGAATTCGTCGATTGTGCATTATTTCTATCTAACGATAGTTAAGATTTTCTTCGTGAGAGTGCAATCACTACAAAAGCATTCCTAATTGCAATGCTACAGATTTAATTGCGAATTCCAAATTAAATTACAAAGGTGCAAAAAAATGGTAGCAACACCCCAAAAACCAACCTCCGAAGAAATCAACTCTATTAGCTGCTACGGTAAAGCACGATCAACAGTTGAAGGTGCGCCCCTCAGTTCTGATGAACTCCGCAAGATGCACGCTTTCTGGCGTGCAGCCAACTACTTAGCTGTGGGGATGATTTATCTGCGGGATAACCCGTTGCTAAAAGAGCCTCTCAAACCTGAACAGATCAAACACCGCTTGCTGGGACATTGGGGTTCTAGTCCGGGAATCAGTTTTCTTTACACCCACCTTAACCGTGTGATCAAGAAATTTGATCAGGACATGTTATATATCGTAGGGCCTGGTCACGGTGCGCCTGGATTCCTTGGCCCTTGCTACTTAGAGGGTAGCTATTCCAAGTACTTCTCTGACTGTAGCGAAGACGAAGAGGGAATGAAGCGATTTTTCCAGCAATTCTCTTTCCCCGGTGGAGTTGGTAGCCATTGTACTCCTGAAACTCCTGGCTCTATTCACGAAGGGGGCGAACTGGGTTACAGTCTATCTCATGCTCATGGTGCTGCATTTGATAACCCCAACCTGATTGTTGCAGCACTAGTTGGAGACGGAGAAGCCGAAACTGGGCCTTTGGCAACTTCTTGGCATTCCAACAAATTCATCAATCCCATTCGCGACGGTGCAGTATTACCCATTTTGCACCTGAATGGTTACAAGATTAATAATCCTACCATTTTGTCTCGTGTCAGCCACAAAGAGCTAGAAGATTTATTTAAGGGCTATGGCTACACTCCCTATTTTGTGGAAGGATCTGATCCAGAAAGTATGCATCAAGCAATGGCTGCAACTTTAGATCATTGCATCTGTGAAATTCACAAAATTCAGCAGGAAGCTCGTAGTAATGGTGTTCCTACCCGTCCTCGCTGGCCAATGATAGTGATGCGTACTCCCAAAGGTTGGACTGGTCCCCAAGAGGTAGACGGACATAAGGTAGAAGGTTTCTGGCGCGCTCATCAAGTACCGATGGGAGGAATGCATAATAACCCAGAGCATCTGAGACTCTTGGAAGAATGGATGCACAGCTACAAACCCAAAGAACTTTTTGATGCCAATGGTACGCTACTAGCAGAAATCAAAGATACTGCACCCACTGATTCAAAACGTTTGGGTTCAACTCCCTATGCGAATGGTGGTGTGTTACGCCGCTCTTTGAAATTACCTGATTACCGCAAGTATGGCGTTGAGATCGAAAAACCTGGACAAATTCAAGTAGAAAATACCAAACCTCTGGGTGTTTTCTTGCGTGATGTCATGAAGGCCAATATGACCAGTTTTCGGGTATTTGGGCCTGACGAAAACACATCTAACAAGCTGAGTGCGATTTACGAAGCTAGCAAAAAGTTCTGGATTGCAGGGTATTTACCAGAAGATGCTGACGGTGGTGAACTTTCTCCTGATGGTCGCGTCATGGAGATGTTGAGTGAACACACCTTGGAAGGTTGGCTAGAAGGCTATTTACTCACTGGTCGTCATGGTTTTTTCTCCACCTACGAAGCCTTTGCTCATATTATTGATTCAATGGTGGGTCAGCACGCCAAGTGGTTAGAAATTTCCAATCACATTAGCTGGCGAGCAAATGTTTCTTCGCTTAACATCCTGATTACTTCTACGGTTTGGCGACAAGACCACAATGGTTTTACTCACCAAGATCCGGGCTTTTTGGATGTGATACTCAACAAGACTCCAGACGTGGTTCGCATTTATCTTCCGCCTGATGTTAACTCCTTGCTGTCAGTTGCTGATCACTGTCTGCGGAGTGAAAACTATATCAACGTGATTGTATCTGACAAACAACAACATTTGCAGTATCATGACATGGAAACTGCAATCCGTAATTGTACCAAGGGTATAGATATTTGGGAGTGGGCAAGTACAGATGCTGGTGAAGAACCAGATGTAGTACTGGCGTGTGCAGGTGATATTCCCACTTTAGAAGCACTCGCAGCATCGGTGTTGTTGAGGGATAATTTCCCTGACTTGAAAATTCGGTTTGTGAACGTGATTGACTTATTCAAGTTACAACCAGATACAGAACATCCCCACGGTTTGAGCGATCGCGATTTTGATAGTCTATTTACCCTCGATAAACCAGTGATCTTTAACTTCCACGGCTATCCTTGGTTAATTCACCGCCTAGCTTATCGCCGTCACAACCACCACAACATGCACGTGCGTGGTTACAAAGAAAAAGGTAATATCAACACACCATTAGAGCTGGCGATCCAAAATCAAATTGATCGTTTTAGTATTGCGATCGATGTTATTGATCGAATTCCTCAACTCAAAGTCGCAGGCGCTCACGTCAAAGAAATGCTCAAAGATGAGCAAATTTCTTGCCGTAACTACGCCTACGAACACGGTGCTGATAAGCCCGAAATTGTGAATTGGAAGTGGCCGTACTAGAGTAGTCCACCACATTAATAATGTAAGCCGATGCATTCGCAATGTCAGCCGATGCATTCGCAATGTAGGTCGATACATTCGCAATGTCAGCCGATGCATTCGCAATGTAGGTCGATGCATTAACAATGTAAGCTGATACATTAACAATGTAGGTCGATACATTAACAATGTAGGTCGAGGATATAATACCCCATCTTCTATAAGTTGCAAGTTTGGGTTGGGGTTTAAATCCCCATCCCAAACCCCCTATTTCCTCTTCCTCGTTCCCTTTTATTGATTTTGTTTTCTCGCTTGAGCAAATATATTAGCAGCTTCCGGTGAACCTATGTATCGCCAATGCCATGGTTCATAGCCTACACCTTGTGGATTATTTTTATAGAAAGACAACTCAAAGCCAAATTCTTGAGCGTGACGATTTAACCAACGAAAAGCATCAGTGTTTTCAAATTTTAAAGTTATATCTTGTTTGGGAAAGTGGCCATCCGCTAAATCTACAGCATAGCCAGTATGATGTTCACTATAACCAGGTGGTGCGCTAATTTTTGCTGCTTGTTGGACAGAGCCACGGCGCTTTATTTGTTCATCAAATAATTTTTTTTGTTGCTCTATTGTGCGAAAACCTGAGACTGGTATAATCCAGACTTTTTCATCTCTAGCAGCATAAATCATCTTCATAAGTGCTTTCGCAGCCTCTGGAGCTAGGGACTCGAATCGTTGGTATTCTTTAGTAGCATAACTAGCTATAGTCATTAATTGACTTGGATATGCATGTAAATAAGCAAAATGTCCATAGGAGGTGGAGCTAGGAATGCTGGTTGGCAAAGAAAAATTAGAATTTAATTTTTCTACTTCCAAAGGGGTCGTTAATACTGGTTCAGTTGCAACAGAAGGACTTGAATTTTGCTGAGTAGTAACAATAGCAGTGGGAAATTTATGATGAAACCTAGCCGACAATTTAGCAGATGAAATGATCAATAAATAGAGTCCCAAAACTATCACGACTAATGCTACTATAGTCGCAATTAAGAAATAAGTTTTATTCCAATATTTTCTATGCATTCTCAAAAAGGAATTAAAGAGTTAATTTTCTCTGTTCCCCTACAGTAGGGATTATTTCCTATTTATTTTTTATAATTTGATAATGAATTAACCCTATCCTATTTCCTGTTTTTTAACCACATAATCATTTGAGAATCTCAGAAGAGGCTATTCTCCATTGTCCATCTACAAACTGCAAATTGTAGATAACTGCTATGGTGTCAAAACCACTTTGTTCGGGATCAATTCTTCCATTTTTAATAAGTTTGCGCTGTTCAGTAACTTTTACTTTAATTGCTGCTTTATTCCCATCTGCAACAAATTGATCAACTTCTTCAAT
The DNA here is from genome assembly GCA_019359115.1 of Pelatocladus maniniholoensis HA4357-MV3. Classification (GTDB taxonomy): domain Bacteria; phylum Cyanobacteriota; class Cyanobacteriia; order Cyanobacteriales; family Nostocaceae; genus Pelatocladus; species Pelatocladus maniniholoensis. The sequence continues at coordinate 47,485 of JAHHHW010000102.1, forward strand.
CCTTTGTAAACCGTATTCATATCTTGCATTATTTCTTTCTAACCAATCAATTGTGCCATCGGAACCAGCAGTACTGGTATATAGTTTTCCTGTGGTGATGACAGCAGCAACTTGACGATTATAAGGAGGAGCAAACATGACTCGTTTAGCTTCTAGCCAATAGTTAACTAGTTTGACAGCTTCTTGTTGTGAGATAGATGTTGATGATAAAACTCGTGCATTTTCTTGAGGAGTTGGGACAGTGGAAACTGAACTTTGCGTATTTTCTTGAGGAGTTGGGATGGGGGAAACTGGGAGTGTCGGTAAGACTTGTGATTGTGGGGATGAATCAGTCGCTGTTGGTAAGGGACTTGTTGGTGGAGTTGATGCTTGCTGAGTTGATTGCGTGGGTTGTTTGAGGGTTAAAAACAAATAACTAATACCAACTATACATAGTCCAACGACAGATCCTAAAATGACTGCTAGTTGCCAATTTTTTCCGCTAGCAGATACTGTATTTATTGTTCCTGGCTGAGAAGACTGAGCAAAAGCGTATACCGGGGGTTGAACTGAATTCGGTATTGATTGATTCCAAGGATCGGGAACCGGAATCAGTGCAACAGCAGGAATTGGAGGTGGGGGTGGAGGTGGAACAGCAGGTGCAAAGGAAAAGTTTAATGCTTGCAAAACAGCTTCAGCTGTATCAAGACGATTTAATGCTTGTACCGCTAGCATTCGATTCAATACAGAAGCAAATTGATCGCTGACCAATTTCCAATTCTCCCATTCCCAACTTTGAGTTTGAGAGTTGAACAAAATTTCAATTTCTTGACCTGTCAGCAGCATGACTATAGTGAGAGATAAAGCATATATATCTTCGCTTTCACCAAGCGGGATCATATTTGTTGCAAGTCTTCTGACTCGATCCAAAATTTTTATTTTCGAGTTTTCTCCTCCCATCTGAGTCAGGATATCTGCAATTACCCCAAAGTTTGTCAATACCGGCAAATTATCATGACTTTGTAACAAGATGTTACTGGGTGAAATATCTCCGTGGGTGATTTGTTGACTGTGCAAATAGCTGAGGACGGGCAAAATTTGATTTAGTAATTCAATAGCTTCGGCTTCGTTAAGAACAGAGCGCGATCGCACCAAGTCTTGATAACTCTGTCCGTCTATATAGTTTTGAACAATAAACAGCCGTTCACTTTCCCAAAAGAAATCTTGAAGTTGTTGAATCTGAGGATTTTTTATACCTTGCAGTTTACTTAACTGTTGCTGAAACTGTTCTCCAACAATTGCAGCTTTGCCAATTTCTGTAGATATGAACTCTCGTAAGACGCAGTTTTCGCTGCATTGAACTTGGTCTTGTGTCAGGTAAGTAACTTCAAATGTTTTTTGCGTAAGTATATGCTTGATTTGATACCGCTTATGTACCAAATCACCCTGTTCACGAACCATAAGGCTGACTGTCTAAATAAAGACCTTGATTAATTATATGACTATTTGATTAGTATCTGAGTATTTTTAAAAAAATGTTAAATTATAATTTTTGTTCAGTATAAAATGATATTAATCTTACTATATTCAGTAGCAATACAATGATTTTTCTTCGTCGCTTAGTAGTCCACTCAGACGGAGTGATAGTTGTTTGTGTCAGAATTTGTAAACATTTAAAAGTAGCTTTTAAGACTAATGAAATTAAGTTTACTCCTCGAACAAACAGGTCAAAGTTGGACTATCACACCTAATAGAGAGTACGTAGTAGGGAGTGGGAAAGAGTGTGATATTTTTTTGCCAAATAATAATGTTATATCGACACATCATCTGAAGTTGAGTTTCAATCAACAGAGTAATACTTGGCACGTTATTGACTTGGGTAGTAGTCACGGTACATTCGTTAATAGTCAGCAGATTAATGATTACCCAATTCAAACACAAACACGAATTGCTATGGCTGGTAGTATTGTCCTAGTTGCAACCCCAGAAGTTTTACCAGGAACAACACAACCTGCTTATACACCCCCACCACGTACTTATAATTCAACTCCACAGCCTGCTTATCCACCTGCATTTCAACAACCAATTGGAGGAAATCCCTCTTATCCATTGCAAATGCTGACTTGGAAAGAGTATGTAGAGCAGCAAGTAAAGCTAAGTTCTAACTTCTTTTTACGCACAGCGACCCGCTTTTCTTTGGTAACTGGCTTTTTTAATTTTATAGGTCGTCTTGGTGAATTGATGCCAGTAATTGGCATTGTGTTACTTGTAATTTTTTGGAGGCAAAGCAAAGCTCAAGAATACAATATTCCTCCTTTAGATTTAGTTGATGCTAAAAAGCTTGATGATATGCTATCAAAGCAAGTAGAAATAGTTCTCAAACCAATGTTGCAATCTAAAGGTTATACAGAAGAACAAATAAAACAAATTCTCACAAGAACTTCCGCAGGTGGCAAAGTTTTTCGACGTTAAGAAAACTAAGTTTATTACTTAAAAATGCTTTCTCCACTTTTAGCACTTCAGCATCTCCAAATCAATACATCAGAAATTTCGGAACTCTGGCAAGCTGCAAAGCTTTCTCTCAAGTTAGGCAGGTTGAATCAATCCCTCACTATTGCTTATAATGCTGTGCAAAAAAATCCTGCCCAACAGCAACTTTATCACCAACACTATATTGAATCTATGAGATTGGGGGCAGAATTTGCTGAGGAGATTGGAGATAATCAGCGATCTGCATATTATTGGGAACAAGTTACGCAACAAGTACCTCAAGATGCTATAGCTTGGCATGGTTTGGGAATTGCCAAAGCAAATTTGCAAGATTACCAAAGTGCAGAGTTCGCCTTGAGTCGAGCATTGCAGCTAGAACCAGGAAATCAAAAAATCAGAATGCATTTAACAGAAGTCCGCCAACTTCTTGGAGTCAGTTAAAAAGTAAAAAGTAAAAAGATAATCCCCATAATTAAATTTATTTTACCTTTTAACTTTTAACTTTTAACTTTTAACTTTTGCCTTGTTTGGTCAGTAATTTTATGGTTACAGCACTCACAAAATGGGAAACCAGTACAGCTCCAGCAGTTGCAATCGAATCCACTGAGACAAGAGCGATCGCAGTTTTCTGGGGAGCCATGATCCCAGCGATTCCTGATTTAATTTCCAAAGAGCAGTTTCGCACCGGGATGACTTATGAAACCGCTCTCAACCAAATCCTGCAAGCACAACAACGCTGGATACAACAACTACACGGTGAAAGCAGATTTACTCTTAGTATACGTATTATTACGACTGGTGACTCAGAACAAGATTTAATCTTTGGTTTAGTCGGTAGAACCGAGGGACAAGCGGAAATAGAGACAATTAGCGCTGCCCGCAACTTCTTTAACAAAATCCGTGATACTTTTCCTAATGGCTATCCCCTAGAATCCTGTCGCACTGAAGAAGAATTGGCAATATTAAGATTACCTTTTTTACCCTCTGATGCAGGTACTTTAGCAGAATTTCGTCGCACTATTAGGCAACTGCAAACTATTACCAGTAAGGATATTCCAGATAAAGTAGGTATTCAGATTAATCCCTGGATTCCCCATCCTGACAACTTTCAAGATCTGTTTCGCGCCCTTTTGTGTCATCCCACCCCAGCAGCAGTAGCCATTAATTTGCAACCGACTCAGTTAACACAACAAGAAGCAACCTATTTAGCAGAACAAGCCCGTTTATACGCCAATATTGCTCAAATTAGCCGGGGAGAAAGTTTTCAAGTACGGTCAATGTCCAGCAACGTGCAGTATCAAGAAAAACTAGTAGAAGCAGAACACGCATCCCAAGCTTGGACAAAGTTGCAAAATAGTTGGCGATCGCCGTTTGAAATGACTATCAGCATGATCACTGAAAGTGCCTTACCACAGTCGATTATTGCTGCATTACAATCTGCGATCAACGGTAAACCAGCCACAGAAAATCAGACTGCTGGAGGTGGAGAAGTAAAAATCAGCCAAACAGAAGCTCAGAAAATAGCTGTACGCCAGAACTGGGTAGACCTCACCCTTTATCGTTGGGGAAACACCTACAATTTAAACCGTCTTCCTTGGTTATTTAGTCCAGAAGAAGTCCACAGTGTCTTTCGCCTACCCATTGCTGATCGGACTGGTGTTTGGGGATTACCCTCTGCTGCTGGTGCTAATGATGCCCGTCGTCCAGAAAAAAGCAGTGAAATTACAGGGGAAATCTCCATCGGGACACTGCATCTGAGTAAAAAACAACTTACCCAGCACTTATTAATTAGCGGTGTTCCCGGTAGTGGAAAAACTAACACTTCCCTCTACTTATTAGAAACATTATGGCGATCGCATCGTATTCCTTGGATGGTGCTGGAACCAGCCAAAACAGAATATCGCGGACTCAAAGCAGTTGATTCCCTCAAAGCAGATTTACTGATTTTTTCCTTGGGAGATGAACGAGTTGCACCATTGCGTTTCAATCCCTTCGAGCTACCCCCGACAATTAATCTCAATAGCCATTTGGGTGCATTGGTAGATTTATTCTCAGTTTCTATGAGTATGTGGGGGCCGCTTCCCAACGTCGTCGAACAATTAATCATAGAACCCATATTCCGCACTTCAAAATGTATTATCTTAATTTTCAAGAATTATTCCTAATAATGGTCAAACCGTTAAGTATTAATATTTAAATTCATTGAGAATTGGTGTTGTTCATTTAACCATTGTTAGTGAGATTTTGGAAATCTACGGATATTACACGATGAAGTGCGGAAAGTCGGATAGAAGCATACAAACGCAAAGGCTTTACGAATCTGGGAGACAACAGTAAATTAAAACCTCCCTGTTTTTCTGATTTAGCTGTGTTGATTTCAGAAATTGTACCGAAACTCGGTTATTCCCAAGAAAGTACCGATGAAATCTTGGCTGCTGTCTCAGTGCGGATTAATAAGTTCCGTCGTGGACCTCTTGGTAAAATGCTGGATACGACAGAATCAGTACCCTTTGACATGTTAATGCAGCATCCTGTGATTTTGGAGATGAGTCAGATTACGAATACTGATGATCGTGCTTTTGTCATGGGGTTGATTCTCAATCGTTGCTATCAGTATTGGACAGCTCGTCGTCACCAAGCAACAGGGGAATTGAAACACCTGCTACTGATTGAAGAAGCACATAACTTATTGGGGAATGTACCAGAATCTGGCAATAAAGAACAAGCGAACCCCAAAGGAAAAGCAGTGAAAAACTTTGCTAATATGCTGGCAGAGGTGCGGGGATTTGGCCAAGGAATAGCCGTAGCTGAACAAAATCCTGATGGTTTAATCCCTGATATTATGGTTAATACCAATATTAAACTTGCCCATCGCGTTGTAGAAGCAAAAAATCGCGAAGCCTTATCGCGTTCTATGCTGCTCACCCCTCAACAAGAAAAATCCTTAGCTTCCTTGGGTGTGGGACAAATGCTGTATTACATCGGTGGTATTCCAGAACCAAGTTTGACCAATGCGCCCAATTTCAAAGATGATGCTGTAAATAGGTTCAATCCTCGCTTGAGCGATGAAGAAATTCATACTTATTTTCAGCCATTTTTATCAAAATACAACTTTATCTATGCGCCACCAAGCGGCTGTCCCACCGAACCCAATTTAGCCGCCTGTATTGAGCAAGGAGCAGACTTAGTACAAACCTTACTAGAAAACCCCCGATACCAGGGCTGGAAAACAGAACTGATTCGGGAGCATCCCAATTTTGCAAAAAGAGGGAGAGAAGGGAAAAAAATTCGCGATTTTTCATCGCGAATAATCAGGGGACTGTACATCAACACAAGAATTCGCGAGAATTAAAAGTGTTCAATCCCA
>JAHHHW010000103.1 GCA_019359115.1 Pelatocladus maniniholoensis HA4357-MV3
TTTCCCAATCGGAGTCGGTTATTTCTATTCCGTAGGAGAGGCTGTATTTATCCATCCTCCTAATTTACCATCTATGTGTACCCTCATTTCCTCCGTAACACTTTTTGTCCCCTGAACGGATACCTTTGAAGTAGGTGTACGCTTCTAGAAACCCCCAAACACCTCCAACGATAGCGATATAACTTGCGATGAATGTTATCCAGAACCTTGCGGAACGGTTGCTATTCACGATTTTTATCCACGATTTATGTACTAGCTATTTTGGTATAAGAGTATTTACTACTAGCAGTAAATATTTTTATCGTAACCCAAACACACAGTCGGCTTACCGATAAAGTTAAAATCTTTCCCTCACTAATAACTGTGTGATAACTCTGAGGGGGCGTTGATAGAGAAGCAATAACCGAAATTGTTTGATGGTACAAGCTCTCAGATTCCATAAGTAGAGTCAATCCAAAATCCAAAATCTAAAATCGAATTACGACCCCAAGTAGTTAGGTGAAACAGCAATTCATCTCACTTAAGTGTGCTTACCACAAATCCAATGCTTTCATTCCCTAGCAAACAATAATCTCACGCCCAGACACCAAGATACATAAGATAAACTCTGCATCTTTGCGCCTCTGCGTGAGATTAATTAAGCCAATTACCCAGATAAAATTTTGTCGCCTGACAGGCCAAACCACTGCTTACCCCAGCCAACGCGCAGCATCTTTAGCGTGGTAGGTCAAAATTAAATCTGCACCAGACCGTTTAAAGCCAGTTAAGGTTTCTATGACCACGCGCTGTTCATCAATCCAGCCGTTGAGGGCTGCGGCTTTCACCATAGAATATTCACCAGAAACGTTGTAAGCAGCAACAGGTAAGTTGCTAGCTTGTTTCACACGCCAGATGATATCCATGTAAGCCAATGCTGGCTTCACCATGAGCATGTCAGCGCCTTCAGCAATATCCAATTCTATTTCTTTGATCGCTTCGCGGGAGTTACTGGGGTCCATTTGATAGGTGCGGCGATCGCCAAATTGGGGTGCTGAGTCTGCTGCATCCCGGAATGGGCCATAGTAAGCCGAAGCATACTTGGCAGCATAGGACAAGATCGGCGTATTTTGGAAACCTGCTTCATCCAAACCAGAGCGAATTGCTTGTACAAATCCATCCATCATTCCCGAAGGCGCAATAATGTCAGCACCTGCTTTTGCTTGGGAAACGGCGGTTTTCTTGAGTAATTCTAGGGTGGGGTCATTTAAAACTCGTCCTGATAAATCACCAACTTGCAGATAGCCGCAGTGACCATGACTGGTATACTCACACAAACAAGTGTCAGCAATAATCACCAAATCTGGTACTGCTTCTTTCACCGCAGTTGCAGCTTTCTGAACAATACCGCAATCATGCCATGCACCTGTGGCATCAACATCTTTATCAGCAGGAATACCAAATAGAATAATGGCGGGAATTCCCAAGTCGTAAACTTCTTTTGCCTCTTCGACAATTTTATCTATCGAAAGCTGATAGACACCAGGCATAGATTTAACTTCATTGGCGATCGCTTCACCTGGGACAGCAAACAAAGGATAAATCAAGTCGCTGGTGGTAAGAACAGTTTCACGTACCATCCGGCGGAGTTGGGAATGGGTACGCAGACGGCGAGGGCGATGGGTTGGAAACATAAATTTTTATGAAGAAAAAACACAAATGGACAAAAAACAAAGCGTCACAAAGTTCGGGTAAAAACCCGCTTACCAAGGACACACTACAAACAGCGCTTAACTGTCCTCTGCCCTACACCTGATGAGGTTGTGGGGCAATTTTGTATTTTACAACTTGCTTGTCATTTATCTTCTAAAAAAGACAAGAAAGTATATAAAAATTTCCATCAATATATTAATAGATGCGCTTGATTAAAAATTTGTGATGAGATACGTGTGAGGCGCAATGATAATCGATAATCAAAACACAGCCTATTATCCATTACCAATAAGCTATGACCCTGGATTTAAAAGCCACCCGTCTATTTCAGATATTCATCAGTGACTTGATATAACCGGATAAAAACTGATTTTTTACTAAACAAGTCGGAGAATGAAGGGATAACGAAAAGGTTTTTCAGTATTACTTAAAACATGAGAAAGCGCCCAAATTGTTAATCCCCAATGAATTAAAAACCATAAACCCGCCAGAGGTATCAACAAACCAAAACTCACCCAAATCAAAACACCAATAATAGCCCCATAAAACCAGACATTCAAATGAAAATTAATGGCTTCTTTGGCATTTTCTTTCACAACAGGATCTTCTGTTGCAAAGAGGATGAAAATAGGTATTGCGATCGATACTAATGTGGTACTCAAAAAGATGGCTGCATGAGAAAGTGCTGATAAAAGCTTGCGCTTGTCCGTGTCGTACATTTCTCTGTTCCTTATAATTGGGTTGAGTTTGGGGTAAAGCCTGTGAAGGATGAAATCTGAAGTCAGTAAACAGTAAATACTGATCAGTGATCCATTGGTAGTTGTCAACTGGTAACTGATAACTGATAACTGAATTTGCCTCCTGCTTTCAAGTACACTAAGAACCTATCATGAGCATCGTTGTCTTAAGATAAAAAGACTCGCTAAAGTTGGAAAAAGTAAAGTTAGATTTAATTTACAAGTAGATACAGTTATGTCAACTGACCTTGAGTTAGAACTTCACAAAGCAGTTGAACTTCGTCGCAATTTTGCGATTATTTCTCACCCGGATGCTGGTAAAACTACACTCACAGAAAAACTCCTGTTGTACGGAGGTGCTATTCACGAAGCTGGCGCAGTCAAAGCCCGACGCGCACAGCGCAAAGCGACTTCTGACTGGATGGCAATGGAACAACAACGGGGTATTTCGATTACTTCCACGGTGTTACAATTTACCTACCAAAACTGTCAGATAAATTTACTAGATACTCCTGGACACCAGGATTTTAGTGAAGATACTTATCGGACTCTAGCGGCGGCAGATAATGCAGTCATGCTGATTGATGCTGCTAAAGGTTTGGAACCCCAAACCCGCAAACTATTTGAAGTTTGTAAAATGCGGGGTATTCCCATTTTCACCTTTGTGAACAAACTTGATCGTCCCGGACGAGAACCCCTAGAACTGCTAGATGAGATTGAGCAAGAATTAGGATTGCAGACCTATGCAGTCAACTGGCCCATTGGTATGGGCGATCGCTTTAAAGGTGTCTTCGATCGCCATAAACAACAAATTCACCTGTTTGAACGTAGCGCTCACGGTAGTAAAGAAGCGGTTAATACAGTTGTTGATTTGGGAAATCCCCAAATTGAAGAACTTTTAGAACAAGATCTTTACTATCAGCTCAAAAACGACTTAGAACTATTAGAAGGGGCGGGAGCAGACCTAGATTTAGATTTAGTACACCAAGGCAAAATGACGCCTATTTTCTTTGGTAGTGCGATGACTAACTTTGGGGTTGAGTTATTCCTCAAGTATTTTCTAGAGTACGCCCTCAAACCAGGTTCACACAATAGTAGCGTGGGTGAAGTTGAACCCGAATATCCTGAATTTTCTGGGTTTGTGTTCAAGCTGCAAGCCAATATGGACCCCAAACACCGCGATCGCGTGGCGTTTGTGCGTGTCTGTACAGGCAAATTTGAAAAAGATATGACAGTCAATCACGCCCGCACAGGTAAAGTTGTCCGTTTGTCTCGTCCGCAAAAACTCTTTGCTCAAGAACGAGAATCTATTGATGTCGCCTACCCAGGTGATGTCATTGGTTTAAATAATCCTGGTGTTTTTGCAATCGGGGATACAATTTACACTGGGCAAAAGTTGGAATATGAGGGAATTCCTTATTTCTCTCCAGAGTTGTTTGCAACTCTCCGCAATCCCAACCCATCTAAATTCAAGCAATTTCAAAAAGGCGTTTCGGAATTGCGTGAAGAAGGGGCTGTACAGATTATGTATTCTGTAGATGAAGCCAAACGCGATCCAATTTTAGCTGCGGTAGGTCAGTTGCAATTCGAGGTGGTGCAATTCCGTTTAATGAATGAATATGGAGTTGAAACCATACTGGATTTATTACCCTACAGTGTTGCGCGTTGGGTAGAAGGTAGTTGGGAAGCATTGACCAAAATCGGACGTTTGTTCAATACGACCACAGTCAAAGACAGTATGGGGCGACCAGTTTTACTATTTCGTAATGAGTGGAATTGCCATCAATTACAACAAGATCACCCTGATTTGCAATTAAGTGCGATCGCCCCAGTTTTTTCTAGTCAACAACCAGTGGTTAATGGGTAATTATTATTACCTATTACTAATTACCCATTACCAATTACCACTAACAATATAGTTATTGGAGTGCAAACTACTATGCCTTCACATTCTGAACCATCTTTGAAGGCTGGTTTAACCGCCCTGAAGCAAGGAGATTATCAAACAGCAAAAAGCATCTTAGAAGCCATTTTAAGTAGTAATAGCGATCGCACGGCAGTTATCCAAGCGGAAATAGGCTTAGTTGTCGTTTATACGCGTATTGGGGAAGTTGCAACAGCGATCGCATTATGCGAAACTCTGATTCAAAACGAACGTCCACAAGTTAAAGAATGGGCAGAACGTTCTCTAGAACAGATCAAAAAACGCTATCAAAATGACGATGCGTCTACTGCTGACGTCACCGGATTTATCCCCTGGAATAATTCTTCACCTATGCTGGAGTCTCAGCAGTCACAAACAGAGGACGCCGAGACGCGAGAACGCCAAGATGCAGAGAACACAAATATCGAGCAAACATCAGCCCGTAGTCTGCGAGTACCTACATTTGGCGGAACTCAAACGCGAGGTTGGCTGGCTTCAGCATCTTCCACACCCCGCGCCTCTGTAACAAAAAATTCATCTCTACCAATTCCTCCACCCGTTAACTCCCCAACTACTGTTAATCAGGAAAAAGTCAAACCACCTACGATTTACTGGCGACAAGCAGGACGCGCTAAAGTATGGCAACCCTTGCCAAAACGAAGCTTAAAGCTATTGTATTTACTCCAAGCAGGAACATGCGTAGCGCTGTTTTGGGTAATCAAAACGCTGCTGCTGTCGGTAATGAGATTTATTAATGATGCCTTTGTTAAACTGCCTTTTGTAGAGCCATTACAGCTTTTATATAGAGATCCTACAAGTATATTGGTGGTTTTGATTTTTGTCCTGTTCTGTTTATCTCCTTGGTTGTTGGATCGATTACTGACAAAGTTTTACGGTCAACGAGAATTAGAAAAAGACATTTTGCATCGCCATAGTAAAGAGACAGTGCGAGTTTTACAACGTTATTGCCAACAACGGGGTTGGCGGACACCTAAATTATTTGTCCTACCAATTACTTCCCCTGTTGCTTTTTGCTATGGTAATTTACCCCGTACAGCTAGAATTGTAGTTAGTCAAGGGTTATTAGAGCAACTGACAAATGATGAAATTGCCACAATTTATGCCAGTCAATTAGGACAGATTGCTCACTGGGATTGTGCTGTTATGTCTTTGTTACTAGTACTAACAATTCCGATTTACCAGCTATATCAGTTATTGGGACAGTGGGGAGATGCAAAAACTCAACCTATCTGGCGTGGGTTTTTTGGTGTATTGACAAGTCTGGTTTATGGTTTGTGGTGCTTGCTGAGTGCAACTGGTTTATGGTTGTCGCAGTTGCGGCTTTATTGGTGTGATCGCGTGGCGGCGGAAGTTACTGGTAATCCCAATGCTTTAGTCCGTGCTTTACTGAAAATGGCTATTGGTATTGCTGGTGATGTCCAAAAACAAGAACACACCAGTTGGCAGCTAGAAAGCTTAAATCTAGTTATACCCGTAGGCTACAAACAAAGTCTATGCTTGGGTAGTATGGCTGCTTATACTACCTTTGAATCTCTGTTGATGTGGGATTGTGTCAATCCTTATCGATGGTGGTTTGTAATTAATAATACTCATCCTTTAATTGGCGATCGCGCCCTACGCCTGTGTAAAATCGCTCGTCTTTGGCATGTAGACCCAGAATTATATCTCGAAAGCCAACAGCCTTTAAAAATCAAGCCTCAGTCTTTTTTATTACAAATTGCCCCTTGGTTGGGAATTCCTTTAGGCGTTGCGTTTGGGGGTCTGATCTGGTTAATTTGGCAAACTCTGTTCGCACTCAAACTTTTAAATTTGAAATGGATTTATGAGGACTGGAATTTTATCAAGGGCTGTATGCTGATTGGCTTTAGTATCGGCCTCTTGTTGCGGATAAATTCTTTCTTTTCAAACATTAAACCTGCGAATGTCCAAACTGATGACCAACTGCCCAACCTGTTAACTAATCCAGCTAGCATTCCTATTGATAGCATCGGTGTGCGTCTTGTTGGAAAGTTATTAGGTCGTCGTGGTACTAACAACTGTTTGGCACAAGATTTAGTTTTGCAATCTCACACAGGTTTAGTCAAACTACATCACATTTCTTGGTTGGGACAACATGTCAATCCTCAAGAATTGCTCGGACGTCAGATCACCGTCACTGGCTGGTTACGACGCGGAGCAACACCTTGGATTGATGTGCAAACCCTACAAACTCAAGGCGGAAAAATCGTTAACAGTCCTCACCCCATTTGGTCTATTGTCTTAGCGGTCGCAGCAGAGGTTTGGGGAGCATATATTCTTCTGAGGGGATAGCTGTTTGTGCAAGCAGGATGAGTACCGATTGTACCACCTGCTCTGGCTTTTATAATTAGCGTTTTCCCTACTTTCCCCCTTTCCCAGCTAAAAAAATTTGTTCAGCAGTCAATTTAAAGTCCGGAAATGTTGGTGACACTATGCGATCGCTGTTCTTAAACTGGGTGACAATGTACTCACCTTCAACCAGCGAGTAGACTGATATAGTTGGTTGTTTCGGATTGCCAATAAATCGCTTACCGCCTAAAGCTAGGTAATCTACAATCCAATATTCTGAAATTCCAATTTCTTCGTATTTACCTAATTTTGTAAAATAATCATCACGCCAGTTAGTACTAACTACTTCAACCACTAAAGCGATTGATGCTCCGTAAATTACAGTTGATTCTCTTTCCCAAAGCGGTTCATTTTGTAGTTGCGCTTGGTTCACGATTAGTACATCTGGTGAGTAAGCAGACTCGCTCTGTTGAGATTTAACTAATGCTGTTTTTGGGATGAGATAGGGAAGCTCTGATTGATAGCATTGAACACCCAGATGTATTGATAAAAATCCTGTAACTTCTTCATGACCTCCTAACGGCTGTGGCATTTTAACAATCACTCCATCATGCAATTCATAGCATTCCCCGTCAGGCTTCCACTCTACAAATTCTTCAAAAGTTACAAATCTTGGTAAGGCTTGTGTCATTGGTCGGTGTCCTCATCGTTAGTACTAATTGAGTAATATCCTTTTACCTTCGATTCAATGAACTTAAAATTGAGGCAGGTTTGTATTGGTTTATCTGATTGGCGATCGCGAGTGATCTGGCGTTGTAGACGCTTTGCGGCTTCCGTAGGTAGCGTGCCTCAATTTTAAGAGGAGAAAACTGTGACGTAGTTATGAGGTTAATGGTGTCCTTGTTTCAAGCCCCTCAAGAAGATTGATGGGGTTTCCTCTACACCCCTGTTGCTGACCAAAAAGAGAATGTAAATAAATGTTGCAAAATATTTCCATTTCTGTTACATTGATTCACATAAAGTGGAGCAGCCGATATAAATCAATCACCAAGTTTGGTAATGAGGCTCGGCTATTTGTCCAAATCAATCCCCTTTTCTCCTTCCAACACAGCAGCAAATCAACCAGCCACAGGCTGGTTTTTGTTTCCAAAAAGTCAACTTCAAAAATAAAAGTATTTTATGCTACGATGCTTTCATGCAATAGTCGGAAATGTCCGTCCTAAGCTAGCTACGTAGAAAATACCGTGATAATGTAAGAAATGGTGTTTAAATATTTGGAACAAGGGCGTTAAAGTCATTTCCTGTCGTAAGCAGTAAGTTGTAAGATTCATAAATTCTTAGAATAAAGGTATTGTTAGCGCAGTGTACGCTTTTGTATTCAACAGGCTTAATTTTGGCAAAAAACAGTATTGTAATAGGTTAATAGTTTGGAGTAAAAAAACTAGGTTTGTGGCATTGTTACTCAATAGCATCTATCAAAAGCCGAAACCCAGTAACTGTTTTTTGCCTGGTCGTTTTTCAATTAACTCTGGAGGTTAGTCCATGTCTGTTCGCCTATATATAGGCAATTTGCCTAAAGAAGAAATAGATCGTCAAGAACTGCAAGCAGTTTTTGCAGAAGAAGGTGATGCTGTCACCACTAAATTAATTAAAGACCGGAAAACTGGCAAATGTCGTGGCTTTGGTTTTCTCACGGTAAATAATGACGAACAAGCAGACCAGATTATTGAAAAATACAATGGTCAAATGTTCAAAGACTCTCCCATCAAATTAGAAAAGGCATTACCTCGTACAAAGGGAGAGGATAATGAAGAACAACAAGCACCTACTAAAGCTGCTAATCAAAGTGGTGGTCATGCCAGTGCTGTTACACCGAGAGAAAGCAAAAAATCTAAAAAGCCTCGCCGTGGTGGTAGTCCCAAAGAAACTTCTCCAGCAGGCGATACAGATGCTATTCGTCCAGATCCACGCTGGGCTTCTGAGTTGGAAAAACTCAAACAAATGCTGGCTACACAAACTACCAGTTAATCTGCCAGTAGAAGTAATTAAAAATTAAAAATTCAAAATAAGTTTGAACTTTTAATTTTTAATTATCTACCTTCAAGCTATTTTCAAAACAGCTTATTGGGTAAAATCCCACAACCTGTACATGAAAATATGATTCTTACATCTCTCCCCTACACCCTTACACCTCCACACACCCATTTTCGAGCTAGGGGTTAGACGTGAGAATTGACATACCTCCTCGTCCGCAGATGAGCGAGTATTCCTTGACACTTCACATAAACTCGCTACTAAGTAGTCTTACAGTCTCTCTATGTCCGTTTAAAGTCTCCCAATGCCCTGTGGCGACTTGTTTTTATAATAGCATGGATATCAATAAAGCCGTCAAGCGAAGGATGAGGCTTGTATCCTATTAATTTCGGTCAAAGGCTAAAAAAAGTGATTTTCATGCTTTAGGCGGATTGCAGTTTGATACATTTACTTAGTCAAAAGGGATATGCAACCATTTTTGTAAGTGCGATCGCAAATTTTGGTTGAAATGCGAACGTTGATCGTATTTGTCTGTACGAATTGGCTTGCGTTGTTGATCTAACACCCAACCATAATCGCTACTTAAGCGCAGTTTATCTTGCCAATCTGAAATAGAGACAATCAGACTAGGCGCAGGAATGTTATCTGTGTCTTTGACTTTGAATACGTAATTAAATGTATTCTGTTTGCCAGGAGCAACAGTTGAGGGTTGTCCACATTCTGCCAAAAGTCGCGATCGCACTTGTTCTACCAAACCAGGTTTATCTATTTCTTCGAGTGTGCGAACTGCTAACGTCAGAGCAAAGTAAAACTCTTCAACGGAAATGAATTCTAATTGCATAAGGGTATTTTACTAGACACAGAATCTATATCTTCCTATAATTGCTTTCTAATTTTGCTACAGCGTCTATTCATTTTATTTTTGCCGAGAAGATTTAATACTCCACTTCGCTGCACGCCAACTTGAAAATAAAATCGGGGATCGGGGAAAAGATTTTTTATGGCTTTGACCTTTTATAAATGGTAGGTTTATTTCCGCGCCCGCTGTACTAGTAGTAGTGACCAATGATCAATGAATAACCATTGATATTTCAATGCTTCAGGATAGAGACTATCTATATCTTGAAGTGAAAATATATAAGTAGCTTAATATCTGCATAATATTTATAACGTAAATTTATTATTTGCTCAAGTTTCCTAATTCATATTTTTCTTCAGAGATAGGGAAGTGTCTCAAGATTTTTCTAAAACAGGTTAGTTTTATTACTAATTTCCAAATTCTTAAATGTATAAAAAATAGCTTGAATTTAAAAAATAAACTCTAAATACTTAAATTATTAGTATTTAGAATAAATGTTATTTGTATTTTCTATCAAATAAGTTCATATATTACATTTGTGTAACTCAATTTCAGAAACTTTCCTAAAAAAATTCTCTTTACTTATCGAAAGTATCAAATAAACATATCACCAATTAGATATAAAGAAAACAAATGGAATTATGTAATTCAGCAGATGACTTCTAGTCACTGGTGTATAAAAATATTTGACATATTAAATTAAAATAAAAATTACTTAAACATTCGACATAAATTAGTGATGTGAAAAGATAGACAAGACTAAAACTTGCTTAACATCTCTTTCAAATCAAAAACCAACAAACTATGAACTCTAGAACTGAACAACGCATTGCCTTGATTTCAGTCCATGGCGATCCAGCAATTGAAATAGGCAAAGAAGAAGCTGGAGGACAAAATATTTATGTGCGCCATGTAGGTGAAGCTCTAGCCCGGCTAGGATGGCAAGTAGATATATTTACCCGGAAAATCAGTCCAGAGCAAGATAATATTGTTCAACATCATCCTAATTGTCGAACAATACGTTTGGAAGCAGGTGCTGTTGAATTTGTCCCTAGAGACAATTTATTCGCATATTTGCCAGAATTTGTGGATAATTTCCTCGATTTCCAAAGAGAAAATAGTGTTAGTTATCCATTAATTCACACAAACTATTGGCTTTCTTGCTGGGTGGGAATGCGGTTAAAGAAAATTCAAGGAAGCAAGCAGGTTCATACATACCACTCATTAGGAGCTGTTAAATATAACACTATCAAGACTGTTCCTTTAATTGCCAGTACACGGTTAGCAGTGGAAAAAGAAGTATTGGAAACAACAGAACGGATTGTGGCGACAAGTCCACAAGAAAAAGAACATATGCGATCGCTCGTTTCCACAAAAGGTAACATTGATATTATTCCCTGCGGTACTGATATTGAGCGATTTGGTTGTATTGATCGACAAGCAGCAAGAGTTAAGTTAGGTCTTAATCCCGAAGACAAAGTAGTTATGTATGTGGGGCGTTTTGACTACCGTAAAGGTATAGAAACCTTGGTGCGTGCTGTAGGACAATCTCGATTCCGTGGTGAGAAAAATCTTAAGCTGATGATTGGCGGTGGTAGTCGTCCGGGACACAGCGACGGTATGGAACGCGAACGAATTGAAGATATTGTTGCGGAATTGGGAATGAGCGACTTTACCATCTTTACAGGTCGTCTGAGTCAGGATATTCTACCTACTTATTATGCTGCGGCTGATGTTTGCGTTGTTCCCAGTCACTATGAACCATTTGGATTAGTAGCGATAGAAGCGATGGCCAGCTATACACCAGTAGTAGCAAGTGACGTTGGTGGACTTCAATTTACTGTCGTGTCTGAAGAAACTGGTTTGCTAGCACCACCACAGAATGAAGAAGCTTTTGCTGTGGCGATTGATCGAATTCTTGCCAATCCCCTATGGCGAGATAAACTAGGTCAAGCAGCGAGAAAGAGAGTGGAAACCAAATTTAGTTGGAATGGTGTAGCGGCTCAACTGAGTCAACTATACACCCAGTTATTACAACCAAAAGTTCAAGAACAAGAACCAGTATTACTAAGTTCATAACCATTGGCACTTCTCCACAGAGCGTACCAGAACCTGCCACAGTTGGTGCGATTTTCTTAGCTGGAATTGCAGGTGTAGGTGCAGTAAAAGAAAAAAACAGGCTCAAGAAGAAACTCTAAGAGCCTTCTGATATTGAATTGACATTTCTCTCAAAGTCAATTGCCGCTACCATAAAAGATGCATACCGATAGAGATACATTTATTCAGTGTGCATCTCTTGTTTTCAAGAGCTATGTCAACCATTAAAGTTAATTGAGCGAAAAATTGTTGTGCAAACATTCGACTTTACCACTCTCAGCGCTGTTTGTAGCGACATCCGCGCTCACTGGTTACCATCGCGCTTGGAACAAGTTTATCAACGCGATCGCTATACTATTTGTGTTGCGCTACGTACCCTAAAACAGCGCAGTTGGCTAGAAATTTCTTGGCACCCCCAAGCTGCGCGTCTGCACATTGGTGATCCACCACCGCGATCGCCAGACACATTTACCTTTAGTCAGCAATTAGTTCATCAGTTGGGTAATTTGGCTTTAGTAGCAGTTGAGGCGATCGCACCTTGGGAACGGGTCGTTGATTTACAATTTGCTCGTCGTCCGGGAGAACAGCCTCTGTATCATCTGTATATAGAAGTTATGGGTAAATATAGTAATGTTATTCTGACTGATGCAAATAATATTATTATTACTGCCGCTCATCAGGTCAACCAACAAAAATCGAGTGTTCGTCCCATCCTCACCGGACAAGCTTATGAAACCCCACCCAGCCTGACTAATGCTATACCCAGTTTGAGCGAATCCCAACAACGCTGGCAAGAACGAGTAAGTTTAATTCCAACAGCGATCAAGCGACAATTGTTGAAAAACTATCGTGGTGTTTCTCCAGCATTATTACAGTCAATGCTGTTGGCTGCGAATATAGATCCAGAAACAAATACTGATACCCTGACACCTCAAGATTGGCAAAATTTGTTTGCACTTTGGCAAGAATGGTTACAAGCTTTAGTAGACGAGAAATTTCAACCAGCTTGGACAACAGAAGGATACACTATAATTGGTTGGGGTGGAATTGAACCAGCAACAGATATTCAAGAATTACTCAACCGCTACTACACAGATCAACTTAATCAACAAACTTTCTCTCAACTACGTCATCAACTGACTCAAAAAGTCAGTAATCTTCTAGAGAAATTGCGGCTAAAAGCACAAACTTTTCAGCAACGCTTACAGCAATCGGATCGAGCCGATGAGTATCGCACCAAAGCTGATTTGTTGATGGCGTACCTGCAAAACTGGGAACCAGGAATGAAGGAAATCACCCTTCCTGATTTTGAAACTGGTGAGTCATTACAAATTGGACTCGAACCAGATAAAAATGCTGTACAAAACGCTCAAAATTTCTATAAACAACACCAAAAACTCAAACGCGCTCGTACTGCTGTCGAACCACTACTAGCAGAAGTCAACGCCGAAATTGAGTATTTAGAACAAGTCGAAGCTGCGATCGCTCAAATAGAGAATTACACAACAGCAGCAGATTTGCAAGCCCTCGAAGAAATTCGTGAAGAATTAATTCAACAGCAGTATTTAGAAGAGCAAGAATACCGCAGTCGTAGTACTAGCGAAACCCCTGATAACTTTTATCATTACCGCACCCCTAACGGTTTTGAAGTCTTAATAGGTCGTAATAATCGACAAAATGACCAATTAAGCTTCCGTATCGCTGGCGATTATGACTTGTGGTTCCATACTCAAGAAATTCCAGGTAGCCATGTACTATTACGGCTAGAACCTGGTGCTGTTCCAGACGAAGCAGATTTACAATTCACTGCTAATCTAAGCGCTTATTACAGTCGCGCTCGTCAAAGCGACCAAGTACCAGTAGTTTACACTCAACCAAAGCACGTCTATAAACCCAAGGGAGCTAAACCGGGAATTGCTATTTACAAGCAAGAACGTATTATTTGGGGACAACCGCAGTTAGTAAATAGTTAGTGGAGCATCCCAAAAATTAATTTGAGTCGTCTTTAGACGACTTGCGCTATGAGCTAAGGGTTTAAACCCTTAGCAGGAGATTGGGTTGGTGTAATATCTCAGTTAAATTATTCTTAAAGATAGAAGTCAAATTTCTTGGTCGATTTCTTTTTTTGATAAAAATTAACTCAAAATCTGTGTTGGCTGCTACAATCTTGTTAAGAAAGATTGCTCGTTGCGTTCTGGAAACGCAATGTTTGGATTTCACTCTATATGAGAAGAGAACATAAAGGATAGCCTTGTTTATAGATCAGCCTGTTACGGCTGGTCTTTTTTTATATGTGACTATTACGCTTGACAAGCGTTATCAAGCGCGATCGCTTCTTCTTTTCTGGGTAGAAATTTAGGTTTTCCATAACAATAGCTCAAAAATCATCGCGCTTTGATATTGACAAATTCTCCCTTCTTATCTAAAAAAACAGCCCTGGGGGTATTAGAGGGGATCTAGAAGTACTTAAAATCACAGCCAACCACTTTCAAACAACCTCTTATATCAAAAAATAATATTTACCCCTTTTCAAACACGATTTTTTTCTTATTTTAGGGTTGATGCTTTTATGAAATTTAGCACTCAATGCATCAAACTGCTAATTTTTTGATGGATAAACTTTAGCACTAAAAACAATAAAGTGCTAATTTATCTAGTTTTCAATATATACGATATTACGACATTATTACGATATAAAATACTAAAATACTGAACTTAAATATTTTTCAACAAATTTCAAGATAAACATAATTTAAAAACTTTCGTATGAGGGAACAGCAATGAAATACACTTTTGATATTGTTGGAGTATCCCAAGTTTTACAGTTTTTTCATCACCAACAAGAAACTTTGCACATATCACAACATCAAGGTGTGGAATATATAGCAACGCATATATGTACGTTAGATGCATTTCTAGAATCTGTGGAACCAGTACCATCCAAATGGAATTGGGATAAGGATGAGGTTGTGAGTACAGTCATAGATTTTTGGGTGCAGAATTCTGATAGTATTCGTTATTGGAAAGCACGTTTAATTGATGCTGGCACTGATAATTTACTAATAGCAAGAGTTGCAGATATCAAAGCCTTAAAAGTAGAATTGGAATCTTTGCTAGGTAGAAATTTGTAGCTATAGCATTCCTAAATCATTAGTGAACGACAAGATCCCCGATTTTTTCAAAGAGTAGGGGATCTGGCTGCGTAAGTTGGCGATCCGTTAGGGTAGACAGGTTTCCCAACATTGTTTTCTTGTTCCCTGTTCCCTGTTCAACTCTAATGTTACATATCTTTAGGCTTGAATTGTAGATGTGATTGTTGAGCAATAGTAGTAAAATAAGTACATTTGCCGCATCTACCTTGGTACATTCTCAAGCCACGCGCAGTGTACCAAACTCCTATTTATTATTCTGTGTCAAATGTTTATCTCTGTCTTTCCACTTAAGAAGATAGAAATATTTTGATGCCGATAGTACTGATGCAACAGTAAGCTATAGGATGCTATTTACGTAATTATAGTCAGTGATATTTACCAGGTTTTTGTGAAAATTCTGTAAAATAGTTTGCTTTTTGATGAAAAATTTCTTAGCGTTTGATAAAGATACTGTAAAACTTATAGACCGACAAAACACTCAGACTGGAAATCGATTAGCCTGTATTGAAGAGTACAATGACCAAAGTCATGTAACAAGTTTATTCTAAATTTTCATTAAAAAATAAAGGTTCTGACAAATGAAATCATATATGGCAATGTTGAAACTTATACAAAATACAAGTTTTCTTTCTTGAGAAATAAAGTTTTTAAAAGAACAATTAGAACTCAGTAAAAATTTTGTAAAAAGAATATGAATTAATTCACTTGCCTAAAGTTGATGCCAACTGGTGATAAAATTATGCAGAACAATTCTATTAACAAGAATGCCCTAGAAAGCTATGACAGCAAAGAGAGTAAGTTTTTAACGCCCTTTCAGCGAAAACTTTTACTAAAACATTTGCAAACTGATTTGCAACCAGAATACAGACGCAGGCTAGAAATCATGTTACTAGCAGACATGGGTAAAAGCCAGGCTGAAATCTGTCGCATTTTAGGTTGCTCTCAAGAGATGGCACGGTATTGGATTGCGATGGTACAAGCAGGACTAGCGCACCAATGGAATGAGCGACCGAAAGGCAGACCAAAAACTGTTAACAAGCAATATCTTGAAAGATTGCAAGAACTGGTAACACATAGCCCACGTGAGTATGGCTATGCTTTTACCAATTGGACAGCCCAATGGTTAAGCAAACACCTAGCTTTTGAACTAGGAATTGAAATTAGCGATCGCCACATTAACCGACTACTCAAACAAAAAGGGCTGTCTACCAAACATAAATATCAAGAAGGAAAACAAGAAACTGAACAGTTCAAAAACGTTGGAATTCAGATTGTTGATTTGCAGTCTAACAGCGAGTTGAACGTTGATTGTTCATTTAACTTAATGAAAATTAGCAACTAAATATATTTGTGAGGTACGGAAATGCCATCAGTATTTGACCAGCAACAGCTAGGTCAAACACTCACCCGTGTTTTGGGTGAAAAGCTTGCTAATCAAGAAATGCAAAGCTGCATGAAGGCGGTAGAAATATTAAAGCCGCCAGTAGCAAAGCTTTTTTGGCAAGCGACGACAGGAAAATCAGGAATTTATCTAGTTTTAACGGGTAAAGTGCGGCTATTAGATCGCTCAAACAACTTAATTACCACCCTCAATCCTGGGGGAGCATTTGGTGAAACGAGTTTGTTTGTCAAAGAACAATGGCTTCCCTATGCTGCTAGAGCTTCTTCTAACTTGCAACTTGCTTATTTGCCAAACGAAGTTTTGCAAGTTTTGATGAGTAAGCATCCTCGGATTGGCGATCGCCTCAGAAAACAAGCAGAAATTTGGGATTTAATGCTCACTTTGCTGCATCAATATCAAGAAAAAAGCAGTACCTCTGGTGAAGGTATACTCCAAGCCTTATCTGTATTTGAGCGACATGATTTAGAGTTGGGCAGTGTTAATGCCAAACTCCGCCAAGATAGTAAACTATGGCTAGTACATCAAGGAGAATTACAGCATCCTGATGGTCGTTATTTAACTGCTGGAAATATCTATGAAATATCCCGCGCAGACGATTTACAGGTTACACAACCAACAACAATTGCATACACTCTCAGTCATGCAAACTGGGAAATAGCCCTGCAACACTGGTCTGACTTAGGCCAATTAATTGACTCAAAGGTTGCTTCTGTCACCACACAAAAACCTATTGAGAACAGAAAAGTCATTCCTTTTCCCTCAACAGAATCGTCAACAGCACCAAAACCAAAAAAACGCCAATCTTATTTTCCCAGTCCCCAAGTAAAATTTGGGCAACTTTGGGGACACATCACTCGGCGCTATCCTTTCTATGCTCAACAAAGCGCCTCAGACTGTGGTGCAGCTTGCTTAGTAATGATTGGTCGTTATTGGGGCAAGCAGTTTAGTATTAGTTTGTTGCGAGATTTAGCCAATACTAACCGTAGTGGTGCTTCCATCAAAGGTTTAGTCGCCGCAGCAGAAAGCATCGGCTTTTCTACCCGGCCTGTCAAAGCTAGTCTTGATCAATTAGCACAACAATCATTACCTGCAATTGCCCATTGGGAAGGCAAGCATTATATAGTCGTCTATGAAGTTAACAAAAAGCAAGTGATTGTCTGCGATCCTGCAATTGGACAACGCAGTCTCACCCACGAAGAATTCCAAGCTCATTGGACTGGTTATGCGTTGTTGCTGCAACCAACAGTTGGGTTAAAAGAAACCCCAGAAGCCACTCAACCATTTTGGCGATTTTTTGATTTAGTCAAACCTCATACAGTTGTATTGGTAGAGGTGTTTGTTGCTTCGATCTTGATTCAATTATTTGGGTTAGTAACACCACTATTTACTCAACTACTTTTGGATCGAGTTGTTGTCCAAGGTAGCACCCTGACCTTAAACGCTGTCGGTTTGGGGTTAATCATTTTTGGTTTATTTCGTGTCGCCATCAGCGCCCTACGACAATATTTATTAGATCACACAGCTAACCGGATAGGCGTCGCCTTGATGGTGGGTTTTCTGAAACACACTTTTCGTTTACCTTTAGCATTTTTTGAATCTCGATACGTTGGTGATATTGTTTCTCGCGTCCAAGAAAACCAAAAAATTCAGCGCTTTTTAACAGGAGAAGCACTGACAATTGTTCTGGATTTATTAACAGTATTTATCTACATCGGATTAATGTTTTGGTACAGTTGGCAACTAGGATTACTGGTGCTATTGGTTGTGCCACCATTTGTTTTAGTGGCGCTGATTGCCACACCTTTTTTACGCTTAATATCCAGAGAAATTTTTAAGAGTGTAGCAAAAGAAAGTAGCTACCTGATCGAATCACTGACCGGGATTCGGACAATCCGTTCAATGGCAATTGAGCAGACAGTACGTTGGCGTTGGGAAGAGCTGCTCAATCAATCGGTGAAAAAGAATTTCTCTGGTCAAGTGATTGGTGTACGGTTGCAACTTGTAAGTAGTAGCATTGAAACTTTAGCAACCACGATTTTACTTTGGTTTGGCGCATGGCAGGTAATCCAAAATCAACTAACTATCGGGCAATTAGTTGCTTTTAACATGTTGTTGAGTCAGGTAATTCAGCCTTTTCGACGATTAATTGTCTTGTGGAATCAACTACAAGAAGTAGTGATTTCTACAGAACGGATTAACGATATTTTGGAAGCCGAACCAGAAGAAGATTTAAACACCTCAGCCAAGCAAATGCTTCCCCAGATGATTGGTAGTGTTCGCTTTGTGGGAGTAACTTTCCGTTATCATCCCGAAAGTGAATATAATATCCTGGAAAATCTCAGTTTTGAAATTAAACCAGAACAAACAGTAGCCCTTGTTGGACGTAGCGGTTCCGGGAAAACTACCCTCTCAAAACTCATATTAGGTTTATACCCAGCGACAGATGGCAAAATCTTGATCGATGGTCAAGATATCACAGCTCTTTCTTTACGATCGCTCCGACAACAAATAGGAGTAGTTGATCAAGATACCTTTTTGTTTGGTGGAACTATTCGTGAAAATCTGAGCATTGCTCACCCCCAAGCCACTCTAGAAGATATTATCCAAGCCGCAACCATTGCTGGTGCAGATGAATTTATTCGCCGACTACCAATGGGTTACGAAACTCAAATTGGTGAAGGAGGTGGTTTGCTCTCTGGTGGACAACGCCAAAGACTGGCGATCGCCAGAGCTTTGGTTGGTAATCCCCGCTTATTAATTTTTGACGAAGCCACAAGTCATCTGGATTCAGAATCAGAGCGGATCATTCAAAACAATCTCAAAACGATTCTGGCTGGGCGCACAAGTATTATTATTGCTCATCGCCTCTCAACGATTCGCAATGCGGATTTAATTCTGGTTTTGGATCGTGGTGTTTTGATAGAAAGTGGTACTCACGATGAATTGATCAACGCCAAAGGACATTATTTTTATCTCAATCAACAACAACTTGCTCAAGTTGGTTAAGATACACATTTTTCCTTTTCCTAACCTTTATTCAAACCAAGCGCACAAAAAACTTGACAGGGTACACAAGTATGGCTAACTTATCCAACAACTTACCGTCTATATCAGCAAACAACCAGACAAATGGGCGTCGTAATTACAGATCGGCTGAAGATCACGAATTCGAGCAAGCAACGTTCCCAGAAACAGAAGGAAATGATTGGTATTATGGCACAGAAGAACTTTTAGATGCCCTACCCAAGCGTTGGACACGTTCTTCACTATATTTTTTAATGAGTTTTGCTGTTGTCGTTTTACCTTGGACAGCGTTTTCTCGAGTGGATGAAACAGGAAACGCCAGAGGACGGATAGAACCACTAGGAAAAACGCGAAAATTAGATAGTCAAGTTGGTGGTAGTGTCGTAGCCGTTAAGGTAAAAGAAGGAGATACAGTTAGAACAGGACAAGTTTTAGTTGAATTGGAATCAGATGTTCTGCGAACCGATTTACAACAAGCAAAAACTAAACTCGAAGGATACCAAAATCGATTAGTACAGTTTGAGTTACTCAAAAACCAAATAGTTTTAACAAATAGCGTTCAAGAACAACAAAATAAATCCCAAGAATTAGAAAAACTTTCACAAATATATCAAGCGCAGCAAGAATTAGGTGCAAAAGAGAGTACTTATAATTCTCAAAAAATAGAAAAACTAGCTTTAGTTGATCAAGCAAGACAGAATATTTATAGTACCGAAGCTATTCATAAATTAGCTAACAGTCGTTTAGATCAGGATCAGAAAGAGGCTGAACGTTACGAAAAATTGCAAAATCAAGGTGTTGTCCCCCAGATTAAAGTTATAGAACTAGATAAGGAAGCACAAGAAAGTCAACAATTACAAGAAAAAGCTCAATCTGATGCCAAACAAGCCGAATTACGTTACAAAGAGGAAACTAGTCGTTATCAAACAGTAATTAACCAAGCTAAAGCAGAAATTCAACAAGCTAAACTACGTTTGCAAGAACAACGCAGTAGTTATAACAGTGTAGTAGAAGCAGGGAAAATAGCTGTTCTCAAAAATCAACAACAGCTCAAAGATTTACAATCACAAGTTGCTGAGTTGCGATCGCTCATCGCTCAAAGTAGAAGTGAAATTTTATCATTAAATCTTCAGTTACAACAACGCATTATTAGGTCGCCAATTAATGGTGTAATTTATGAGTTGCCGATAGAAAAACCTGGCGCTGTCGTCCAAGCTGGTCAAGAAGTTGCTCAGATTGCACCTAGTAATTCTGATTATATCCTCAAGGCACAAATGCCTAGCCAAGAAAGCGGTTTCTTAAAGGTGGGAATGCCTGTCAAAATGAAATTTGATGCCTATCCTTTTCAAGATTATGGAGTTGTTGAAGGACAAGTACGTTGGGTTTCACCAGATTCAAAAATTGTCGAAACCCCTCAAGGTAATATCGAAGTTTTTGATGTCGAAGTTACCCTAGATAAACCTTATATCCAAGCAGGGGATAAACGTATTATACTCACCCCTGGTCAAACAGCAACCGCAGAGGTAATTGTTCGTCAACGTCGTCTGGCTGATTTTATCTTAGATCCGTTTAAGAAACTGGAAAAAGGTGGTTTGGAGTTGTAGTTAATTAAAGCCAATCATGATGTAATAATTAGCAGTTAGTTGTTATCATTAGCTATTAGTTATTTGATAAATCTTAACTGTTAAACAACGATTGACTCGACGCAAACTTTGTAATTGGAATTCATAATTTCACCATGTCGAAAGAGTTAAAAATTTCCAGCGTAGATATTTTGCAGCAAATCAAACTCTCCTGCCAAGTTCCAGAATTAGTGCAAGCGATCGCAAATCGCAAAATTGTTGCAGATGCTGCAAATCAAGCAGGTATAAAAGTTGAAAACGCAGAACTGCAAAAAGCAGCAGATAATTTGCGCGTAACTAATAAACTACTCAAAGCAGAAGACACTTGGGCATGGCTGAAAAAACATCATCTTGCTGTAGAAGAATTTGAACTATTAGCAGAAACTAATTTGCTTTCTGCAAAACTGGCAAGTCATTTATTTGCTGATAAAGTTGAAGCGTTCTTTTATGAAAATCAACTCAATTATGTAGCTACGGCTATCTATGAAGTTGTTTTAGATGACGAAGACTTGGCTTTAGAACTATTTTATGCCCTTCAAGAAGGCGAAATTAGTTTTGCAGAAATTGCTCGCCAATATATTCAACATCCAGAATTACGCCGTGCTGGTGGATATCTTGGTGTGAAAACTCGCAGTGAATTACGTCCAGAAATTGCTGCTGCTGTTTTTGCTTGCACTCCACCAGGAGCAATTAAGCCTATTGTTACTCCTAAAGGAGTTCATTTAATTTGGGTGGAAGAAATTATTCAACCTCAATTAAATGATTTAGTGCGACTGAAGATTTTGAGTGATTTATTTGCTAATTGGTTAAAACAACAAAGTTCTACATGGAACATCACTGTAGATTTAGACTCAGATCATGATTTGTCTGGAAAAGAACTGTTGAAGCAAGCTTAAATTTAGGTCTGAATCTAAAAGTAGAGACGTAGCAATTCTACGTCTCTACTTTCCTAGTCAGCTTTATCTGACTTTAGCTATTAGCCAAAAAATTAATTTTTTGGCGGTATGAAAAGCTGGTGCAAGATCTCAGTATGGGAATTCTCTTTTAACTTTTTAATTGATTCAGCAAAGGCAAAATTTAGTTAAAACTTGACAAAATTAAACCTGTAAACTAAAATTTGGTGATACTGCAAAAAGTTTAAACTTTTTGCAATATCACCAATATTTTACCTTAGACAAACAAGGGTATTCAATTTTAGTTGAGATTTACTTGTGGTTGTAGAACAAAGTATTGTTTTACAACCACAATTGTGTAAGTCAGAGATTAAACTCCACCAATAGCACCTAAGAGTTCAGAGAAGCTAGCTCCAAACTGCCAGATTTTCTGGCTAGCAATTTCTGCTCCTAAACTAGCTAGACCACCAACGAGTTCGTTGAAAGACAAACCACCAACAACAGCAGCAGCGTCTACTTCAGAAACTTCGGTCATTTCTACGTTGATGTCGGAAATTGTAATTCTAGACATGATTTGATTCCTTTTGAGTGAAAGTAAGTGTCAAGTTACGCGTCTTTAGAGATTAAACTCCACCAATAGCACCTAAGAGTTCAGAGAAGCTAGCTCCAAACTGAAAGATTTTCTGGCTAGCAATTTGTGCTCCCAAACTAGCTAGACCACCAACGAGTTCGTTGAAAGACAAACCACCAACAACAGCAGCAGCGTCTACTTCAGAAACTTCGGTCATTTCTACGTTGATGTCGGAAATTGTAATTCTAGACATGATTTGATTCCTCTTGAGTGAAAGTTAAGTGTTTTGTTTTGGACTCAGCTTTTGTTTGCTTCATCCATGTTTTTATTTTGCTATTTAAAACCATGAAAAACAAGGGTTAGCAATGAAGGCTTTAGACAAAGCCACTGGAATTATGTCTCAAAATTTTCTTAAAGTATTTGAGCTTATTTTTGAAGATATTGTTAATAGAATTTATGAAGTAAAGATTAAGTACAGCGATCAAAGACCTTTCATTCTAATAGCTTCTTTGAGATGTTTTACCAGTAGTCGAATAAACCAAAATATCTCAAAATCAACATATCTATTTATCCAGCAATCTCTCAAAGCAAATTTGAAGTAGTTGTAAAGCATGATTGTCAACTCAGATAAGATAAAATTCAAAGTTACTTATCCTTTTCTCATAGTTTATGATTTCAAATGCCAGGTCAAGTGTTTTTGAATAAGTTTAAAGACAAAATTCCGGCAATTTTGTCTTGATAAATTTACTTACAATAAGCTGTTTCACATTTAAGTTGCATATTTTGTTTGACTGAAACCTTTGACTGACTTGGCTCGCTCTGGAAAATTAGATGTGGTTCAGCTTACCATGCTGACTTTTTAAGTCCTGGTGATGTGAAAATCTAACCCGCTAAACCTGTTTGGTGTAAGGAAAGGAGTAATAAAATTAAAGCCTCTTTCCTTGTTGACTTTTCTAATTAGGAATAAGCTGTTCAGCATTTAAATCGAGCGAGCAATCTCGACACAGTAAGCAGTATAGCTCTCAAAAATCCTAGTTTAAATGCACATCAGCTTATGTCTCGCTTTCACCCCTCCACCCCTGGGTAAGATGGAGTTATGACTTTCGTAATGCTGTCAATACTTAAAGTATTTTATTAAAACTGATCGATACTTCTTTGATGGTATAGAGCAGCTCATAAAGTCAAGCTCCCCGACTTCTAAGAGAAGTCGGGGAGCTTGTCTCTCGCAGATGATTTAGGAATAATGCATATTAAAACTAAAAAGTGGAAATTTAGTGGAGAAGTGAGCAGGAAGTTGAAAAATGTAATCAAAAAAAATGTATTTATCTAAAATATCCAAATTAGAAATACTTCAAACATGATATTTCTCTATCAAAAGCTAGAAAAATCAAGACCTATATAGAGTTAAGCTTAAGTTATAAAGAGATTTAAATTAATGGGAGAAATATTATGTTTAAAATTCCTGTTTTATCATCAGAACGTAAAATATCACTTTTGTTAGCATTAGTAACATTAACATCTGTACCATTTTTTGATTCCATACCACAATCAGTTATTGCAGCACCAGAAAGAGCAACTAACTTTCCTGATACACAAAATCATTGGGCGCAACCTTTTATTACAAGACTAGCAGAACGCAATATTATTACCGGATATCCAGATGGAACCTATAGACCAAATCAGTCTGTTGATCGGGATGAATTTGCAGCAATTATTCGTCAAGCTTTTAACCAAAATAAAGAACGAACAATACCCAGTGGTAGTGTTTATAAAGACGTTCCCGCTAACTATTGGGCGGCTGAACCCATTGAAGAAGCTTACGAAATGGGATTTATGCATGGTTATCCCGGAGAATATTTTCGACCAAAACAGCCAGTCTCTAGAGTTGAAGCATTAGTATCATTGTCTCAAAACTTAAATTTGACAACTGCTCAAACAGCTAGAAGACAAACAACTAGAAGGCGATTTTTCTTTCCACTCGCAATGACTACTTTAATGCAGCCGTTGATGACTGCTAAAGCCACAAATAAAACAGTTTCTCCTTTGCAAAATGCTCCAGCCTCAGCCGTAGTCAGCAATTATTATACAGATGCCAAAAATATTCCTCAATATGCAGTTGATGACGTAGCAGCAGCAACTCAAGCAGGAATTGTTGTAAATTATCCTAATACCAAAATTCTCAATCCCAATCAGCCTGCGACTAGAGGAACAATTGCAGCTTTTATCTATCAAGCATTAGTTAATCAAGGAAGGCTAGAACCACTTTCTAATAATGTAAAGGCTTATAATTATATTGTCGATCGCAGCAATAACCAATAAGTAGTTGTACAAAAAGACTGTTTAATTTGTTTGAGGGATCTCCGAAAGGCCTGAGTCGTATGAATACGACTTGTGCTATGAGCAAAGGGTTTAAACCCTTTGCGGTAGATTGAAAAAATTAGGATGCTCCCTACAACTGTTGCTTGGCTAGTGGAGGCGATCGCGACCCAGCGAAAATATTTTTAAGTCATTGAGAAGCACCTATTTAATTTGTTCAAAAAACATAATTTTTTTGGTAATATGCCTGATACTCTTGCGATAACAAAGGTTTCCACCAGTTATTATGAGTGAGATACCATGCAACTGTCAGATGCAAACCTTCTGCAACAGTAACTGAAGGTGTCCAACCTAACTGAGTTTGAATTTTAGTAGCATCAATGGCGTATCTGCGATCGTGTCCAAGTCTATCTTTGACAAAAGTAATTAAGTTTGCTGCTGGACGCACGGGCAAATTAGGGGCTAATTCATCCATAAGCTGACATAACATCTGCACCAAATTGATATTTTCTACTTCATTATTACCGCCGATATTGTAAGTTTCGCCTGGTATACCACGATTAATCACTATATCTAAAGCACTACAATGGTCGCCTACGTAAAGCCAATCTCGGACATTTTTACCATCACCATACACGGGTAATTCTTTACCAATTAAAGTATTAATACATATTAGAGGAATTAGTTTTTCAGGAAACTGATAGGGACCATAATTATTAGAGCAATTAGTGATAATTGTTGGTAGTCCATAAGTATGGTGATAAGCACGAACTAAATGATCACTACCAGCTTTTGATGCAGAGTAGGGACTATTGGGAGCATAAGGAGTAATTTCATTAAAAGGTGGATCATTAGGATTAAGACTACCGTAAACTTCATCAGTAGAAACATGCAGGAAGCGATAATTTGTAGGTAGAGAATTTGCTTGCCAGTGTTGACGAAAAGCTTCTAGTAAAGTATATGTACCCACTACATTAGTTTCGACAAAAGCACCAGGTCCCAAAATTGATCGATCAACATGAGATTCGGCAGCAAAGTGAGCAATAGTATCAATATTCTCTGTTTCTAATAGTTGATCTAGCAACGAGCGATCGCATATATTTCCTTGGACAAAACGAAAATTCTCTTGCTTCTCCAACCCTGCTAAATTGGCAATATTTCCTGCATAAGTCAAAGCATCTAAAATTACCACCCGATCACTAGGATAATTTTGACACCAATGATGTACAAAATTCGAGCCAATAAATCCCGCACCACCAGTTATCAATAACCGACGACTCATTTTATTCACTCCTGTGATCAGTTATCAGTTATTTGTGATAACTGTTTACTGATTTAAGTATGCACTTTATAATATCTGCTGGTGTTTGCTTACTTTAGATGTGATTTTCTATATTAGGCTACTTGCCAGATTTTAATGGTTTTATCTGAACTACCACTGACAATCAATTGATTGTCAGGGCTAACAGCAACAGAATTAACTACCCCTGCATGTCCGTTGAGAGTTTGTAAGAGTTCTCCGGTTTGCAAACACCAGATTTTGATGGTTTTGTCAGCACTACCGCTAAACAAAAGTTGTCCATCTGGACTAATCGCAACTGATTTAACTTCATCTGTGTGATCAGCGAAGGTATGCAGCATCTTCCCGCTTTCAAGTTCCCAAACTTTGATGGTTTTGTCAGCACTACCGCTAAACAAAAGTTGTCCATCTGGACTAATCGCAACTGAGTATACGTCGCCTTTATGTCCGTTGAGAGTGCGTAGTGGTTCACCTGTGCGCGAGTTCCACAAACGAATTTTTTTATCACTGCTAGCACTGGCGATGATTTTACCATCGGGACTGATCGCAGCACCATGAACAGGAGAAGAATGCCATAAAGTACAGATGCGATCGCCTTTGTGGAGGTTCCAAATCTTGATTTTATTACTACCGCTAGCTAAAATTTCTCCGTCTGGGCTAATCACCACAAAATTGACTGGTTTTTGATGTCCCAAAAGTTTGTGCAGTAGTTTTCCACTAGACAGATGCCAGACTTTTACATTACTTCTGGGATGTTCGCAACTACCAACAGCAAGGAAATTACCATCGGGACTCACAGCAACCGAAGAAACTTCTCCCAATTCATCTTTAAGAGTGCGGATTGCTTTTTTGGTGTGCAAATTCCAGATTTTAATCGTTTTGTCTGCACTTCCACTGACTAAAATCTGTCCATCCGCAGTGATGGCGACAGATGAAATTTTGCCTGTATGTCCGGTTAAAGTTTGGCTAAGATAAGCATTTTTCAGTTGACGTGGGTGTCGAGAGTCGGCGATCGCGTATAAAATTTCTTCGACTTCGTTAATACTTTGACTATCACCAACTACTGAAAAATATTCTTTGAGTTTTTGGAGATATGGTGTATCTGCTGTGGTGGCTGCGTTTCGTATCGCCTCAACTAGATTATTAACTTGCAGTTGTGGTACTTGGTGCAGTTCCAACCATGTACCAATAGAGTATTCTAATTGTTCTTCTGCCAAAGAGCGATCGCTCAGATGCGATAAACTCTGAGCTAATTGCAACGCTAACTCCGGAATCCAGTAACGGTGTTTTTCTTCTAGAGCTTGATAAACTTGTTTGTATCCTGAAGCGATCGCTTGCAGTGATTGCAAGTCAATTTGGCTTTTAAGCAAACTCGGCAGTAAATCTGGTAACAGGGGAGATACATCATGATGAATCAAGTGATAAATATCTGCTATCCAACCAGCAACTAGACAATGACAGGTAACTAAAACTTGGCTAAGTTGTTCTAAGTCTTGATGATTAATTTTATATCGTAAGGATAATTTACTAACATCAACTCCTTTGGCTCTCCATTTTTCTTCTTTTTCTAAGATTGCTAAATTACTAGCACTATCTTTACCTAAGTAATTAATTTCCTCTATTTTTTCTCCTTGCGCTATTAATTCATCTCGGATACTTTTCCACTCATAGGCGCGGTTTTTTGCCGACTGTTCAACAATTTCTCTATAAGATATCCGAGATATTGTTTTATAGTAATAACGCTCTTGTCCTAGTCCCCAATAACCAATCCGAAAATTTAGGTAGTCTCCATCAGCTTCAGACTCTAAAATTAAAATCGGCTCTGTTTTCAACATTCCAAACAGAGCCTTAATACTAGATTCACTGTGAAAACGCTTACTGTCCCATGCTCCTGCTAAAAACTCTGTTGGTCTGATCGTATTCTGTAAAGAATAATATTTACTCAAGAAATCTCGTAATCCCTCCGCTACCATTAACTCGATATCAGTAGCAAATTCTTCTTCTCGATAATCAAACTGATCAAATCCTACTTTCGGAGGAGCCAGAAAAATTTTTAAAGGTTTACGTTCATAATTAGTACCAGACTCTAAAATCTGTGAAGGATACAACCGCAAAGGCCAGCTATCAAATAGTTTATTAACCTCTGGAATCTTGAGCGCTGTTTCCTGTTCCTGGGTTGCGATTTCTAACTGCATCTGATGGTAGTAAACAGCTAGCTGCTGTTCTTCCGATTTTTGTTGCTCGTATCCTCCTAAATAGGTAAGCTTTTCACTGGCACTGTTGACGGTTTGGATAATTTCTTGAATTTTGGCAGGATAATCGTTTTTAGTTCCATCAGAACGCGCATCATTATTTTTTGGCACCAAACTTGCAATTACAGGCGCAAATTCTAGTACTAATTGTAGTAATAACCTTAAGCCTTGCTCCATACAGAGATGCCTGCTAAATAAAAAATCTCAAAAGCTTTCATTATTATCAACGCTATAGCTTCATTCAATTAGGCATTATTGCCATCCGGCAAATTCCCACACATTTCTATTCTACTGCTTTATTGCATCCAACTTTACATAACCATGAACAAAGGAGCAATAACTAATCATAAAGCAAGACAGTACAAAACTGAGTGCTTATACTCATAAAAAATCGCTGAAATTGCCTCAAAAGCCATCATTATCGATGAAAATTAAAGTTGAGATTTTGTGATTTGCTTCACTCCTCGACAGCGAAATTCAAAACAATAAGGAAGTTTTTAATCATCTCAATCACTATGGAAACTTGTTCATATCTTGCACCAACTTTTCATTCCGTCAAGAAATAAATTTATTAGCTAAGAGGATGTTTGAAAAGTCCTCTTGTCGGTAGCAAAATGTTTTAGCTCTCTCTCTAAATCCCTCTTCCAAAGGGGGACTTTATTCTAGGGGGATCAAAATATTACATGAAGATCCCCGACAATTCTTGCAAAGTCGCGAATCTGACATTTAGGATTGCGATTCTAGAATTTTATTCCTAATTGACCATTGATGCCGCGCACAGAATTGTAACCAGCGCCCAAGAAAAGATTGTCACCAGCACCTAGTTGAACTCCACCTGAAACCGCAAGTCCTTTATCTTCTGAATAATATCCTAATCCAACATATGGTGAAACTACTGGTAAGCTAATAAACTTTAGCACATCTACACCTGTGGCACTATCAGGGCCGATTCCCAATTCCGCACCCCAATTCAAAGCCCTTGCACCTACAGAATAAGTAACATCACCATCTTTGCCACCAACTGATACCCAAGGTTGTGGTATCAATTGAGCATGAGCTTGTTGTGGAAAAAACAGCACTAAAAAACCAACTGATGTAATGATAGTTTTGACAATAGCCGCAGTCTTCACATTTTTCTCCTTCCTACCACTCTTTAGCTAATAGACGAATTTTCTTCGTGTCTTTGTGCCTTGGTGGTGAAGAATAGAAAAATGGAGAGTGAAGGAAACCGACTTAGGGTGTAGGTATAAAACTTGTTGTCGTAAGGACACTAAGTTTTGTCGTAGAGACACCAACTTGTGTCGTAAGGACACTAACTTGTGTCGTAGAGACACCAACTTGTGTCGTAGAGACACCAACTTGTGTCGTAAGGACACCAACTTGTGTCGTAGAGACACCAACTTGTGTCGTTAGATCACAACTTCAGTGAACTTAAAATTTTGCACCTACCCCATATCTCGCCTGAGAATAAATTCTCAACTCTAATAGCATAAGTCCGTTGAAACTGATATCTTGCACCAACCGCATATCCCGCCTCAGAATGAATTTATCGGCTAATAGCATAAGTCAGTTAAAACGGACTCAAACACCGTCCTAGTCAGATTTATCTGACTTTCGCTATCAGCCAAGAAATTTATTTCTTGGCGTTACGAAAAGTTGGTGCAAGATTATGAATTAACCGAAATTCAACTACCCCGCGTTGTAGTGATTAAGTGAAATTACTACAATATAAACTAACATTGATGCACAGGGCAGCCCCAATGAAACAATTTCACCACCAAAGATAAAAGAGGTTTTTACCCTACACCCACTTTCAAGTCAGCAAATCGCCACAGCATACCTACCAAAACCTAAAGAATACTCAAATTACGACCTTTCAATTTTCATCTCACCAGCTTTTGTGTTTAGCGTCGTGTTCAGTGTGCTATGTACAATTTTAGGTTACAAAGCCATCCGCCGATTTCGCCGGTAAAGTCGCTACGCGCCTACTCGACAGAGTAATCTAAAATCCAAAATTGTTTGAGCAATATATATCATGAACCAATCTAAAGGCAGTAAAACTCAAGCTAGAGTTTGGGTAGTGGAAAATGGCAAAATACGATCGCGCTCTGACTATATCACCACAGAAGAACCTTTAGAAATTCGTCTGATATCTCCGCGTCGGACAGTTGCAATCACTATGCGAACCCCAGGCGCAGATTTTGAACTAACTGCTGGTTTTCTTTACACTGAAGGAGTGATTAGCAACCGACAAGATATCCAACATTTGAG
Organism: Pelatocladus maniniholoensis HA4357-MV3; assembly: GCA_019359115.1. Classification (GTDB taxonomy): domain Bacteria; phylum Cyanobacteriota; class Cyanobacteriia; order Cyanobacteriales; family Nostocaceae; genus Pelatocladus; species Pelatocladus maniniholoensis. Next base: position 30,472 of record JAHHHW010000103.1, read on the forward strand.
TTATTGCGTAGATACACAAATAGATGGCGAACAACGTTTTAATATTGTCAATGTAGAACTACGAGAAGATTTGCATCCCAATTTACAGCCTTTGGAACGTCACTTCTACACCTCCAGCGCTTGTGGAATTTGTGGTAAAGCTAGTCTGGAAGCTTTACATTTGCGGGGTGTTGCAACCATACCCCCAGAACCAAAAGTGACACCAGAAATTCTCTATAGTTTGCCAGAACAACTAAGGGCCGCTCAAGGTATATTTAAAGCTACAGGTGGTCTACATGCTGCTGCATTATTTGATACTCAAGGACAATTGATCAGTTTGCGAGAAGATGTTGGACGTCACAATGCCCTAGATAAACTTATTGGTTCAGCTTTATTGAGCGATCGCTTACCTTTGCATAACCACATTGTCATGGTGAGTGGACGCTCTAGCTTTGAGATTTTACAAAAGTGTACAGTTGCTGGAGTACCAATTATCTGTGCTGTTTCCGCTCCTAGTAGTTTAGCGGTTTCTCTAGCTAGAGAATTTGAAGTTACCTTAATCGGATTTTTGCGAGGACAAAAATTTAATGTTTATTCTGGTTGGGAAAGAATAAACGTCTAAATTAAACCAAAAAATTTTCTTTGAAACAAGAAACTCCAAACGGGAGTATCCCAAATGTTCAAAAAACCCGCCTGCGATTCAAATCGCAGTCTCATTTGCATTGTCCCCAAAAAAACGGGCAGGCTTATAAACCCCTTTATTAATCAATGGGCCATGCGGAATATCCAAAGAAGCCTGCCCGTTTTTTCTACGTGGAAGACCCTCATAAATAAAGTCTGCTTAAGCAGACTGTTTGATTTATTTGAGTCTTGAGTCGTATTCATACGACTTGTGCTATTAGCTAATGGTTTAAACCCAAGCGCGGGATATTGAAAAAATTGGGATGCTTCGGGGATCTGGGTGCGATCGCAATATGATACAAAGCCTTGTACAATTCAAATTAGTTCTGAATCAAATCTAACAAAATAAACTGAAATTAGTTTTTATATAGACTCCATGAGAGTAACACGTCGTCTACTTGCACGCGGCATACCAGCACAGCTTTATTTATGGTTTGCTGTGATTATTTTCGGTGCTGCAAACTCTGTCACGCGCAAACTCACGGAAATCGGCGCTCAACGTTTTGTGGATGGTCGCAATCCCATTTCGTTCTGCAATGTTTTATTTGTAGGTAATCTTTGCGCGTTGATAGTGCTAATTCTTATATATGGGAAGCAGTTTAAATCTTGGAAATTACAACAGTTTTCCAGAGATAAATGGTTTAATTTAACATTACTAGCGATTATTGGTGGTGCTGTAGCACCTGGTTTGATTTTTCAAGCGCTGGCGTTAACTAATGTCAACAATGTTGTTTTAATTGGACGCTTAGAACCTCCTTTAACTTTGGCATTATCTGTCTGGCTATTGCGCGATCGCGTGAATTTTTGGGAAATAGTTGGCGCGCTGATCTCATTTGTCGGCGTGGTACTTACTATTTTTTTGCCTTCGACTTTCCAAGGTATGACAGAGATGAAAAACTACTTTAGTTTAGGCACAGGAGAAATTTTAACAGCGATCGCAGCCATAACATTAGCAGCATCAACAATTATTGCTAAAGCAAAACTATCTCAAATACCTTTAGGTTTTCACAGCATTTTTCGTACAGTCTTGGGAACAATAATATTTTTCTTTACTGCTTTACTGCTTTATGGTGAAAATCACTTTATGGATGCACTTTCCCCATTTTTATGGAAGTGGATGTTAGTTTATGGCCCAGTGATTGTAGTAGTTGGTCAATCATTTTGGATGGCTGGTTTGAAAGTTTCTAGTGTCTCCCAAGTCTCCTTAGTTGGGTCGTTTACTCCTGTGATTGCGGTAGTTGCAGCTTATTTAATTTTGTGGGAAGTTCCTACTTTAGCCCAATATATTGGTGGTGCAGTAATTTTAATTGGTGTAATTGTCGGTCAAATTGGTATTCAACGCAAGCAATCATCTGATCATGCTGCTAATTCAAAGATAAATTCTACAACCGAATTACGAGAAATTGAAAGTAAAGTAGGATTCAAGGGAATGTAACTTGCAAAGTAATACTGCTACCACCATCAACAAATAAAGTTTGTCCAGTAATAAATGAAGCGTCGGAAATCTTTTTTTAAACCCCTACACCCTCTTTCCAGACATTCTGGCAAGTCTAGCAGCGATCGCCACTAATTCACCTGCTCGAATTGGTTTAGCTACGTGTAATTGGAAACCTGCTGTCATCGCTTCTCTGGAATCATCTTCTCTGGCGTATCCAGTTAGTGCTAAGGCTGGAATCCTGCCACCTTGTTCTAATTCTATTTCCCTAATTTTACGGATAAGTGTGTAGCCATCTTCGTTTGGCATCCCGATATCGCTCACTAGTATATCTGGTTTGGATTGTTCAATAACTGCCAACGCCGCACCTGTTGAGCCAACAGCAATAACTTCTGCACCACTCTCTTGCAAAACTGTGCTAATCCATTCTCGTACATCCACCTCATCATCTACAACGAGGACGCACAAACCGTCAAGTCTGGGAGGATTGTTTGATGCTACTGCTTGTTCTCCAACTGTTGGCGGCTGTATCTGGTTATTATTGTTTGTTTGAACATCCTTTAATACAGATAATACAGAGACATCTAAAAGCGGTAGTTTTACTGTAAACGTTGCTCCTTGTCCTATTCCCTGGCTTTCTGCATCAATAGTACCGCCATGTAATTCTACCAAATGACGCGCGATCGCAAGTCCTAAACCTAACCCTTTATTTGACCTTGTACTTGTACTATCAGCTTGACGAAAACGCTCAAAAACGTAAGGCAAAAAATCAGGACTAATACCTTTACCTGTGTCACTCACCTGAATTTGGACATGGGGGATCGGGGAAGGTAGGGGTCCCCTTTGGGGATAAGGGGAAGGTGGGGCCCCTGGAGGGGATAAGGGGTAATGGGGATTGGGAAGAGACTTGTTAAAAAATTCTCCCTTGTCCCCCTTGTCCCCATGTTCCTTCGACAATCGCACTTCAACTCGTCCCCCGTGGGGTGTAAACTTGATTGCATTGGAAAGTAAATTTAACACAACTTGTTGCAAACGTTCTGAGTCACCCCAAATTGACTCTAACGAAGTATCAAGCACCGATTTCAGTTGAATAGCTTGATCATCTGCTGTTGGTTGTACAACTTCTATTGCAGCTGTAATCACTTCTAATAGATCAACCGAGTCAAAATTCAGTGAAAGATTCCCCTGGACAATACGTGAAATATCTAGTAAGTCTTCAATAAGTTGCATCTGTAAGTTAGCATTGCGTTCAATTGTCTCAATTGCATCCCTGACTCTGCCCTTATCGAGTCTACCTGTTTGCAACATCCCAACCCATCCCAAGATTGCAGTCATGGGAGTGCGTAATTCATGGGAGACAATAGCTAAAAAATCATCCTTGGAACGGTTTGCTGCTTCTGCTTCAGCGCGTGCGGCTTGTTCACGCAATAATAGCTGATTGCGTTCTTCCTCAGATCGTTTGCGTTCAGTGATGTCTTGCATAATTTTTGAGAAGCCGCGCAGATTTCCGTTTTCATCTCGTAAAGGCGCGATCGCACAATGCGCCCAGAAATGTGTGCCATCCTTACGAATGTGCCAGCGATTATTCTTAGTAAAACCCTTAGTTGCTGCCTTTGTTAATATTTGCTCAGGTAATCCCCGCTCAATCGCATCTGGTGTAAAAATTAGTTGAAAATGCTGACCAATAATTTCTGCTTCCCGATAGCCTAAAATACGTTCTGCTCCAATATTCCAGCTCACAATCAAACCGTTTGCATCCAGGATAAAAATTGCGTATTCTCTCACACCTTCTACAAACAAACGGTAGCGTTCTTCACTTTGGTGTAGTTTTTCTTGGCTTTGACGCAAGCGATCGTAATTATGCTGGGCTTCTCGTTCATTAATATTGGCTTGCCGTTGAGCAGAACGTAACATCTGATTTAAGATGCTGATTAAAAGTGACACAAGCACAAATTGAGCTAGCCCTACTATATTAAAACCAATTACACTCAGAGAATAAACAGGAATTAAAAAGAAATAGGCGCAAGCTAAAGCGGACAGAAGTGTTGCTAGCAGCCCCAATTCTAAACCGCCATACCAAGAACTGATCATGACAGCAGCAAAAAATAGTGGATAAGCACTTAACTTATGCAGCAGTTGTAACAATTGTGTAAGTAGTAGTGCGAGTAAAACCGTTAGAATAGGAACGCAATAGCGTTTTAGGCGGAAAAGCATCAATTTTTGCATATTTATTTAGTTTTTTAGTTATTCTTATTACAATATTTTTCTAGGTTTTACGGTTGACTAAAAAGCAATAATTTATTTTCTATATTTAAATTAACTTTTTTCTTTTTCTCAAAACGGCTATTAATATCTAAAAACACGACATATTTTGAACTTGTAGAGTGAAAGTTAGGCTTTACTTAACTGGCAAGGAAAATTATGGCTAAGTTCGGGCAAGCAGATGGCACTAAAAAGAATCGGATCAATCAATGCCGAGATTGGTTGACTGCTAACTTGGGCATTACTGAAGTCCGTAAAGAACAAATTTACTGCGATTTGCTGCGATCGGTAACGCTACAGGATATAAATTATTGGCTACAAGTCATTTTTGCAGCAGGTGTTGCCACTTTGGGTTTAGTGATCAATAGCCCCGCAGTTATTATTGGTGCAATGTTGATTTCTCCTCTGATGGGAACAATTCTTGCCAATGGTTTGGCATTCGCGGCGGGAGATTTAGTTTTAGCAGTACGCGCCATCATTAACCTTAGCTTAAGCTGTCTGGTTGCCATTACCTTTGCCTTTGTTCTAGTAGGACTTTTACCATTTAAGGAACTAACAGCTGAGATTGCAGCTCGCACACGCCCCAATGTTCTAGATTTAGTGATCGCGCTATTTTCCGGTGCTTTAGCTGCTGTTGCTACCTGCAAAGAACCGAAAGGGGTTGTAACTTCGATTCCAGGAGTCGCAATTGCTGTAGCACTGATGCCACCTTTATGTGTGGTAGGTTATGGAGTTGGTATTGCAGCTACTCTAAACTGGTTAAATGGTTTACAAATCGCCCGTGGGGGAGGTTTGCTATTTTTAACCAACCTCGTCGCAATTACTTTAATGGCAATGGTAGTGTTTTTATTGATACGGATTGATACACAATCTGTGCGTTCAAAAATCCGAGAATGGCATTACCAAGACTCTGAAAGCAGCAGGATTCAATCATTTTTAGAACAGTTTCCAGCATCAAATCGTTTAAAAGCAATTGGTAGTCTTCCCAGTCGCTTTATTATGATTTTAATTCCAGTACTAACTCTGCTTTTTCCCCTTAGCCAATCATTGATGCAACTACAGCAAGAAATTATTCAAAAACAACAAAATAACCAAATATTAAAAGCAGGAACAGAAATTTGGCGACAGAAATTTGCCAACTTTCCTAACGGCACACCTCGTTCTGATCTTGGTAACTTTCTGACTCAAGATCGAAATGGTAAGTTAGTAATGCAAATGCGCGTGTTTACCAGTAAACTTTACACACCAGAAGAAAAAAATGAATTTGTGCAATTAGTCGCATCTCATCTCAGAAAAAAGCCAGATGATATAGTTCTGCAATTAATTGAAATTCCTACAGCCAACAGTGACATTATCAGTAAATTGGCAGTGACAAATATCATCGAACAACAAAGTCAGCCTACACAACCTCCAAGCGTTGCAGAAATACAAATTACTTTTTTGGAAACCACCTCAGCAGCTTTGCAAAATCTTAGACTTCCACCACCAGCACAGTTATTAGGCTACGAAGTAACAACAAGTCAAATGGAACCACTTGGTATAAATATCACATATCTCAGTGAACGTAGAATTGATAGAGATGCAAATATTTTATTGACTGAAGATATTGTAAATAGGCTTAATTTTCCGACAGCAAAGGTGAGAATGCAAAGAATTTCTGTTTCCCAAGGGGTAATAACTTTTGCACCGGATAGTGCAGCTTTACCAACGGCTAGCACAAACTTACTTGATCGAGTCGGACAAATTATGCAACAGCAGCCTACTTTGCATTTAGAATTAATCACCGATTCCACCGAAGAAAAACCTAATAAATTCATTTCCCAAAGATTTGAAGTGATTCAAAAATACTTAGTTTCTAAATGGCAGATTTCTGCAAATAAAATTATTAAGACTCAAAGAAAACCAACAGATAAAGAACAACCGCGAAGTGTTAACCTGAGATTAAAAATAGGTAATGAAGAACAATAAAGATATTTTCAGACAATTTACAAGAGAGAGGGAATAAAGAACTCTTAATAGGGAACAGAAAACAAAATGCGCGTTGTGAGTCTAAAGAAAAAGACCTGGCGATTAGAAATCACGGCTACACAAACCAAGTCCGCGCAGGCGGACTAATTCTAGCTTGCGTAGGCAGGCTTTGTCTGTATAGCCCCAGACTTCCAGTCTGCGGAGATTTTAAACATTAGACCTCTTGCAAAAGTCGAATGAACCCCCCTCAATCCCCCCGTGAACGGGGGGAAGATTTAGTTCCCTCCCCGTTTACGGGGAGGGTTAGGGTGGGGTAAAAATATTTTTGCAAGAGGTCTATTTGGGATACTCCCTGTTTCAATCCCGCGTTTTTAGCTGAAATAATCACTTGTTCTCACAGTTTGTTTAACTGATTACTGAGAAAAAGAAAGGATTAAGTCAAATTTAGTAAGCAAAATGCCTAATTGCTTTCTCAAAATGCCTGATTACTTTCTCATTTCGGTAGATCACGCAAGTAAAATACCTAATTGCTTTCTCAAAATGCCTGATTACTTTCTCATTTCGGTAGATCACGCAAGTAAAATACCTGATTACTTTCTCATTTCAGTAGATCACGCAAGTAAAATGCCTGATCGCTTTCTCATTTCGATAATTTAGTAGTAGAGACAGGGAATAGAGAATAAGGAACTGGTAATTTTATATCTCTACACGAGTTTTCCACTTTTTAAATGTATCTTTAAAGTTGAGTAACCTAACATCTTGTTGCAGCTAAATTTGAGCGAGTAGAAAATGAACATAACAACATCTCACAGTACTGCAACTATTGAGCTAAACTCGCTAGCAGATTTAGATCAGGTTGTATCTGAACAGTTCAATTTACCTTTACGTCCATATTCAACAGATATTAAGGCTGCTTTTGAGCTAGTTGTCTGTGCTTTGGAAAAGTCTGAGTCTGCTTACTTTGAAATTTATCGTTCTGAGTCGAATGCTTTTCCTGGTCTACCGTTTGCGGTAAGCTTTGATAAAGAAGAAAGGACTTATGGTAAAACTGCTCCTTTGGCGATTTGTCATGATGCTCTCCATCGCTTGAAAAGAGTAGTTATCACAATTCCTGATAGTTATTACTGGAATTTAGATTAATAGATTTAATATGCCCTATATAGTAACAAAAAACTAACTTATACCATTTTCATATGAAGATGCATAGAAAGAACCCCACCGCCTTCGGCACCTCCCCTTGGTAAGGGGAGGTTGGGAGCTTTCAAGGGTAGGGGTTTTGTATTCGGTCATTTTTTGACTATTTCAGCCGATTTAAAAATCCTGAAACAACCAAACCACGTTAAGCAATTGAGAATTTTATCAACTATTTTCGAGATTTTAAAACCCCTACCCTTGAAAGGAGGTTGGGAGGGGTTAAAATAATATGCAGCTTCATATTTAATTGGTATTAGATGGTCATTTCTAAAGTAAATATTAATTAGGGTATGTTATGGCTATGTAGGGATTGGAGCTTTTGCGAAAGTAGGAATTAGCCGTGACGCACCCTACAATTAAGGAAAAAAATCAAAATGACTGCCAAGCAAATTCTTGTAATTGATGATGAAGATGACATCCGTAAATTAATTCAAACCTGTCTGGAGATTATGGGAGGTTGGCAAGTATTAACTGCTAAAAGTGGGAGTGAAGGAATATTATTGGCTCAAACTGCTCGCCCAGATGCCATTCTTTTAGATGTCATGATGCCAGATATGGATGGTTTGACAACCTTTAAAAATTTACAAGAAAATCCAATTACTAAGCAGATTCCTGTGATTCTTTTAACGGCTAAAGGGCGTGTCGCAGAAACACGTCACTTCATTGAATGGGGGGTTACAGGAGTTATTAGTAAACCATTTAATGCTCAAAAACTTGCTGCTCAAGTGGCAGCAGTGTTAGGTTCAAGTGCATAATAAATATACATAAAATTATATAAAATTGTTTGCGATTCGACTTGGTGTCTTGGTGGTGAAAAGAGAATCCTTAATTGAATCATTAAATACCGCACTTGGGTTTTAACCCTTAGCTAATAGCACAAGTCGTCTGAAGACGACTTCATAAAATCAAGTAGTCTGCTTTAAGCAGACTTGAGCTATAAGAGGTTGTTTGAAAAGTGATTGGCTGTAATTTTAATTACATTATTACCCCCCTTAATCCCCCCTTATAAAGCAGGGTGGTTTCATACGAGAAAAGAAAAATATGGAAGTCTGTATTTATCGTTTTGAAGCATAGATTTTTACCCCTCTCCAAACCTCTCCCCTTATTAAGGGGAGAGGCTTTAAAAGAAGATTTTAATTTTTCTCTGCTTGTATGAAACCACCCTGCTTAATCCCCCCTTATAAAGGGGGGAAACAAGAGAAATCCGGTTCCCTCCCCTTGTAAAGGGGAGGGTTAGGGTGGGGTAAAAAATATTTGATACATCAATCATGACTTTTCAAACATCCTCTAAGACTGCGATTGAAATCGCAGTCGGTTTTTTGAACATTTGCGATGCTCCCAAACTACCCCATACCCAATACAGTTGGTGTTAAGCCCACAATTCCTTGTACCAGACGCGTAGCAAGATCCCGCAGGGTAATTTCGCGTCTCTACACCCCACTGTTTTTAACTAGTATCTATTAGTATCTATCGGGGAAAATGGTAACATATCAAAGTAGATAAAACCTTCGAGAATACCTACAGCATAAGGATAATGAGTTAGATAGTGGCGAGAGTGACGTGTGTTGTAATACCACCAAAGAAGTTCAGTTTGAGCATTACCAACGATAATTCCTGGTGATGGTAATTGAAATAGACTAATGTCACTTCCAGAACCTCCACAGATAATGGTTGCATCTGGTTGTATTTGCAGCATTTGTTGCAGATAGTCAGCAGCTTTTCCCTTGCTCCCATTGTGGGGTAAGATGTCAACGTCTCGTCCATTGCTAAAAACAACTTGAGTCTTCAATCCGGCAAATTCTAATAAATCTCGCAAATCATTGATGATGTCAAGCGATGCATTCATATCCAGATCAAAGCTAAACTTCCAAGGAGCTTGTTCTCTTTCAGGTTTAGGTTTAAGTGCAGAAAATTGGCTGGCGATCGCCCAAACTGTATCTCGATTCCAGTCTTTTGAAATGTAATTTGCCCAACCTTTATCTAAAATAATACCTTGTTGATAAATTTCACTACCCAGACTCGTAATCAAATAATCTGGTTTTAAAAGCTTTGCCTGTGCTATTTGCTCATGGCTAGAAGCATAAGAGTTACTAGTAACATAAACTAAGTAAATGTGATTGCGTATAGCTTCCAGACGTTGGTTTAAAGCAGCATTAGCTTGCTCGTTTTCAACCAAAGTATGATCTATGTCAATAGCTATAAGCATTTTCATGGTTAAGTTCCTCCGACTTCAAAGTGTTGAGAATAAAATTAAAAAAATACGAATAATTTTATATATTTAAATACAGGGATGTATTATTGTCCCTGTATTAAGCTGATGTGCATTTAAACTAGGATTTTTGAGAGCTATACTGCTTACTGTGTCGAGATTGCTCGCTCGATTTAAATGCTGAACAGCTTAATATGATTTGATTAATCTTTACAACCAAGCAGCAAGAGGATTTAAAAATATTAGCTATGAATAAAATGGAATTAGCTTATTTAAAGCTTCTTCCTCTGTTTCAAAAATCTTTAATGCCATATCTATCATTGACACTAATTTGGCTTCTGGACGTAGGTTACAAATACGAAAACTGCCCTTTGCTTTGTGAGCATCTCGCATTCCAGCCACCAATGAATTTAGTCCAGTACTATCAATAAAAATGACTTGACGTACTATCAATAAAAATGACTTGACTGAGATTGACAACTATGTGACAACTGAGTTTGGAAATACATTTTTGTAATCTTAAACGAAATTCCCAAGATGTGGTGATGTCTAGCCGACCTTTTGGTTTGAAGACGATTACGATATTACCATCTTGGTTTGTAAATTTATTTTCTTCTATCTCCATCACAACACTTACCTCTTTTTGAAATTGACATCAACTATTTATCATTCTAAATAAACATGCATGTAGGAAATCCAAAATAATTATTTCATTTGTTGCGAGTCTCGCATTCAGCCATTTACCCATTGCACAGTGCCATTAGAAAAAGAATCAATTAGTTTTTCTAGAGCCTTAATTTCATGAGGCTTCAAAGCTTTTGATTTTAATAAATTTTGGATTTGTCTTTCCAAGTTCGGAGTTAACTTTTTAGTTTGAATTATTTCTTGGACAAAGGTACCTAGTGTTAGAGATTGGTAGAGTTCGTAAATTTGGGCGGTGACTGCTTGAGTACTGAAACGAGATTGAACCCAATTATATGCAGCATTGCCATTGGATTGCCTAAGAATAGGATCTTCTAACAAATTCCGAATTGCGATCGCCAAGACGTTGGGGTTACAAGGAGGAACCAACAGTCCGGTTTCACCATGTACCACTGTATGCTGCAATCCTCCCACTTCACTAGCAATTACAGGTGTTTTTGCTGCCATTGCTTCAATAGCAACCAAACCAAAAGGTTCGTAATAACTAGGCACAACACAAACATCTCCTGCGGCATAATAAGCAGGTAGCAGCGCTTGAGAAATCCGTCCTGTAAAAACCGTAACTTCTGCCAATCCTAATTTTTTTACCAGATTTTGAATGCGTTGTTGTTCTCGAAAATCTGTTTCATCTTCACGACTACCACCAACTAAATAGAGTTTAAATGGATGAGTCAAATAGGTGCAAGCTCTGACTAAGGTTTCAACTCCTTTACGAGGATCAAAACGTCCTACATACAAAATTATTCGATCATCAGGGGCGATTCCTAACTGCTGACGAGCAGTTTCTTTACTTACAGAACCAAAGTGTGCAGTATTAATACCGCAAGGAATAATTTTGATGCGTCCGTCTTGTGAAATTAGCTGACGCAGATCTTCTGCTTCTTGGGGAGTAGTGGCAATTACACAATCTGTTTGTTCTAAAATAGCCTTCTCTACATGATAGCGAATCGAAGCAATCTGCGGTGGATTTTGGACATCGCGGTATTTAACTGCTCCAATAGAATGATAAGTATGAATTTGGGGTAAACCCAGCTTGGCTTTAAGTTTTAGTCCTACCCAACCAGAAAGCCAATAATTAGTATGAATCAGTGCGTAGTTGCGTTTGGTTCGTTGTTGAAAATTGAGCCAAGCTTCTACAAATTCTGGTAAATATTCAAATAAATTATTTCTGGATATTAATTCTGTTGGTCCTGCAAGTAAACGAATTGTGCGACATCCTGGTGCTAGTTGCACAATTTCTTCTTGATTAGGATTTTCGCGTCGAGTAAAAATATCAACCTGATAACCTCGTTTTGCTAATGCTAATCCTAATTCGCGCACATATATATTTTGTTCACCCGCTCCTTCTTTGCCAATTTCAGCAGTAGGATCACCCTGAACTGAAATTAGTGCATAAACTGTTTGAGAATATTGCATTTCTGTAGCAGAATTTTCCAGAGATCTAACTAAACTCTGATAGGTAAAATTATTCATTTTTTAAATCTTCACCCACAAATTAAAAAATGTAGCAAAATAATAGAAAGACTAAAGTTTATGAAATTTTTGATTGCTAACAAATTCAGATTAATGCATATCAAAAAAAGTATGTAAAAACCTTCGTGAAAATATAAATGGATGATTTTTATTTAAATTTTTGCCCGTTTCGGAGTATTCTGGAAGAGAGTCAATGAGCAAGCGAATTGCTTCATGAACTGATATCTCATGAGCTTCTGCATAAAGTTTGAGCTTGCGATACTGCTCATTAGTAAGAACAATGTTAGCTATATTGACTGAAAATTGAGACATAATTATTAGACCCAAAAGTAAAATAATGTTCAAAATTTGCCTATGTTGGTGATGTTACGACTTAGAAGTCAAAATATCGGGTAAGAATCGGGTAAATATCGGTTATTTAGAGGAGACAAGGAATAGGGGACAGGGGATAGGGAAATAAGTAAGTAATTAGACATAATTAATTACACAAATTGTTTTTCTGTTCACAGTTAAGAGTTCCCTGTTAAGAGTATCCACGAATGAATTTAATTTTGTCCAACTACTTATCAGTCAAAATTAAAATTCTCCAAACCAAGTAATTAATTGATTTGGAGAATTTTGGTGTTAAGGAAGTTATTTTCAGTAGGAGTCTAGCAATCAATTGTGGAGATATTGGGCAAAAATGGGGTAGAAATCGGGTAGATATCTAAAGCTGCTTGAGGCGATAGCCTAGTCCATGAACTGTTTCAATCAAACCATCAGGAGCACCAGCCTCTTTAAGTTTATGTCGTAAACTCTTGATGTGAGATTTCACAGTTTCTTCGCTAGGTGGGTCATCCAGTGACCAGATACGTTCTATAATTCCAGCTCGACTTAACACCCGGCGACCACTAGAAACCATTAATTCTAAAAGAGCAAATTCTTTGGGTGTTAGGTGTAGGGGTTGGTCAACATAGGTGACTTCATAAGTGGTGGGATTTAAATGCAGACCTCCCCAACTGAGATCAGGGAAAGATGCTGTGGTACTATTGCGGCGGAACAACGCGCGAATACGAGCCATTAACTCTGGCATTTCAAAAGGTTTGACCATATAATCATCTGCTCCAGCATCCAATCCGGTAACTTTGTCAGTTAGGGTATCGCGTGCTGTTAACATAAGGACAGGCAGTGTACTGTTGCGCGATGAGATACGCCCCACCGTAGGCGATCGCAAACGTTGGCAAAAACTTACACCGTCTAACTTGGGTAACGTAATATCCAGCACTACTAAGTCATATTCCAACGCATTAACAAAATCCCATGCTTCTTCTCCATCTTGGGCTACATCCACCACATATTGGCGATCGCTGAGGGCTTCCATCAGCATCTCTGCTAGCTGGACATCATCTTCAACTACCAAGATACGCATGATCTGAACATTTTTGAATTAACTTTAATGTAAGGTTTTTTGATAACAAAAGGTGCTGACTTCAAAGTTTTAACTAAAATTATTTTCTTATGAAATGGTCGCTGGAAGGAAAATGGATCGCCTCTGGCTTTGGTTTGTCTTTGTTATTGATGGGTATTGTCAGCCTCATTTCTTATCAAAACGCTACTCAGTTAATTAAGAGTGGTGATAAAGTCAAGCACACCCATGAAGCAATGAAAAGCTTAATTGATGTCTTCGCTACACTAACCGATGCAGAAGCAGGACGTAGGGGCTATATTCTTTATGGAGAGCGTTCAGAACTCAAACGTTACAATCAAGCAATGCAAAGCTTGAATGCTAAAGTCAAAAAATTGCAACAACAACTTGCTGATGATCCTTCTCAAGAACAGCAGATGAAGAGGTTAAAATTTTTAATCGCTCAAAGAGTTGAACTATCCCAGCAATCGATTGACATTTTACAGCAAGGTAAATCGACTTTTGCTGTTCAAGCATCCCTAGTGAATCAAAGTAACCAAAACCGTAGCGAAATTCGCGAAACACTAACCCAAATGCAAACTAGGGAAGAACAGTTACTGGAAATTTCAGTCAGACATTCCCAGGACAATATCCGTAACCGGATGTTGATTGAATTTCTCGGCACTTTCCTGAGTTTTAGTATTTTGTTAGGTGTTTATGCTTTGCTTTATCAACAATTAGTTAAACGTCAGCAAGCGGAAGCGATTCAACGCACATTAGCTCAAGAAAAAGAACTCAGCGAACTAAAACTGCGCTTTTTTTCTATGGTGTCTCATGAATTTCGTACGCCTTTGAGTATTATCTTAGGATCGGCTCAATTGTTGGCTCAAAGTGAACAGCAGTGGACAAAAGAAAAGAAGCTCAAAAATCTACTTCGGATTCAATCTTCAGCTCGATCCATGAATCAATTACTGACGGATATTCTCACATTAACGAGAGCAGAAGCAGGCAAATTAGAATTTCGTCCAGAACTCATAGATTTAGAGGCATTTTGTATTAATTTAATTGAGGATCTTCAGTTTTCTACTCAACCACAACATAGTATTAAATTTGCCAGTCAAAGTAACTGTACTCATGCCAAATTGGATGAAAATTTGCTGTATTCAATTCTCAGCAATTTACTTTCAAACGCGATTAAGTATTCACCTGAAAAAGGAATAATTTCGTTAATTCTCAGTTGTACTCCAGAGATGATTATTTTCCAAGTTCAAGACTCTGGAATCGGTATTCCTGTAGAATCTCAGCAGGATTTATTTGAGCCTTTTTATCGTGGTAATAATGTAGGTAAGATTGTTGGCACTGGACTTGGATTGGCTGTAGTGAAAAAATGCCTGGAACTACATCAGGGAGAAATTTCTGTCGAAAGTAAGGTAGGCGTCGGAACAACTTTTATGGTGAAAATTCCCCAAAAGGTGATGGCAATGGCAAAAAGTAAAATAGATTTGCCATTGTAGGGAGTGCGATCGCATGATTTGAGGCGATCGCTCGATCATACTTAGCGAGATTGCTCATCCCGCTTATCAACAATTTCCACTACACCCTCATCAGTAGTACTTCCTGTATACCTCTGTGTAGTCCGATCCATGTTATTCATACCAGACATATCAGCAGAAGCTACATCACTAGATACATCGTATACAGCCCAATTGCGAATATCTTGATTTCTCAAAATTGATGCAGCACGCTCAATTTCATGCTGATTACCATCTACAATTACCAAAAATTCACCTTGGGATACTCTTTCGCTATAAGCTCTAGCGTCTTCTTCAGGAATACCCAAACCAGTCAGCGCTCCTACTAAACCACCTGCTGCTGCACCAATACCCGCACCAGCTAAGGTTGTTGCTATTGTTCCAGCAGCCAGAAAAGGCCCTACTCCCGGAACGATTAAAGCTTCCAAACCGACAAGTAAACCACCAATACCACCCAAAATAGTCCCAGTGACTGCACCAACTCCAGCTCCTTCTTGAGCCTCGTTGTCACCGCGATCGCTCATGTCAGATTTATCTCTGACAGCAGCTCCACCTATTTGTTCATTGCGATCTGTGTCTTTTGCCAATACAGAAACTCGATTCATAGAGAAACCTGAGTCTCTGAGTTTATTCAGCGCGTCTTCTGCTGTTCGGCGATTGGGGAATGTACCAACTGCACGCTTATGTTGTTGGATTACCATTTTTGTCTCCTCAACAAATTACAACTTTGTTTTGTTTAGGTAGATTTTTATTTAGCTTCTCTCTTAAAACATATATATTCATCAGTCTATAGATTTAGTTACTTATCCATCAAAAGAAGAAGATAAAATCTAATGATCGAATCAACTCTATTTCGTAAGTAGTAATTTGAAAAACACGCTGAGAATATTCACGAGTTTTCCACAATTACAAATTACGCTTAAATCAAAGACGTTTTGAAAGACTCCTCTGATAGTTGAGCGGCTCAACTTTTTTTAAGTTAATTCAAATTCATATTCGCCATTGTTTTAGAACAACAAAACAATATATTGATTTTTAATATTAATTAATAAATAAATTATTTGATGATGAGAAAAATCATACTTAATTCAAATTTTTGAAAAATTTATATTACATTTAGTGGAGGCATCTATGAATCTACCAAATCAGAACAGCAAAAACAAAGCTGGGCTATTGGGAGGTATTTTTAGCAGTTTATTAATAGGTCTGCCAGCTATTCCTCTGGCTGCATCAGCAGCCCCTTTTTCTGCGGTCAATCCCTGTCCTAGCATTTTTTACGAAGAACCACATAATAATCAAGTTTTGGTTCCCCAGGGATGTCCACCGAATGCTGCAACTCTTAGACAGCAAGGTCAAATGTCTGGCGGACAAAACGGCGTGGTTGTTCCCATTAATCCTAATGTCAGAGGTGTAAATCCTATACAGCCACCTTTACCAGCAACAAGACAGAGTCCGTTCGTGAAGCGTCCCCGAAGGGGAATCGCTACTATTACACCAACAGCAGGTAGGGTAAATGTGAAATTACAAAATAACACTAACGCTTCTGTCTCTTACCAAGCGATCGGTTATACCCAACCTCGAATTCTTTCAGGTGGACAAGAAATTGTTCTGCGAAATCTACCAACACCTGTGACTATCACAATGATACGAGAAGATGCAGGTTTTATTCATGCTATGCCTATATCTACATCTAAAAATGGAACACTAACTCTTTCATTGGATGAAACAGCTAACTTCTCTAACAGTGATACTGTGTTGAGAATTCAAAGCAATGGTCAAGTATTTCTGAATTAACAGTTTGTAGTAAGCAATGCGCGTGCTTAAAAAATAAACACGCGCATTGCTTGCTACGAACTTTTTCTCCATGAATTTAAACTTGATAGACAACGAATTAAGGAGATTTTGCTAATGATAAATCAGAGGTTTACAGGGGTTTTTACTCTGGCACTCTTTACTTTCTTGCTTGGATCTTGTACCAACAACTTAGAGCAACAATCAGCAGTCCCAGAGAATAATGTTACTACTGAAGAAGTTGCCGATAATACAAACCAACTTCTCGGTAAAACAGTGACTATTAGAAGCAAACCCATCCAAAAATTGAGTGCATCAACCTTCACAATCAGCGATAAGCAATTTTTTGGTAGTGAACCCATCTTGGTTGTGAATGCAACAGGTAAACCTTTTACTTTTCCAGCAGATCCAAACACACTCATTCAAGCAACAGGTCAGGTGAGCAAATTTGTAGTTGCAGATATTGAGCGAGAATATAAGTTGGACTTAGATCCAAACTTGTACACGGATTATGAAAATAAACCTGCAATTATTGCACAGTCACTAGCCCAAGCACCAAAACCTGGTGAAATTACTACAGATCCCCAGCAATACTACGGTAAAAGACTGGCGGTGACAGGTGAAGTGGAAAATATTACAGATGCCAATTCATTTACACTGGATGAAGACAAGTTGTTTGGTGGACAAGATTTGCTAGTCTTGTATCAGAATGCCCAGCCAAAGGTGACTGAGAATGAAAAAGTAGCAGTTACGGGTGTATTACGTCAGTTTGTTGTTGCTGACTTGGAACGAGAATACAAGCTTACTTGGAATTTAGATTTGAAGCGCCAGCTAGAAGCAGAATATAGCAACAAACCTGTGCTAATTGCCGATGAAGTATATCCCTCAGCAATTCCGCAGTAAGAGGATGTTTGAAAAATCCTCTTGTCAGTAGCAAAATATTCTAGATCCCCCTAAATCCCCCTTCAAAAGGAGGATTTAGGGGGATCTAGAAAGTTACGGTATTTATTAACGGAATACTACCAAATGAGCAATCAAAGCGATCGCCATTCATCTATACAGAATATAAATATACCAGAGTCTCCCCGTGGTTGGGAAAACTTGAAGTGGCTCGGGCCAAGTTTTTTGTGGATGCTTTCGGCTGCGGGTTCAGGAGAGTTACTATTTACACCTCGTATTGCCGCTCTTTATGGTTACTCTTTGCTATGGGCGCTACTTGCTGCTGTGATTCTGAAATGGTTTATTAACGGTGAGGTGGGTCGCTTTTCGGTTTGCACGGGCGCAACTATTCTCGAAGGTTTTAAACAACTTCCTGGACCGAAAAACTGGGCTATATGGCTGATATTACTACCACAATTAGTGGTAGCAATCTCTACTGTTGCTGGACTTGCAGGAGCCGCCGCTACTGCACTAATTTTGGTAACAGGGGGAGGTGTACAACTGTGGACGGTAATTATCATAATTGTTACAGCAGCAATTGTTTTATTTGGGCAATACAACGTAGTCGAAAAGATTTCCTCTTATGTGGGGATTGCCCGTACAATTGCAGTGGTAACAGCTGCTATTTTTGTTTTTCCAAATCTTCGTCAACTGGCAGCCGGATTAGTACCGCAAATTCCCCAAAACGTGCAGTATCAAGAAATACTACCTTGGCTAGGTTTTATGCTCGCAGGAGCGGCCGGGTTAATGTGGTATTCTTACTGGGTAGAAGCTAGAGGTTATGGTGCTGCTAGTGTTAAGGGAAAAGAAAGTATAGACCCCAAGCAACTCAATCAACAGGAAAAAAAGAAACTGCGCGGCTGGATAAATTTGATGACCATATCCAACACCTTAGCTGTGGTTGGTGCGCTATTGGCGGCGTTGTCTTTCTTGATTCTCGGTGGCGAGTTGCTGCGTCCGCAGGGACTTGTACCAAAAGAAAATCAGGTAGCAGAAACTCTGGGAAGCTTGCTAGGCGACCTTTGGGGGCCTTTTGGCTTTTGGTTTATGGTGGCGATTGTTTTTATTACCTTTTGTAGCACTGTCCTTTCAGTCGAAGATGGTTTTGGGCGAATGTTTGCTGATGGTACGCAAATTATTCTGCAAGGATTTGGTGTGCGGGGACGTTGGACTAAAGAGAAGTTCTTGCAGCGTGTTTATATTATTGTGTTACTAGCTATTTTACCAATCGCTGTTTATCTATTCTTCGGTCAACCTATTGGCTTGCTGCAAACCGCAGGTGGAATTGAAGCTGCTCATATTCCCATTGTCACCGGGCTTACTCTCTTCCTCAACTATCGAATGTTACCAAAAGAATTACAACCGTCAAAAATAATTTTT
Organism: Pelatocladus maniniholoensis HA4357-MV3; assembly: GCA_019359115.1. Classification (GTDB taxonomy): domain Bacteria; phylum Cyanobacteriota; class Cyanobacteriia; order Cyanobacteriales; family Nostocaceae; genus Pelatocladus; species Pelatocladus maniniholoensis. The sequence goes on from JAHHHW010000103.1 coordinate 49,401, forward strand.
GCTGGTACTGCGATCGCCGGAATATTTTTCGCAGTATTCGCAGTTATTTATCTTTTGCAACTGATCCCAATTATTGGGGTTGTAGAAGGTTTTGTTTAAGAATCCTATCTGGGGAAAGGTAAAAACAAAACGTAAATCACGCAAACTTAGTGAATACTGACTGTAAACTAACATCAATCAGGGTCGATCATGTTAGACCAAATAGGACAAGCTTTATTAACCAGCGCCGGAATATTATGGAAATCTTTTTGGGCGCTGGTGTTCGGTTATACAGTTTCTGCGGCAATTCAGGTGATAGTTACTCGCTCCCAAATGGCGCGAGTTTTAGGTAAACGCAGTTGGAAACAAGCATTATTAGCTGGTTTGTTTGGCTTTATTTCTTCTTCTTGTTCCTTTGCTGCGATCGCTGCTTCGCGTTCTGTCTTCGTCAAAGGCGCACATCCGATCAATGCTGTTTCTTTTTTAATTGCTTCTACCAATTTGGTGATTGAATTGGGTATCGTGTTGTGGGTGTTGCTGGGTTGGAAATTCTTTGTTGGTAACTTTCTACTTGGCACTTTGATGATTATCTACGCCTACATCCTCACCCGCTTTTGGTTTCCCAGGGATCTTGCTAATCAAGCAAAACAACATGCACAACAACGTCAAGAAGGTGAAGGAATGCAACACCACGCAGAGATGCAAAACAAAAATTGGTGGCAAAAGTTAACTTCCAAAACAGGTTGGCTGGCGATTTCCCATGCTTTCTTTATGGAATGGAAGATGGCGTATAAAGAAATTCTCTTTGGTTTCACCATTGCTGGATTTATCTCCGTGTTTGTTCCTACCACCTTCTGGAATACCCTATTTTTACAATCCGGTCAAAACGCACCTGCACTACTTGCTATTGTTGAAAATGCCTTGATAGCACCGATTATTGCCTTTTTCACCTTTATTGGCTCTATGGGTAATGTTCCCTTAGCGGCTTTATTATGGTCAAAAAATGCTTCTTTTGCAGGTGTGATGAGCTTTTTAGGCGCTGACTTAGTGGCGGCGACTGTAGTTTATTTACAAGCAAAATATTACGGTTGGAAATATGCAATCTATCTTTCAGGATTACTTTATGTTTGCATGGTTGGTGCAGGAATCACCGTACATGGAATTTTTGCCCTTTTCAATGCTATACCTACTGAAAGAACTGCGCTGACAGAGTTAGTGCAATTTGCCATTGACTACACCTTCTGGTTAAACATCATTTTTGCAGTGATTGGTGGAGTATTACTGTGGCTGCATTTTCACGACAATAGTTCCCAACCTCAACGACACAGACAACAAGATTCACAACAGCAGGAAACAGCTAACTAGTTTCATATGGAAAATCTTTGGTATAAAAATGCAATATTTTACTCTCTGGATGTTGAAACCTTCATGGACTTAGATGGAGATGGAATTGGTGATTTTCCAGGATTGACCAAGTGTCTGGATCATTTCTCTGGATTAGGGATTACCTGTTTGTGGTTGTTACCATTTTATCCTTCTCCCAACCAAGATAACGGTTACGACGTTATGGATTACTACAACGTTGATCCGCGACTAGGGACATTGGGAGATTTTGTCGAGTTCATCCATCAAGCGAGCGATCGCGGCATTCGAGTACTAGTTGATTTAGTTGTAAATCATACATCCAATCAGCATCCTTGGTTTCAACAAGCACGTTTAGATCCAAACTCCAAGTACCGCGATTATTATGTATGGTCAAAGAAACGCCCACAAACAAAACCGGAACAAATTTCTTTTCCTGGTGAACAAGAAAGCATTTGGGAATACGACGAAAAAGCAGAAGCTTACTATCTGCATCACTTTTATAAAGAACAACCAGATTTAAATATTGCTAATCCTGCGGTGCGAGAAGAAATCTATAAAATTATGGGTTTCTGGCTACAACTTGGTGTGTCTGGATTTCGCATCGATGCTGCACCATTTTTAATTAATCCATTGGGGATGTCAAAGTGTCCGAATTTGCAAACCTTTTTAAAAGACATGCAAGAGTTTCTATCATCACGTCGGGGTGATGCTCTACTCTTAGCAGAAGCAAATGTCCGACCAGAAGAAATTCCTATTTACTTTGGCGATGGTGACAGATGCCAAATGTTATTTAATTTCCTGTTAAATCAATATATGTTTTTGGCTCTGGCAAGGCAAGAATCACCAGCTTTGTGTGAGGGATTAAAAATATTACCTCATATTCCTGATAGCTGTCAGTGGCTTAACTTTGTCCGCCACCATGACGAACTTACCCTTGATCAGATCATTGATTCTGAGTGTGAAGAAATCTTCCAGGCCTTTGCTCCCGAAAAGAATATGCAAATTTTCGGACATGGTATTCGCCGTCGTCTACCACCAATGTTAGGAAACAATAGGCATCGGATCGAACTTACCTATAGTCTATTATTCAGTCTACCTGGTACGCCTCTGCTACGCTATGGCGAAGAAATCGGTATGGGTGATGATCTATCACTTGAAGGTAGAGATAGCGTTCGTACAGTCATGCAATGGTCAGATGCAGCCAACGGCGGCTTTTCCACCGCCTCACCTGCTTCCCTGACTCGACCTGTGATTGAAGAAGGAGAGTACAGCTACAAACAAGTAAATGTAAGAGTCGAACAACGCGATCGCACTTCCTTAATGAATTGGATGGAACACATCATTCGCATTCGCAAACAGTGTCCGGAGTTTGGCTGGGGTAAATGGCAGATTTTGGAAACTGACGAGCCGTGTGTATTGGCTCACTGCTGTGAGTGGGAAGGTAAAGCAGTTATCGCCCTACACAATTTAGCAGATCAACCATGCATAGCGACATTTAAGTCACACAAATATACCCATCTCATTGAGATATTTAGCGATCGCCAATATGAACCCCTTAATGGTGATTCCTCCTCGATCTCATTAGAAGCATACGGCTATCGCTGGTTTCGAGTAAATCAGATGCGTTAGATATGCTCTAACTTTTGCTACCCAATTTTTACCCGATTTCTCCCCTGTTTTTCAACTTTTTTTTAGGTAAATTGAGAGTAAAACCAAATAGCTAAACAGCGTAGAAATTCTCACCAAATTTTCTAAATAAAAAAACAGGGTTAATATTATGTGAAGGTTTAATATGAGACATCATCAAATTGATGAGAACTTAAATTTACATTCATCTAGCTTGAGTGAGAACTCACGCGGTAAGTTTGCCCGCACACAATTACTTATGTTATTAGTACTATTTATTACAGGTGTTTGTGTAGATTTTTGGTTTAATCGTCACCAATTACCGTGGCAATTATCAAATGTTCGTCCACAGGTATCAACATCAGTGCATTCATAGCATCTGTAATCAGTAATTAAGCATTAATAAAATTATTTAGTATCGGCTCAATAATTCGGGGTAGGCAGTGATTCAAGCTGCCACGACCAGCCTAATGGAATGAGAGAAGATTTCTCCCGAATAACTTGGGCAAGAGAGGGGATTGCTCGAATTTGAGAAATACGG
>JAHHHW010000104.1 GCA_019359115.1 Pelatocladus maniniholoensis HA4357-MV3
ACTCCTTCCGGAAAAACCAGACCCAATTTTACTTGCCAATATTTTCCACAGAGTTACCAATTTAGGACGCATCCACCCTGCCGATCCTTGTTCTACCAGTTCATAAATTTGGCGAAGGTATTGTTAATATCTTAATAATTAGATATTCCAGCTCAAGTATTTGCTTTGGCTTGGAAATCAGCGTTTAAAAACATACTTTTTTCACATTTCTTAAGAAAATAACCATGTTTTCACTCTCACATGTATCTAATGTATTTTCTGCCTTACCCAAAACACCTGCCTCTAGCTTGGAATATGAACTTGAAAAGGTAGCTGGGAGTTCTGATGCTTCTGCTCTATTGCCATCTCTGCAACAAAATTCTCATTATGTGGAAGCACCAACACTGACAGATACTAGCGCTGTATTCCAAAGTACTTCATTACCAAAATCTAAAAAATTCAGGTGTATACATACTTTTGCATGTAAGTCACAAGCTATTGCTCTTAGCCCAGATGGCAAAATGCTTGCAAGCGGTAGTTCGTTTATTAAACTATGGAATCTAGAAACAGGACGAATAGTTTGCACCTTAAAAGGAAATACAGGCATCCTCAAATCTATTGCTTTCAGCCCTGATTGTAAAACACTTGCTAGTTGTGGTCTAAGTCAGACTATCGAATTATGGGATTTAGAAACAGGAAAGATCATTCAGCAATTCACTGGAAAATCCTACGGTGTTAATTCTATTACCTTTAGTCCAGATGGACAGATTCTTGCCAGTGGCGATCGCGGTAGATCTGTTCAACTATGGAATCTCACAACAGGAAAAGCAGTTCGCACCTCCTGTGGACATCTCCCAGTCATGGAACATGGAGACTGGGTTAATTCTGTAACTATCAGCCCCCTTTTCCCTTGCCAAGAGGAATTAGGAGGAATTTTAGCCAGTGGTAGTCACGACAAAACTATCAAACTATGGAGTCTCAATACCAAACAAGCAATTGCTACTCTCAAAGGACATTTATCTCTGGTTTATGCGGTAGCATTTAGCCGAAATGGACAAATTCTTGCAAGCGGTAGTGCCGACAAAACTATTAAACTGTGGGATCTAAAAACAAAAGAGGAAATTTGTACTCTTGCTGGACATGGAGATGAAGTTTATTCTCTAGCATTTAGCCGAGATGGACAGATTCTTGCAAGCGGTAGTGCCGACAAAACTATTAAACTGTGGGATCTAAAAACAAAAGAGGAAATTTGTACTCTTGCTGGACATGGAGATGAAGTTTATTCTCTAGCATTTAGCCGAAATGGACAGATTCTTGCCAGTAGTAGTGCTGACGGAACTCTCAGGATTTGGCTGTGCGAATAGGCTTTTTGCAAAGGGAGTATCTAAGTACAGGACAAAAAAAGTTTAAATGAGTCGAGAAAAGGGTTTCATGTAAATTTTGGGATGCTCCCCTTGCATGTTTGTAACCAACATTACAATGTTCTCCATAGATCAAAAGATCAAAAATCAAACAATTTTTGTGATCTTTGTGATCAACGTGAATTTGAAGAGTACGTAGTCGTATAGCGGCTTCTGGGAATGCGATCGCTCATCAAAAATACACTTAGATCCCCGACAACTTTTGCGAAGTCGGGGATCTTTGTCTTTTAAGGTAACGCTGACTAGATTTATGATGCGATCGCGTTGCACAACTACTTATTATTAACCTTTGATAACAAACAGTATCAAAATAGACTGTTTCCTAGTTAAATGTAACACTAACATGCTTGCAAAAGTTTTTAGCTAATTCATTTGAGCAAAACAATTTAGATATGAAACTTAATCGGCGTAAATTTTTGGTCTATGGTTCCGCATCTTTTGGAGGAACTTTTTTCTTAAAGGCTTGTGCCAACAATTCTTCTACAAATACCGCAGAAAATCCAGCCCCAGTAGCATCTGATGCGGCTTCTCCTGTCAGTGCTGCGAGTAATGGAAACACCATTAAAGTGGGAATTTTGCACTCTCTTAGCGGTACAATGTCTATCAGCGAAAAAAGCGTTGTAGATGCCGAAAAATTAGCAATTAAAGAAATCAACGCTGCTGGCGGTGTCTTAGGTAAGCAAATTGAACCCATTGTCGAAGATGGTGCTTCTAACTGGGATACTTTTAGAGAAAAAGCCACCAAACTAATTGATCAAGATAAAGTTGCTGTAGTTTTTGGTTGCTGGACTTCTGCTAGCCGTAAAAATGTTAAGCCGGTATTTGAAAGCAAAAATCATATGCTTTGGTATCCGGTGCAGTATGAAGGTCAAGAATGTTCTAATAACATTTTCTACACTGGCGCGGCTCCAAATCAACAAATTGAACCTGCTGTTGATTGGCTACTCAAAAATAAAGGCAAAGAATTCTTTTTAGTAGGTTCCGACTACGTTTTTCCCCGGACAGCTAACACAATTATTAAAGCGCAATTGCAAGCAAAGAGCGGTAAAACAGTCGGCGAAGATTACTTACCACTCGGTAACACAGAAGTTACGCCGATTATCACTAAAATTAAACAAACATTGCCCAACGGAGGCGTAATTTTCAATACCCTAAATGGTGATAGCAACGTTGCATTCTTCAAACAATTACAAGGTGCTGGATTGACACCAGATAAATATCCCACCATGTCTGTAAGTATTGCTGAAGAAGAAGTCAAAGCCATCGGTGTTGATTATCTTAAAGGACACTACGCCGCTTGGAATTATTTCATGACAGTTGATACTCCCGAAAATAAGAAATTTGTCGAAGCTTTTAAAAAAGAATATGGTAGCGATCGCGTCACAAATGACCCAATGGAAGCAGCATATATCGGAGTTTATTTGTGGAAACAAGCAGTAGAAAAAGCCAATTCTACCGACATCGCCAAAGTCCGCACCGCAGCCTATGGACAAACTCTGAATGCACCTGAAGGGAAAGTCACAATGGAAGCCAATCATCACATATCCAAAATTGTGCGAATTGGTGAAGTCAGAGATGATGGTTTGTTTGAAATTGTCTATGCGACTCCCGCACCAGTTGATCCAGTTCCTTGGAATCAATTTGTGAAAGAAACCAAGGGATTTGCTTGTGATTGGTCAGACCCAAATAAAGGTGGTAAATACAAAGCTTAATAGTTAACAGTTATCAGTGAAAAATCAAACTGATAGCTGATATAAATCTTATGTAGGGTGTGTTGTCGCGCAGCGCAACGCACCATCCGGTGGTTTTCGGTGCGTTAGGACGTTCCGTCCATAACGCACCCTACCAAATTCTGCGATTTGAATCGCAGGCGAGTTTTTAAACTTGTGCTTTTTTGGAAATTCTATTTCCATATTCTCGGAGCAACAGCAGCCATAAACACGAGAAAGATAATTTCTAACACATAGCTGATAAAAACGCTGCGATTCAACAAACCATCCCAGAGATAACCTTTACGTTTCGGGGTGGGGGTGCGCTTGAAAGCATGAGTCCAACTGCTGTAGATCGCAGGACTATTTAAACCATACTTTTGAGTCAGAATAGATTCAATTTTTTCTGCACGCGGATAGAAACCACGCTGAAAGTGTTTCCATTGACTTTCCAAAATCCAGAAAAATATGGGAATCGCACAACCGATCAAAGCAATGCTACTAGCATTTGGTTTTTGCTGTAACATCAACGCTAAAATAGCCCCAGTACCAGTAATTCCCAGCGCTTTGATTACCCAAATCTGCTTGTTATAGTCTTCGATAGTATTTTGCAGAAAAAAGTATTCCTGTTTCAGCAAGTCTAATTCAAAATCGTTGAGGGATTTAGGCTGAGGTTCGGCCGGGGTTGGGTTAGACATTGATCAGGGCAGAGATTCAGTGAGATTTAGATTGAGACTAATATATAAAGATAGGATATTGTTTGGTAAAATTTCGTACTTTATCTTATAATATGCGACTTTTGAGACAAAAGACTACACACAAATCTAGGTTGAGTGCTTCGCGCAGCCTGGAGCAGGTTCAGGGTTCCTTGCAGCAGCTTCAGGGTAGACGTTTGCGTGTTCCACGCAGCCTGGAGCAGGTTCAGGGTTCCTTGCAGCAGCTTCAGGGTAGACGTTTGCGTGTTCCACGCAGCCTGGAGCAGGTTCAGGGTTCCTTGCAGCAATTTCAGGGTAGACGTTTGCGTGTTCCACGCAGCCTGGAGCAATTTCCGGGTTCCTTGCAGCAATTTCTGCCAAACAGCTTACTGAAGTAAACTTTAGCTATGAGACTGCGATCGCGATCATAGGCGGATCTGAACTCCCAAGCAACCAACTGTTCCACACAGCATGATCAACTGGACTGGCTATTTAGAATCACTCTGCGACGATGATAAATACGTCCACTGGCAGCAACATTATACGGTGACGGATGTGGCGGGACGGCAGCGAGTTGATCAGAAAGCATCATCTTGGCAATTTGACTTGATGGTGCAGACGGTGCAATCTGAAAAAGAAGAATCCAGGGAAGGGCGAGAGAAAACTGAGCGCTTGGGTGTATTAGAGGGATTAAATAAGTATCAAGACAAACATGTATTACTAGTAGGGCGTCCTGGTTCGGGGAAATCGACGGCGTTAGCCCGGTTGTTGCTGGAAGAGGCAAAGCGGGCGCGAAAGGAGCAGCAAGTCAAAATTCCGGTGTTGGTAGAACTGCGCTATTACAAAAAATCAGTGCTGGATTTGATACAAACATTTATCCAACGACATGATCCCAATTTAGATGTAGATGATGACAAACTTAAAAATTGCTTACGTCAAGGTTGCTTAATGCTGTTGGTTGATGGCGTGAACGAATTACCGTCAGAAGAGGCACGACGGGATTTGCTGAAGTTTCGGCTAGACTACCAGAAAACCACACCAATGATTTTCACCACACGAGATTTAGGTGTAGGGGGTGATTTAAATATTACCAAAAAGCTGGAAATGCAGCCCTTGACAGAAGCGCAGATGCAGCAGTTTGTCAAAAAATATCTGCCAGCACAGGGTGAGCAGATGTTACGACAGTTGGGTAATCGATTGCGGGAATTTGGGGAAACACCACTACTATTGATGATGCTGTGTTCTCTGTTTCACCAGACGCACAATATACCGCCAAATCTGGGGATGGTGTTTCGCCAATTTACTCAATTTTGCGAGAATCAGCGCTTAGAGGGTGTGCTAGTTACGGATAATTCGCGGCGGTGGTGGCAACGAATGTTGCAACATTTAGCGTTGCGAATGACTCAAGGCAAAGAAAAGACAGAGTTGCAAGTTGCCATATCCAGGGAAGAAGCAGAGGAGATACTGACAGCGTTTCTGCAACAGGAGCAATTTGATAAACCACGCGACAGGGCGATATCCTGGCTAAATGATTTACTTAAATATCATCTCATTCAACTGGCAGCAGGAGACAAAATTGAGTTTCGCCACCAACTCATACAGGAATATTACACCGCCGAGAGCCTACTAAAACAGTTACCAGATTTGCTGAAGAACGAAGACAGACTGATACGAAAATATTTAAATTACCTCAAATGGACGGAACCTCTAGTATTGATGTTGGAGTTGGTGGAGGATGAAAAGCAAGCACTGCGAATTGTGGAGTTAGCCTTAGAAGTAGATTTGCGGCTAGGGGCAAGGTTGGCAGGTGCAGTAAAATCAGAATTTCAAGCGCAAACTGTTGGATTTATTGCCAAATTAGAAATTCCCACAATAGTTAAGATTCAGCTTTTGGAAATCACCCGTTCTGATAAAGCCATTCCTCACATACAGCCAGCCTTGAACGATGAAGATTCTGATGTGCGTAGTCGGGCTGCTTATGCGTTAGGAAAAATCGGCGGTGCAGAGGCAGTTGAGGTTTTGAAACTTGCCTTGAACCATGAAGATTCTGATGTGCGTAGTCGGGCTGCTTATGCGTTAGGAAAAATCGGCGGTGCAGAGGCAGTTGAGGTTTTGAAACTTGCCTTGAACCATGAAGATTCTGATGTGTGTAGTAGTGCTGCTTATGCGTTAGGAAAAATCGGCTCATCAGAGGCAGTTGAGGTTTTGAAACTTGCCTTGAACCATGAATATTCTGATGTACGTTGGAGTGCTGCTGATGCGTTAGGAAAAATCGGCTCATCAGAGGCAGTTGAGGTTTTGAAACTTGCCTTGAACCATGAAGATTCTCTTGTGCGTTGGAGGGCTGCTGATGCGTTAGGAAAAATCGGCTCATCAGAGGCAGTTGAGGTTTTGAAACTTGCCTTGAACCATGAAGATTCTCTTGTGCGTTGGAGGGCTGCTGAAGCATTAGGAAAAATCGGCTCATCAGAGGCAGTTGAGGTTTTGAAACTTGCCTTGAACCATGAAGATTCTCTTGTGCGTTGGAGGGCTGCTGAAGCATTAGGAAAAATCGGCTCATCAGAGGCAGTTGAGGTTTTGAAACTTGCCTTGAACCATGAAGATTCTGATGTGCGTTGGAGGGCTGCTGAAGCGTTAGGAGAAATCGGCGGTGCAGAGGCAGTTGAGGTTTTGAAACTTGCCTTGAACCATGAAGATTCTGATGTGCGTTGGAGGGCTGCTGAAGCGTTAGGAGAAATCGGCGGTGCAGAGGCAGTTGAGGTTTTGAAACTTGCCTTGAACCATGAAGATTCTCATGTGCGTATTAGGGCTGCTGAAGCGTTAGGAAAAATCGGCTCATCAGAGGCAGTTGAGGTTTTGAAACTTGCCTTGAACCATGAAGATTCTCATGTGCGTATTAGGGCTGCTGAAGCGTTAGGAAATATCGGGGATGCAGAGGCAGTTGAGGTTTTGAAACTTGCCTTGAACCATGAATATTCTGATGTGCGTAGGAGGGCTGCTGATGCGTTAGGAAAAATCGGGGATGCAGAGGCAGTTGAGGTTTTGAAACTTGCCTTGAACCATGAATATTCTGATGTACGTTGGAGTGCTGCTGAAGCGTTAGGAAAAATCGGGGATGCAGAGGCAGTTGAGGTTTTGAAACTTGCCTTGAACCATGAAGATTCTCATGTGCGTATTAGGGCTGCTGAAGCATTAGGAAAAATCGGGGATGCAGAGGCAGTTGAGGTTTTGAAACTTGCCTTGAACGATGAAGATTCTCTTGTGCGTATTAGGGCTGCTGAAGCGTTAGGAAAAATCGGGGATGCAGAGGCAGTTGAGGTTTTGAAACTTGCCTTGAACGATGAATATTCTCATGTGCGTTGGAGGGCTGCTGAAGCATTAGGAAAAATCGGGGATGCAGAGGCAGTTGAGGTTTTGAAACTTGCCTTGAACGATGAATATTCTCATGTGCGTTGTAAGGCTGCTGAAGCGTTAGGAAAAATCGGGGATGCAGAGGCAGTTGAGGTTTTGAAACTTGCCTTGAACGATGAATATTCTCATGTGCGTTGGAGGGCTGCTGATGCGTTAGGAGAAATCGGCGGTGCAGAGGCAGTTGAGGTTTTGAAACTTGCCTTGAACGATGAATATTCTGATGTGCGTTGGAGGGCTGCTGAAGCGTTAGGAAATATCGCTGATCCTCAACTCATGCCTGAACTGAATAATATTTTGAGAACAAATACAAAAATCAGTTTGCTAGATACAATTGCTGCAATTCAAGAACGTTGCAAGTTCTACAACTATTCCCTTACTCCAACACCTCTCTCACCAGCAACACCCAATTCTATCTGCATGACGACGTATAACATTCTCCACCTCTCCGACTTACACTTTGGCACTTCCGAAAACGCCGACAATTGGTATAACCAACTCGCTGAAGATTTATATCAAGAACTCAATTGTTTCCGTCTCGATGTCCTCATCCTTTCCGGTGACATTGCCAACAAATCAACCCCAGAAGAATACAACGCCGCCAAAGATTTTCTAGACAAATTTAGCGAAGAATTCCAACTGCAACCAGAGCAAATTGTCATCGTTCCCGGCAACCATGATCTTAACTGGGATCTAGCAAAAAAGGCTTATAACTTACATCGACGCGAAGAATATCGGGGCAAACTCAATGAAGCAAACTATATTGATGGTGGTAACTATATTGAAGTTCGAGACGAAGAAAAATATCAACAACGCTTTGCCCACTTCAGCCAATTCTATCAAGACATCAAAAACAAACCCTATCCTTTCGACTACGAACAGCAAGCCATTCTCCACCACTTCCAATCACAAAAGCTGCTCATCCTGGCTTTAAATTCAGCTTGGCAATTGGATCATCATTACAAATCCCGCGCCAGCATCAACGCCCAAGCAATTAACAAAGCCATTACCGATATCCGCAAAAATCCAGAATATCAACACTGTCTGAAAATAGCCGTTTGGCACCATCCCCTCACCAGCGCTTTTGAAGACCGGATCATTGATCATGGTTTTATGGAACAATTAGCAAAAGCAGGCTTCCGCTTCGCCCTCCACGGACACATCCACAAAGCCGAAACCAGCCTCTATAAATATGATATGAGTGCAGGCGGACGCAAACTTGATATCATCTGTGCTGGCACATTTGGCGCACCCATCCGCGAATGGGTTCCCGGTTATCCCCTGCAATACAACCTGCTGAAATTTGCAGATGATCAACTAAAAGTCCACACTCGCCGCCGCGAAGAACTCAACGGTGCTTGGAAACCCGATGCGCGTTGGTTGATGGGCGCAGGGCAAAACCCATTGCCTTATTATGAAATTGCGCTTTGATAAAGGGAACAGGGAACAGGAAGACAATGTGTGTATGCGATCGCTTGCGCGTAGCTTGCTTCCCCGTAGGGGTACGCCGCAAAGCGTCTACAAACTTTTCGCTGCTTCCTCTGCGGTTTATTAATGCACTATTTGAGCTGTGCCACGCCAGTAGGGTGCGTTAGGCGCTTTTATCATGTTTTTCGTGAAAATTGAGATCAAAAAATGCGCCTAACACATCCTACAATGATTTTACTTTTACTTTATTAATAACCTCTAACTGATAACTGAATTTAATAACTTATTGGGGGCAATGTGTTAGCAGGGTTTTTAGATGCCATATTTAATGGTATTAGTATCGGTGCTGTATTGTTAATTGCAGCATTAGGTCTTGCCATTGTATTTGGATTGATGGGTGTCATTAATATGGCACATGGCGAGTTGATGATGTTGGGAGCATACACTACATTTGTGGTGCAAAATGTTAGTAAGCAACTCGGTGGAATCTGGTTTGAGAGTTATATATTTTTTGCTCTGATTTTTGCTTTTTTACTCACAGCAATTGTGGGATTAGTTTTAGAAAGAGGTGTGGTGCGTTATCTCTACAAACGTCCTCTAGAAACTCTGTTAGCAACTTGGGGTGTGAGTTTGATTTTGCAGCAGTTTGTTCGTAGTGTAAATTGGGTTTTGGTAATTGCGATCACTCTGTTTTGTCTATTGTTTTTTGGTGGTTTATGGGTTTTGAATTCTCGCACAAATTTGGGACGGGTTCGTAATTGGATTGTGACAGTAATCTTATTACTTTCTTTAGGGGTGACAATCGCTGTCAGCAATTTTTTAAGCGCTACTTATAAATTAGCAGTGACTCAACCTTGGTTTGGCGCTCAAAATGTCGATGTGACTGCACCTAGTTGGTTACGAGGGGGTATGTCTTTGGGTGGTGTGCAATTACCTTTTGCGAGGTTATTTATTATTGCTTTGACTGTTGTTTGTGTGGTGGGTATTTACCTATTTTTACAACGTTCAAATTGGGGATTAAGAATTCGCGCTGTCACACAAAATCGTAGTATGAGCGCTTGTTTGGGTATCCCGACACAAAAAGTTGATGCGATGACTTTTGCGCTGGGTTCGGGATTGGCTGGTGTGGCTGGGTGTGCAATTAGTTTACTCGGTTCTGTGGGGCCAAATACAGGGCAAAATTATATTATCGATACTTTTATGGTTGTGGTTGTTGGTGGTGTAGGCAACTTGATCGGTAGTATTGTGGCAGCATTGGCGATTGGAACGGTGAACTTTTTGATTGGTTCTGGAACTCTAGCTTTGTTGTTGACTCCTGTTCAACCTTTAGCAGATTTTTTTACATTTTTTGCGACGACAAGTATGGCTAGAGTGATGGTGTTTGCGTTGATTATTGCGTTTTTACAGTGGAAACCTGCTGGTATTTTTCCACAGAAGGGACGTACTGTTGATGTTTGAATAAGGGAACGGGGATTGGGGAAAGGGGAATAGGAAATGGGGATTGGCGATTAAAAGAATATGAAAAGAAATAGAAGAAGATTAATTTTATTTGAAGTGGGGATGGTGGTGGCGATCGCACTCATCCTGATTTTAATTATGCCTGTTGTTTTGTCTAGCTTTCGGCTGAATTTGCTGGGACGATTTTTATCGCTGGCAATTGTGGCTTTAGGTATAGATTTAATTTGGGGTTTTACTGGGTTATTGAGTTTGGGACATGGAATTTTCTTTGGTTTGGGTGGATATGCGATCGCTATGTACCTAAAGCTGCAAGTTCCTCAAGGTGAGTTACCTGAGTTTATGGGACTATATGGAGTGACTGAATTACCTTGGTTTTGGAAACCTTTTTATTCGTTTCCTTTTGCGGTTGTTGCTGTGGTAGTTATCCCCGCAGTCTTAGCAGGAATATTAGGATATTTGGTATTTCGTAATCGCATCAAGGGAGTATATTTTTCGATTTTGACGCAAGCTGCGACAATTGTTTTTTTCAATTTCTTTAATGGTCAACAAAAACTTTTTAATGGTACGAATGGATTAATAGATTTTACAACTTTCTTTGGAGCAACAGTTAGCGATTCCAAAACGCAGTTTATTTTCTATACTCTCACGGTATTGTTTCTAGTTACTACCTATACTCTTTGTCGCTGGTTAACAAGTGGACGTTTTGGCAGGTTACTCATAGCAATTCGTGATGATGAAAGTCGGGTGCGTTTTTCGGGTTACAATCCTACAGAATTTAAAGTGTTGGTTTTTGCTGTTTCGGGAGCAATAGCCGGAATTGCTGGAGCATTTTACACTCTTCAAAGTGGTTCTGTATCACCTAGAGCGATGGATATTGCTTTTTCGATTGAAATGGTAATTTGGGTTGCGGTGGGTGGACGCGCCACGTTAGTAGGAGCAATTTTAGGTACTTTGCTTGTTAATTATGCTCGTGTTTTCTTGAGCGAACAATATTCCGACAACTGGCTATTTTTCCAGGGTGCGCTATTTTTAATAGTTGTTACAGTCCTACCAGATGGCATAGTTGGATGGTTGCGTGATCAAAAAATTTCTTTTTTACAACGTCCTTCTGAAATTGCTACTTATCCCAGTTTAGAACAAGACGCCGAAGTGCAGCATGAACGCCAAAATCTTGGAAACTGAAAACCTCACTGTTACTTTTGATGGGTTTCAGGCATTAAATCAGTTAAACTTTAGCATGGATGTGGGAGAATTACGAGTAGTAATTGGCCCGAATGGTGCTGGTAAAACAACATTTCTCGATGTGATCACAGGTAAAGTCCAACCAACAAAAGGACGAGTTTTATTTAAAGGTAAAAATCTACGTTTTCTTAAAGAACATCAAATTGCACGTTTAGGAATTGGTCGTAAATTCCAAACTCCTCGAATATATCTCAATTTAACACCTCGTGAAAATCTGGAACTTACTAGTAATCGCAATAAGCATGTATTTTCTACTTTGTTGGGAAGTCCTAGTAATGCGGAAAAAAATAGTATGAAAGGATTACTAGAAACAATAGGTTTAACAGATAAGGCGGATATCCCAGCAGGTTTACTTTCTCACGGCGAAAAACAACGTTTAGAAATTGGGATGCTGGTAGCGCAGTCTCCTGATTTATTACTCGTTGATGAACCTGTGGCTGGGTTAACTGATGAAGAAACTTATAATGTCGGAGAATTACTTTTGGCGTTAGCACAGAGTCATTCAATTTTGGTGATTGAACATGATATGGAATTTGTACGCCAAATAGCTAGAAAAGTCACAGTTCTCCATCAAGGTTCGGTGTTGTGTGAAGGTAATATCGAAGCAGTGCAAAATGATCCTCGCGTGATTGAGGTTTATTTGGGACAACAGCAAGATTGATCTTTAAAAGGGAACAGGGAGAATATTTTTGATAGATTCTGTTCATCTTTTACTCTCCCCTGTCGTCGAGTATCAAACACTCATCAGCGAAATACAAATACTTGTTTACAAAAGACGACTCTTAAAGTCCAATGACCAATGACCAATGAACAATAACCAAAATAATGTTGCAAATATCTAATCTTGATGTTTATTACGGCGAAAGTCACATTCTTCGGAATGTAGATTTGAGTGTTCCAGATGGACAAATGGTTTGTCTCATCGGACGCAATGGTGTGGGGAAGACTACTCTCCTCAAAACAATTATGGGGTTACTCAAACCTCGCGGCGGTACAATTACTCTGGCTGAGACTATCATCAATTCCAAATCTCCCGATCAAAGAGCAAAAATGGGAATTGGTTATGTACCCCAAGGACGCGAAATAATACCACGTTTAACGGTAAAAGAAAATCTTTTATTGGGTTTAGAAGCGAGAAGAAAACCAGCGAAAAATCAAGAGATTCCAGAAGATATTTTGACACTATTTCCAGTTTTGAAAACTATGCTTGCGCGTATGGGTGGTGATTTAAGTGGTGGACAACAACAACAATTGGCGATCGCTCGTGCTTTAATGGGACAACCTCAATTACTTTTACTAGATGAACCCACAGAAGGAATTCAACCTTCAATTATTTTAGAAATTGAAGCCGCAGTTCGTCGCATTGTTGCTACCACTGGTATTTCTGTTTTATTAGTAGAACAACACCTACACTTTGTCCGACAAGCTGATTACTATTACGCTATGCAAAAAGGTGGTATTGTCGCTTCTGGTTCTACTCATGAACTTAGTCAGGAAATAATTCAAAGATTTTTAGCTGTCTGAATTTGGGAAGTGTATTTAATATCCTCGTCAGTTGCGGGACTGAATTTTCCCTCACGCCAATTATCACCAACACTTTTGATAAAACTTCCTAAAGGAATCGCAACTAAAAGTCCTAGTAGTCCTCCTAATTTTGCTCCTATTAATAAAGAGATTACTACCCAAACTGGATTTAAACCAGTTAAATTACTCAGAATGCGAGGAGCAACAAAATTGTAGTTAAATTGGTCAATTGCTACTGCTACACTTAAAGCTTCTACTCCTAACCAAAAATTACTTAATGCTACTAAAGAACTTACTATAGTAATACCTACTCCTGTACCAAAAGGAAACAAAGCAAAAAACCCAATTACTAATCCAAAAAGTAAGCTCAAAGGAACTCGTAACGCCAAAAAAGCTAGGGTAATTCCTGATGCTAAGATAGTCGCTAATGTTATTTGTCCAATAAAATAATTTTGAAAGTCTTCTCGTAATGACTGACGCACTTGTAAGCCAATATGAGATGGAAACCACAAAAATATCCCATCCCAAAGACGTTCTCCATTTAAGACTAGATAGAAAGTCAATACTACTGTTAATAAAACATTAACTAAGCTACCAATAGTATCTAAAGCAAAGCTCAATATCCTACCCGTAAAATTTTGAATTTGGTTGGAGATTCTATCGAGAAGTTGGGGGATTAATCCACTTAAATGAAAAGGTAACTGTTCTGTTGTTGCCCAATTTTGCAAAGCTTGTAGTTGTTGTCTTCCAGAATCTATCCATGTGGGCAAAATATTAGCTAATTCGTTGAGTTGTTGGATAATGAGCGGTACTAAAGTAATACCTAAACCTACTAATATGAGTATAGCTAAAAGAAGTACCCCAGATATGGCAAAATTACGTTGCACGCCTCTTCCTTGCACAAATCGAATCGGATAATCCAGAATAAAAGCTAATAAAATAGCCGCAATAACAATGCTTACTAAAGGTTGAAAATAATTAATTACCTGAAGCAATACCCAACCATTTAAGATGAGCAAAGGAAATGCTAAAGCGAAAGTTAACCATCTGGGTAGCTGATTTACAGATTGCATATTAACCACTAACCACTAACCATTCTTATGTCTCATAAAATCTAACAAAATTCGCTGATGCACTGGCCCAAGAGGCCGAATTTCCCCTGCGATTTTGGAATAACATTGTCCTTGGTCAATGTCTTCTAGTGTTACTAAACCCATATCCCAACCTTCGTTAAGAACAAGTTGGTTTAATTCCACCAACAACGGTGCTTGAAAGACGTGACGCACCACAGAATCATCAGCATAGCAGCCAAATTCAGACACTATTGGTGGTAGATTATAGCCAATTTCCTCTAAAACTTCTCGCTTGACAGCTATATCTGGCGTTTCTCCAGACTCAATGTGTCCACCAAATAGTCCCCAGTAACCAGGGTAGAGAATATTGGGGATGTTATCGCGCAGTTGCATCAGAAATTTGTCTTCTTGGTAGAGAATAGCGATCGCTACATGCACTAGTTGCTTACTCATAAATTTTTGATGAGGACAGTGTGACGTTATTATTATTACTTCTCTTCGATATACACTTCCCCATATTCTTTGCCTGCAATCGGAATACTGCGGTAGCGAATTTGACCTTTGATTACTACTTGATCTCCGACTTGCACATTTGTTTGATTGGTAATAGCCCAAATTTTACCAGTCTCGTCCTTTACCAGATAGGCTTGTTTTTTTAACAGGGGAGCAATTTTTTCAACCTTGCCTTGGATGTATACTGTTGTATTACTATCTGGTTGCGATCGCAGTTCTCGAATCGGAGTCACATTTGCACCAATTGCATTGATACCAGAAAAACTGAAATTACTACAACTTATTAATCCTGCCACGAGAAAGTAAGTCAATCCCAAATGGAAAACTGTGAAAGGAAGGTAAAATTTTGGTGCCTGTAGCATAAAAGATACCCTGGGAGAGAATTTTGGCATCAATGGTTGGTTTGTCGCTATTTACAATAAATCAGTTCCGTTACATATCTGAGAAAATAGGTAATGGGTAATTGGTAATTGGTAATAGTGATGGAAACAAACACTGCAAAACTGCTTGATGGTAAAGCCCTAGCAACAAAAATTCAGCAAGAATTATTTGCTACTATTACCAGATTACAACCCCAAATGGGACGACCGCCTGGTTTAGCAGTGCTAATGGTAGGCGATAACCCAGCTTCAGCTGCTTATGTGCGTGGTAAAGAAAAAGCCTGTGCGAAAATTGGTATGTCCTCTTTTGGTAAGCATTTTCCTACACAAACCACTCAAGCTGAACTTGAAGAAGTCATTGACAATCTCAATCAAGATGAACGAGTCGATGGTATTCTCGTACAGTTGCCCCTACCCCCTCATCTAGATGCGATTTCTTTATTACACCAAATAGATCCCAACAAAGATGCTGATGGATTGCACCCAGTAAATATGGGAAAACTAGTGCGGGGTGAACCAGGTTTACGCAGTTGTACGCCAGCTGGAGTAATGCGCCTGTTGCAGGAATATGAAATTTCCTTGCGCTCTCAACAAGCGGTGGTGGTAGGGCGTAGTATCTTGGTGGGTAAACCATTGGCATTGATGCTTTTAGAAGCTGATGCAACGGTGACAATTGCCCATTCGCGATCGCAAGATCTCGCAGCCATAACTAAAAACGCTGATATTTTAATTGCAGCTGTTGGCCGTCCAGAACTAATTACGGCTCAGATGATAAAACCAGGCGCGGTTGTGGTAGATGTGGGGATAAATCGTGTCACTGATCCCAGTGGTAATAGTCGCCTAGTCGGCGATGTCCACTTTGAATCAGTTGCAAATGTGGTAGAGTTCCTCACCCCAGTTCCTGGCGGTGTTGGCCCTATGACTGTCGCCATGTTATTGCAAAATACGGTGGATAGCTATAGCCAACGCTTAAAGAGTAAAGAGTGATTATTGCTCATTGTCATTTGTCCTACCCTGCGGGTAGACACGGAGTGGCTACTTACCAGAAGTCGCTACGCGCCTACCGTAGATAGCCGCTTGCGCGTCTATGTCATTTGTGAAAAACTATTGACCATCGACTATTGACGATTGACCGATGACTCTTTCCCTTAAAATTGTTACTTAAATAACAGAAATTTAAGGAAATTAAGAATGGTAACAACGGATAACCTGAAACTAACTCCAGAAAAAGCCCATTTCGACCTCATTACCTATGTAAAAGAAAGGCAAAAGCTATGTGAAGTAGCTTTGGAACAGGCTATTACCGTGAGTTATCCTGAAAAAATTTATGAAGCAATGCGCTACTCTCTTTTAGCTGGAGGTAAGCGCCTGCGTCCGATTATTTGCCTTGCTACCTGTGAAATGACTGGTGGAAACATCGCCATGGCTATGCCAACTGCGTGTGCGCTAGAGATGATTCATACCATGTCTTTGATTCACGATGATTTGCCAGCCATGGATAACGATGATTATCGTCGCGGTAAACCTACCAATCACAAGGTATACGGCGAAGATATCGCAGTTTTGGCTGGAGACGGCTTGTTAGCTTATTCTTTTGAACATGTAGTAATAAACACCAAAGATGTGCCAGCAGAGCGAGTATTACGAGTAATTGCTATTCTGGGGCGTGCAGTCGGATCTGCTGGTTTGGTGGGTGGTCAGGTACTTGATCTCGAATCAGAAGGAAAATCAGATATTTCTTCCGAAACACTCAATTTTATTCATAACCACAAAACAGGAGCGCTTTTAGAAGCAAGTGTAGTTTGTGGTGGTATTTTGGCAGGGACATCGGAAGACAATATACAAAGGCTCTCTCGATATGCCAAGAATATTGGACTAGCTTTTCAAATTATTGATGACATCTTAGATATCACCTCTACACAAGAACAGCTAGGAAAAAGTGTGGGTAAAGATCAAAAAGCCAAGAAAGTAACTTATCCAAGCCTCTGGGGAATTGAAAAATCTCAAAAACAAGCCCAACAGCTTATTGATTCTGCTTGCACAGAATTAGAACCTTTTGGGAAAGCGGCAGAACCATTAGTGGCACTAGCTCACTTTATCACCAGTCGCAGTCACTAGACAGTTATCAGTTACTGGTTATTGGTTGACTGTAGCCTGCGGCAAACCGCTACGCGTCTACACTGAGTTTCTGCTGCACAGCACTGGGTTAATTGGAGATTTTTGGTTGCATCTATTACTAGCTCACACACAACTGCTGCTCATTGTTATTAACCTGACCAAAATACCATGCAGGATATAGGCAATATTTTAGACAACCGGGTGCTGGTGGTTGCTCTATTCTCTTGTTTGATGGCTCAAGCTTTGAAGCTCATCATTGAAATAATCAAAAATCGGAAATTGAATGTGAGTGTTTTAGTCACAACCGGAGGTATGCCCAGCGCCCATTCAGCTTTAGTTACGGCTTTAGCGGTTGGTGTGGGGCAAACTCATGGCTGGGCATCTGCTGAATTTGCCCTAGCCACAGTTTTTGCGATTATTGTCATGTACGATGCAGCTGGAGTCCGTCAAGCTGCTGGCAAACAAGCCCGCATCCTCAATCAAATGATTGATGAATTGTTTCACGAACACCCAGAATTTACAGGCGATCGCCTCAAGGAATTGCTAGGACACACGCCATTTCAGGTGATAGCTGGCTCGGCATTAGGTATCACCATCTCTTGTTTAGCTAGTTATGCCTATAATTGAAAACTTGTTATTGGTTAATGGTTACTAGTTAGTGGTTATTGACCAATGACCAATGACCAATGACCAATGACCAATGACCAATGACCAATGACCAATTTAATTTGGTGGTATGGTTACTGCCGATCGCAACAGCGTTACCTTACTACTATCAACAATCACTGCAAAAAAACCTCGTTCTGAAAGCTTCTTTAATGTACTGTATGCGTCTTTTTGATTAGTTGTATAAGTCGCTAGCAAGTAATGGCGTTGCCCATAAGCTGCAAAACCCACATCACCCCCCACTGCTTGCTTAACTTGATTTGCCAGTTCTGGACGGTTGAAATAATCTACTAAGACAGCAAAACCACTTCCCAAACGTTGAGGTTGAAAGCTTGGTGTTTGAGTCGGTGCTACTGCTACCTGTGCTGGTCGAGTAGTAATAATAGCCGACAAACCCGCAATGCTATTGACATACCTAGCCCAACGGTTCGCATCATCAATTCTATTAAATCCACCGATCCTAGTCACTGTATCGTTAAGATATCTACAGGTTGTACTCTTAAGCTCAGGCGGTAAGGCGCGACGTAATTGATTTCTACTATCTGTAGTTGGACTGATCACCAATAACACATATTCGCCCGGTTTGGGAGATTGACAAACAGGAATTTTTTGTTCTTGGGCAAAAGCAGTATTCATCACAGCGATCAAGGAGATGAAAGAAGTAACAGAGGCGATCGCTAGAGTCAAACTAATTACTAAAATATTTGGTAAATTATGAAATTTATACATGAATATAGGGGATCAGGGGTCGGGGATCGGGAATAGGGAATAAGGAATAGGGGAATGGCTGGTTTTTGGCTATTTCCAATCCCCAATCCCCTTTCCCCAATCCCCGATCAAGACACAGTGGCAAGAGATGCCAAAGGATCGGCGATACTTTCAGAAGGTGCTTGAAATTCACCTGTGATTACGTATTCTAATCGCAGTTTCAGCCAAGTAATAAATTGGTGATTAGTAGAAATAATTGCTACTGCTGGTTGCGGACATTTTGCCTTAACTTGTGCCATCTGGGGTACTTCCAGAAAAGCAGGTTGCTTCACTACCCAAAAATCTATTTCCTTTTCTTGTTCGTGATAGTGACGGGTACGTTCTCGCAACACTTCTTCCATTGGTTCTTCTTCTAACACAAAGCGTTGACTTGCCAAAACGTAATAGTATGTTTTCATTTTCGTTCTTTGCTAAATAAATTCAAAGTGGGGACATAGTATTATCTACTATGTCCTTGACAAATTATCTCAGCTTTAATCTTTTTAACCACGAGCCAAAAGGACAAGCATTTGCTGGTTGTTGATCATTAGCCTGTTTGTTGCCACTTGTCAGCTTGTTTAAAAATTCGCTATTGTCAAAATAATGCTCAACAGCAAGAATTTTCAAGTCATCTGTAACACGAGCAAGACTCATCCCAACTATCTCCACCGTCTGTCCTGTGGGTGCATAGTCTTTATATGGCCCATTAAATGTTCCCCAATGTCGCCACTTGAATGTAACGTTGGGTGGTCCAGAATAAACCTCCAGTACTTCCCACAAAAATCCTTTTGGAAACGCAGTCCGAAAAAGTTTACCTGAAGATTCAAAGGTTTCCTCAGAAGCTTTATAATTTTCTACATCGCCAATAAATGCATTGTAAGTTCCAGAGGCATATACATCTTGAGCAGTGTAGAGTGAGCCGCCGTTACTACTCATACGAAACTTATCTTGTACAACTGACAACCACTGTTGAGGATTACTTTTAAAAGATACCTCCATCTCAAAGGTTCTCACCAAGTTTTGCACGATCGCTTCTAAAGAACCTTCTAAATGACAGCATTTGCTCTCCTGAGCAAGACCTGCTTTTGATTCGGCATAATCAGGAGGGACACCATAGCGCCATTGAGCATCTTTGCTTTGGGTAATGACTTCATCCCGGTCTTGTACCCAAAGCGGTAGGTCTTGAGATTGTTGTGCGCTCATAGAATTTTTGGTTTCAGATTTTACTTACAGTGTCCGTAATTACCAATAAATTTCTAGATTTCGCAGAGACTTTCCCCAGTTATCAGTGAACAGTTATCAGTTATCAGTTACTTTTTACTGATAACTGTTCACTGATTCCCGCGCATAGCTAATTTCATCTCCCGGACTGCTCTTTCCATACCTACTAACACAGCCCGACTGATGATGGTGTGACCTATGTTCAGTTCTTCCATACCAGGAAGACAAGCAACGGGATAGACATTCCAGTAGGTGAGTCCATGACCAGCGTTGATTCGCAATCCGGCTTTCATCGCCTGTTCGCACCCGCCTGCTAACATATCTAATTCCTGCTTGCGACTTTTTTCGTCTTTAGCTTCAGCATATCGTCCAGTGTGCAGTTCAATGAATTTCGCCTGTACCTTGACAGAAGCTTCAATTTGTGCATGCTCGGCATCAATAAACAAACTCACTGGAATAGCAGCGCTTTGTAGTTTATCAACAACCTCTCCAATTCTAGCAATTTGACCTGCAATATCTAATCCACCTTCTGTGGTCACTTCTTCTCGTCGTTCGGGGACTAAAGTCACATAATCTGGTTTGATATCGAGGGCGATCGCTACCATTTCATCTGTAGCAGCCATTTCTAAATTTAAATGTGTTCTGAGCGTCTGTCGCAATAAACGCACATCCCGTTCTTGGATGTGTCGTCTGTCTTCTCGCAGATGGGCTGTAATACCATCTGCACCACCTAATTCTGCCAGTACCGCCCCTGCGATTGGGTCTGGTTCCACCGTCCGTCGCGCTTGTCGGATAGTGGCGATATGATCAATATTTACGCCGAGTGTAGGCAACCCTAGTCTCTCCCTATGCACTGAAATAGAATCTGTTTTTTGGGCGTTGCTGAATCTACCTTGGACATTGCATGGCGATCGCTCGAATTTATACTTCAATTATGCAACGCCACTATTTCTATTGTCGCACGATGTGATTATTTTGATGGATTTTCTGCTTTAGGAATTGTAAAAAACTAGTGGAATTAGTGCGATCGCGCACAAGCACTAAAGTGGGCAAGCTACTATTTAAGAAGCTAGTACAGATGATTCCCAAAAGTCATCTGTGAGAGTCAACACACCAGCATACATAGTCAAACCTCCGAACCAGCCAGCACTAAGAGAATATTCATGCTAACAAATACCCTACTTCTGTCCCAACAACTCCCCACTCTGCAATACACCTCGACTACAGAACGATTCGATGAAACCTGGGAAGCTCCCCTAGCTACCCTCTTGGGACTAGGACGCGCTGCTGGCGCTGATTTTATCGAATTTTTCTTAGAGCGTGTTAACTACATAAGTTGTCTTGCAGAAGAAGATACCATCACCAGCATTACACCACGTCTTTCCACTGGTGCAGGAGTTAGAGTATTTAAAGGACATGCAGACTGCTATGTCAGCACTAATGACATATCTTTTGCAGGTTTGAAAGCAGCTTTAGAAAAAGGGCTTTCTATTCTAGGATTGCAGCTACCTGCTCCCAATGCTTTAATCCCCGAAATCAACCTAGAACTACTCAGAGACTACGCCACCAAAAGAGCTAAAGATAGCTGGTTATCTCTGTGTAGTTCCATCCGAGAAATGGGAGAAATTCTGCTTGATGGTACAGCCCAACTCCAGCGTAAAGCTAACCATATCCAATCCCGTCGTGCTACCTACTTCCGTGATTGGCAAGAAGTCCTAGTTGCTGCTAGTGATGGCACTTTTGCTCGCGACATTCGCCTCACTCAATCTGTAGGATTTAATCTCCTATGTGCAGATGGTGCTAATCGTACTTCTATTGGTGAACGTGCTGGTAATACCAGTGATCCTAACTTCCTCAAAACCTGGGATTATCAAGAATCAGCAGAACATATCTCTGAATCCGCGCTTAAAATGCTCTACGCAGATTACGTCGAATCAGGTACTTATCCGATCATCATGGCTAATCACTTTGGTGGCGTAATCTTCCACGAAGCTTGTGGACACTTGCTGGAAACCACCCAAATAGAACGCAAAACATCTCCCTTCGCCGATAAAAAGGGTGAAAAAATTGCCCACGAAAGTCTAACCGCTTTGGATGAAGGGCGTACCGAACAAGCCTTCGGTACAATTGACATGGATGATGAAGGTATGCCAGCCCAAAAAACACTATTAATTGAAAAAGGCATTCTCAAGAACTTTTTAGCAGATCGAGCTGGTTCCTGGCGCACCGGACACCCCAGAACAGGTAGCGGACGCCGCCAGAGTTTTACCTTTGCAGCTGCTAGCCGGATGCGTAACACTTATATTGCACCTGGAGAATACACAACCGAAGATTTATTTGCCTCCGTTGATAAAGGCATTTACTGTAAAAAAATGGGTGGTGGTAGTGTTGGTGCTACAGGTCAATTTAACTTTGGTGTAGACGAAGCTTATTTAATTGAAAACGGCAAAATTACCAAGCCACTAAAAGGAGCGATCTTAATTGGTGAAGCTAAGGAAATTATGAATAAAATTTCCATGTGTTCCCAAGATTTATCTTTAGCACCTGGTTTTTGTGGCTCCATCAGTGGGAGTATTTACACCACAGTTGGACAACCTCATATCAAAGTTGATTCAATTACCGTTGGTGGACGCTAAAGAATTTTGGATTTTAGATTTTGGATTTTGGATTGTGAATGAGCAACAGTTTAAAACTAGAACTAAACAACTTGCATTAAGAGTGATTAATTTAGTTGAAGCAAGCAAACACGTTCTTCTAGCCAAAATCTAAATATCTAATATCCAAAATGAACTTTCTACAAACTCAAAATCTAAAATCTAAAATTGACTATGCCCAATATCAGTGAAATTGCAAATTATGCCAAGGACAGTGCAAATAAACTTGGCATCAAAAAATTCGATATCTATGGCTCAAGTGCAGATGCAACCAGTGTACAAGTTGATCAAGGTGAGCCTAAGCAAGTTAAAGCTTCAAATCTTTCTGGTGTCACTGTTCGAGTTTGGAATGACGAAAATACAATGGGTGTCACCAGCACCACAGATGTAGATCCCAAAGGATTAGAATTGGCTTTAAAAACAGCCTATGAAGCTAGTTTCTTTGGTGTCAAAGAAAACGTGCCAGATTTTAGTCCAGAAGCTACTATTAAGATTGCCACTCCAAAAAAAGAAAAATCACCACAAGCACCAGTTTCTCAATTAATAGAAACTTTGTTGACGGCTGAAAAAGAAGTTTTGGCTGCTCATTCGGCAATTCAAGGAGTACCTTATAACAATTTAGCTCAAAGAGATATTGATAGATTCTATCTCAATAGTGATGGTGCTATCAGAACTGAATCTCACTCTTTAGCATCTATTTATCTCTACAGCAAAACAGAGGAAGATGGTAAAAAACCTCGCAGTGCTGGTGCTTTTAGAGTTGAACGCAGTTTAGAAAGTTTAGATATTAATGGTTGCATTCAAGAAACAACACAGAAGACTATTAGCCACTTGAACTATGAAAAAGTCAAGTCTGGCAAGTATACAGTGGTTTTTTCGCCGGATGCTTTTTTAAGTCTTTTGAGTGCTTTTTCTAATTTATTTAATGCCCAAAATATTCTCGATAAGCAAAGTTTATCTACTCCTGATGATTTAGGCAAACAAATAGCATCTCCTCTGCTTTCTGTGTATGATGATGCTTTGCATCCTGCTAATGTTGGCGCAGAAAGTTTTGATGGCGAAGGAACTCCGACTCGCCAAATTTCATTGATTGAAAATGGTGTTTTAGCTGGTTTTATACATAGTGCAGGTACTGCCAAAAGGATGAATGCTAAACCCACAGGAAATGCTAACATTGGTGCAAAAGTCACCGTCAGTCCTAACTTTTATCATGTTTTTGCTGCTGCACCAGGTGAACAAGAATTGAGCTTGGAAACTGCTGAAAATGTAATTCTTATTGATGATTTACAAGCTCTCCATGCAGGTGTAAAATCATTACAAGGTTCGTTTTCTCTACCTTTTGATGGTTGGATTGTCAACAAAGGTGTGAAGACGAGTATTGAATCAGCGACTGTTGCTGGTGATTTTCTCCAAGTTCTTAAATCTATTCTTTTTGTGGAAAAAGAACCAGAGTTGACTCCTGGAGGAGTTTGTCCAAAAATTTGGGTTGATGGACTTTCAATTACGGGAGAATAACAAGATATGAATTATGAATTATGAATCATACACAAAATTCATAATTCATAACTTATAACTTATAATCTATTTCACTTCCTGCATACTTCTAACTATTTTTGTGACTTGCTCTCTTGGCGCAAGTTTGACGATTTCAACTAATAGCTTATTTTTCACACCTGGAATCACAAGAGTTTTGTTTGCGAATAACCCACTGTAGCCAAGTTGAGCTACAGTTTGAGCATCCATCATTTTTTTACCCTTAACTAGTTTAGAGTCTGCCATGCCTGTTCTTTCATGAAAAGCAGATGCTGTAGGGCCTGGACAAAGAACAGTCACAGTCACACCTGTACCTTCTAATTCGTTGGCGATCGCTTCCGAAAATGACAATACATAAGCTTTGGTAGCAAAATAAACTGCCATTAAAGGTCCTGGTTGAAACGCAGCAGTTGAGGATACGTTTAATATTTTACCTCTGCCTTGTTTAACCATTTCTTTGAGAAATAATTTCGTTAAATGGGTGAGACACACCACATTTACTTGCATCATTTCCAATTCTGTAGTTAGATCAATTTCGTGGAATAATCCATAAGTACCAAATCCAGCATTATTTACTAGCACATCAATTTTAATATGTGAGTTTTGCACCTCAGTAAAAATTTCTTCTGGAGATGTTGATTTAGATAAGTCTTTGACAATAGGTTTTATTGCTATACCATATTTTTTAGGAAATTCTTCTGCGATCTCAGCTAGTTTTTCTGCCCACCTATCTACTAACACGAGATTATAATTATCAGAAGCAAAAAGACATGCTAATTGATAACCAATTCCACTACATGCGCCAGTAATCAGAGCAGTTTGTTGGCTTTGAGCTTGGTGTGTTGTATTCATAAATCTAAAAGTATAGATTCCTCAACTAGTTTTGCTTTGATAGTTTACGAAGAAATCTTAACCATCAATATTCAAGTCTAAGATTGAGGAATCGAAGACAAATGAAATTGAGAATTCAGAGGAAGTCAAACTAAATTTGTCACAGTCAGTAGCGCCTATACAATAACTTATGATTTGACTTTCCTATGAGATGTACGATGCTTTTAAGAAGCTCCACATATTAATTATATTGTCAATATAAAAAAAGCTAATTTATATTTCATGTGACTTTAGTCATATTGAATCTTGAAGTTTAGTACTAAATTCCAACATTAATAAATATCTCCAAAATAAATGTATTTTGGAGTACAAATAAATATTTTTTAGTTGTATCAACAACTATATTATTTGTGTTTGAAGAAATTTATTATCAATTAGGCAAATTTTGAATTATGTCTGAATTACGTCAGAGATCTCCGTATACGTTGTTCTAAAGAAATTAAATCTACCCCAAGATTTTGCAATACTCTTATTGCTACTCCTCCTCCTTCACGGAGAATACCTAATAGTAAATGTTCTGTACCAATGTAATTTACGCCAAGTTGTTGCGACTGTTCCACTGCTAATTCTAATACTCGCTTGGCTCTGGGTGTAAAAGGAACATCTACAGCTGTATTTCCTAAACCTCTCCCGATAATTTTTTCAACCTCAATTTGAGCATTTTCTAAGTTCACATCTACGGAGGTGAGAAACTGGGATGCAATACCACTACCTTCACCAATTAATCCCAGTAAAATTTGTTCTGTTCCAACAAAATTATGTCCCAAGCGACGAGATTCACCTTGAGCAATTCTAATCGCTATAATCGCTTTTTGAGTGAATCTTTCATAACCTCTGAGGTGAAATCTACCTGACATAAAACCGAAGAGTTTTTCAAATATAGATTCAAAAAATCTTTCCAACATAAACCCTTCCTGAATTGATGTATTATTGACTGCATTAGGAATGCGATCGCTAGAAACACCAGAAACATTCCCAAAAAATTCTCGTCTTGTTCTCCCTGTCGATAAAAAAGTCAATAAATCTTCCATAGTCTCAGCATTCGCTGAGTACCACAGAAATTGTTTGTCTTTACGACTATTAACTAAACCCTCAATCCGCAGTTTCTCCAAATGATGAGATAGGGTCGAGTTGGGAATTTTCAGCTTTTCCTGAATTTCCCCCACAGTCATTCCATCTGGATAAGCTGCAAACAGCAACCGCATTATTTCCAAGCGTGGTTCCGACCCCAGTGCAGCAAAGATATCTGCATACCGAGCCGTTTCTTCTTTAGTCATATTTCCAGAATAATCGAAATAATCTAAATGTCAACATTAATATTTTGAAGGAACTAAAGTTGATAAGTAGAACAGGTTAAATAATTAAAGGCTCGTAGTGAGAACTTTAGTTCTCAAAAAAGGACTAAAGTCCTTACTACAAACTGAATCCTAGTCTTTTTACATTACTTAATATAGTTTGGCTTTTTCAAGTCGTTCTACTTAAGTGATATTACTGAAGAAATTTGTAGAATCATTAATTAATTTGTATATCCTTGCTATTTTATACCAGTACTCTTAGTATCATATTTCACAATAATGCTACTTGGGCTTTTTAGGACAAGACGATTATGGCTACTATCAAACAGTTTTTAACAGCAACAGCAATTAGTTTTTCTATCAGCTTGCTTGCTATAGGTGAAGCTACAGCTTTCACTTTCACGAAAATTGCTGATACCAAAGATGGTTTTACTACACTTGGGTCTAATCCTGCAATCAATAATGATGGGACTATAGTTTTCTCAGCCAATTTAGAAAGTACAAGTAGTACCATTTTGATTGGAAATGGTGAAACAACCTCCACCATCACCGACGCTAGTGGGATATTTAGTTTGTTTGGGAATAAACCTGCAATGAACGATTCAGGTATTATAGCTTTTGATGCCAATATTGATACGATAGGTAGTGGTATTTTTACTGTGAATCACGGAATCACAACTACCATAGCCGAAAGCAGCCAGCCTAGAGGAGCCTTTGGTTCTCCTGTCATCAATAACAAAGCTGCTGTTGCATTCTCATCTGAGATCGAGAATGGCCGTGGTATCTTCATGAATATTGATGGAGCAACAACTGTTGTTGTTGATACCAGTGGTTCTTACAGTGACTTTGATGGATATGCAATTAATGATGCAAATACCATTGCCTTTTCAGCTAGGCTAGATACGGGAGAACGTGGTATTTTTACAATCACCTCAGATGGAGTAACCATCCCTATAGCTGATACAACTAGTACTAGTAAGTTTAGTTTTGTTTTTCCTCCAGCTATCAATAATCCAGGAACCGTAGCATTTAAGGGAGTCTTAAAAAAGGAAGACGGCGAAGGTATATTTATAGTTAACAACGGCACAATAACTAATATTGCCGACAACAGCAAAGACTTTAAATTTTTCGAGAATCCTGCAATCAATGATGTTGGAACAGTAGCATTTAAAGGTGTCCTTAAAGACGGTGGCTTGGGTATTTTTACTGGAGCAGATCCAGTCGCTGATAAGGTGATTGTTGCAGGTGATACTTTGTTTGGCTCGACAGTAAAAGCTATTTATTTTTCCAATAAGGGATTAAATAACAGCAATCAAATTGTTTTCTATGCAATACTTGCTGATGGTACTGGTGGTATTTTCCGCGCTGATCCGGAGTCAGAGGCTCCCAGTACTGGGGTTCCTTCAGGTAATTGTAAGACTAAGCATGAAAACCTTATCCCCTAGTAGTTCCAATCAAATACAACAGCGCCATCCGCACAGCAACACCGCTTGTAACTTGTGTTTGAATCAAACTAAATTCTGGATCATCCATTAAATCTGAGCTAATTTCGACACCACGGTTGACTGGGCCTGGATGCAAAACTTTGACATTGGGTTTGCACAGTTGCAGCTTTGAGCGTGTAATCCCAAACATTTGGTGATATTCTCGCAAAGAAGGCAGCAAATGTGCAGTCATCCGTTCCTTCTGTAAGCGTAGTGTCATCACAAAATCAGCCTCTTTGAGGGCTGGTTCTAATTGCCAATGTACAAACAGCCTACCTGGTCTATCTTTGCCGAAATCTGCAAATAATTTTGGTAATAAAGTCGGTGGTGCTGCTAAATGTAATTCTGCACCACTGGCGGTGATACTCCAAATATTCGATCGCGCGACACGTGAATGCAGAATATCCCCAACAATAGCAATCTTTTTATCCTTGAGAAGTTCTAGGCGGGGAGAATCTGGATCAAGCAGAGTACAGATTGTAAATAAATCTAACAGACCTTGGGAAGGATGCTCATGTTGACCATCACCAGCATTAAGGACACTAACTTTGACACCGAGACGATCCATTTCCTGAGCGATCGCATTTGGAACTCCTGCTTCCTTATGGCGAATGACCATAATATCAGTTCCCATCGCCAAATAAGTTTTGGCTGTATCTAGAATCGTCTCTCCTTTAGTCATCGAAGAAGAGGCTGAGGCAAAGTTAAGTGTATCTGCGGAAAGGCGTTTGGCAGCAAGTTCAAAACTGCTACGAGTACGAGTTGAAGGCTCAAAAAATAAATTTGCTACCACATGTCCCTGCAAAGTTGGTACTTTCTTTGTCCGCCTTGATAATACCTCCTGAAAACTGGCGGCTGTTTGCAGTACGGTATCGTATTCAGCTGAGGTGAAATCAGCTAGAGAAAGAACGTGGTGACGAGTCCAATCAGTAGTAGGCATAGATTTTAAAGGGGAAAGGGGATTGGAGAAAGGGGACAGGGGAGACAATTTATCAGTTATCAGTTATCAGTTATCAGTTATCAGTTATCAGTTATCAGTTATCAGTTATCAGTTATCAGTTATCAGTTATCAGTTATCAGTTATCAGTTATCAGTTATCAGTTATCAGTTATCAAATTAAACTGTTAACTGATTCATGTCTCATACCCCATACCCAATCCCCGATTCCCGATCCCTTATCCCCGATCCCCGATTCCTAACTTTTCACTGAAACAAAATGTAACATTTTTGATACAAATCACCATGTAAAACATTAAAGGGCATTGTCAAATATTTAGTAAATTTGAGACAGTGTTCCCTAGCTTGAATAAACATGCAAATTAATGACCTCCTGCTAAGTGAACCATCTATTGAGGCGGCAATTGAGCAAAATCCGCCGATTGTTGCACCGGAAACTTTACTGGTAGATGTCATTGCTTTAATGAACCAATCACGCTCTAACAGTAAACTTTCTGTAGATTCACCATCAATTGACTTCAGCAAATATCCAAGACACTCCAGCTGTGTTTTAGTGGTGCAGGCAAAAGAATTAATAGGGATTTTAACTGAAAGGGACATCGTTCGGTTAACAGCTGGTGGTATTAATTTTCAAGAAGTAACAATTGGTGAAGTGATGACAAAGCCGGTGATTACCTTATCACAGGCTGAGTTTAGTGATATTTTCGGAGCGTTATTTCTATTTCGACGCTATCGAATTCGTCACTTGCCAATTTTAGGTACTAATAGAGAAATCATTGGTGTCGTCTCACCTAAGAGTATTCGTAGTGTTTTAACACCCGCTCATCTACTGAAAGTCATACGTGTGGCTGATGTCATGAATACTCAAGTTATCCGTACCCCGAAAATTGTGTCAGTGCTGACTTTAGCTCAAATCATGGCTGAGTATCGAGTCAGTTGTGTAGTAATTAGCGAAGAAGAACCACAACCAGATTTAGGATGCTTTATTCACAAACCCTTGGGGATTGTCACTGAGCGAGATATTGTCAAATTTCAAGCAATGCAATTAAATTTGGCTGCATTACAGGCGGAAACTGTGATGAGTACACCGCTATTTTTACTTAATCCAGAAGATTCTTTGTGGACTGCTCATCAAGAGATGCAAAGGCGACGGGTACGAAGATTAGTAATATCTTGGGATGGTGGTAGAGGATTGGGACTGGTGACTCAAAGTAGTTTACTGCGAATTGCTCGATCCCATCCGAATGCATGGAATTGTTAAGATATCGCAAAGGACGGTTGATAACTAACAAGATACTTCTCAGTAACCAGAAGGGTGTTGGAAATCACCAACCACTTTGTTTATTTCTTGAGCGATCGCCAGCAGTTCCATTTCTCGCCAGCGCTTTCCGACAATTTGCATTCCAATTGGTAGACCATTTTGAGTTTGTCCAATTGGAATGACTACAACCGGATGACCTGTAAGATTGAAGGGTACAAGGTAAGCACCAGATGCCATCTGATATGGGACTTTTCGACCTTCGATGTCAACTGCTTCTCCTTTCGCGCGATGGGTAAAAGCAGGTGTCATTGCTACAGGACAGAGCCATACATCCCATGATTCAAGTTCTTTGTCCATTTGAGCAATGAAGCGATCGCGTTCTGTCAATGCTGCAAAATAACCTTTTAACGTCGGGTTCAAGAATAGTGGTAAGGCAATCTTAGGAACATGACTAATTCTTCGTAAAGCAGGGTCGCCCTGGGTTGCTTCACGCCATAAAAACAGCATTTGTTTTTGTACATTTGCAAAGTTAATAGGTTGAGAGTACAGCAAATTGTAAGTACCAACTTTGTAGTAAATTTCCCAAGCTGTAACAAAATCAAATTTTGGATACCAAAATTCAACTTTAGTTCCAATGTCTATCAACCGCCTTGCAACTGTCTGCATAGCAGATTTGATTTCCGAAGCAACTGGATACAAAGGCAATTCATCAATCCAAGCAATGCGTAAATTTTGCAGGTTTTGCTCAATATAATTATCTAGCGGCACAGGTGGAATATCTGGTTGGCGTGGATCTGAACCTGCTATTAGTCGCAGACCAAGGCGCAAATCTTCTATAGAGCCAGCAATTACTCCAACTGTAAACATTTGGCGAATACAGCGTGGCATTTTCAGTACATCAGGAATATCGCCCACATGGCCCGTAGTTGGAACACGGCGATCAGTTGGTTTCAGTCCAAACACACCACAAAAGTGAGCAGGCTGACGAATAGAACCGCCATTATCAGAACAAATGTCCAACGGTGAAAAACCTGCTGCAATTGCCGTCGCACTGCCACTGGAAGTCCCACCTGGTGTATACTCTGGGTTCCAAGGATTATTAACACGAGGAAAGATTGCTTGGTAATCTCCACTAGGATCTGCTGTTGCCGTTGTTTTTCCTAAAATTATCGCCCCAGCTGCACGAACACGAGCAACTGCGGTGGCATCATGTAGAGAAATATAATGTGGAAATGGCTGATAGTCTGCAATTGTGGATAGTCCAGCCGTTTCCAAGTAGTCTTTGATAGTTACAGGAACGCCATGTAAAAGTCCCCAATTTTCTCCTTTTGCGATCGCTGCATCCGCTTTTTTTGCTTGTTCTCTTGCTCGTTCAGCATTGAGAATACAGATGGCATTCAAAGCAGCGTTATAGCAATCAATCTGAGCAAGATAAGCATCCACTACTTCTAGGGATGAAACAACGCGATCGCGAATCATTTGAGCAAGCTGATAGGCAGGCGTGAAGACTAGATCGCTCATATAAATTTTGGATTTTGGATTGATTGTGTCGCCACAATAAAATTAATTATATTCACTTTTAGTTAATTGTATTAACTAATTTAATTTTTCTATGGGTCGCCCTACAAAAGAAAACTCTCTAACCCGTAAAGATGTGATTGAAGCTGCGATCGCTTGTCTTGATCAAGAAGGAGAATCAGCCCTTGGTGTAAATCGGATTGCGCGGGAATTGGGCATCAAGCCACCCGCAATCTATAAGCATGTTGATGGTAATACAGGCTTGCGAAAAGCTGTAGTGATTGCCATTTGGCAGAGATTTTTTACCTATTACAAGCAACAAACCGCCGGATTGAGTGAACCTCGCACACTTCTGCAAGCAGGTGGACATGCAACTCGTAATTTTGCGCGATCGCATCCAGCGCTGTACAGGATAATGATGCAAGTGCAACTACAACCTACTGATGCAGAAGCAGCACCAATTATTCAAGAAGCGCTGGGTTTTTTCAGAATCGGTTTAGAATCCTACAACCTCACTGAGAATCAATTAATTGATGTTATGCGAATAGTGAATGCAGCAGTTTCCGGTTTTATTGCTGTCGAACAAGCAGGATTGCTCACACTCAACCGTTCCACTGATGCGAGTTTTGAAGTGATGCTTGATGCTCTATTTGTTGCGATCGAACACATCAGAGCAAGTTAACCTAGTAATTTTTGCTACTAGTTATCATACATAAACGAAGGACGACTCTCGCTGTCCTCAACAGGCCAATCATCGTTTTCACCGCCGATATAAACTTCATCAATGGTGACGTATTCTACACCGAGTTGTTGAAGAGCATTGATGAGAATATCTAAAGCGATCGCATCTGAAGTTCCCAAATCAAACCAGCAACGTCCCCATTGACCCTGATACTCAAAGTCTCCCTTGTTGTGCATCAGTGCTAACAAACTTCTATCATACGCATCAGCGTCATAATTCATATAGCCCAGATCTAACCCTGTTTCCTGTACCTGGAGATTTTCAGCATTATATGCACCCAACTTACCCATGTAAAACCAGGAATCAAAAAGTTCTTCTACATATTCCTTTTCACGTTGTGAAGGTACAGTACTGAACTTCAGCCAAATCCATATATCAAAAGGGTCAAATTCACGAAACTGTATTTTCATTACTTAAACTTGCTTAACAGAACCTTACTCAAAACTACCAAACTAAATTATAGGTGATTGGTAAAGTTCTTTTTTATCTACTGCGCGATTATCCATCCACTAACGCAGGGGACGTTAAATAAGCTAAGGCGCATATAAATATCTGTCAATTAGTTCTTGATGGACTACTAGGAAAGAGAAAAGTTCGTAGTAAGGACTTTAGTCCTTAAATATCTAAGCGCTAAAGCGCTTACTACAAACCATCAAAATTCACAGCACAATCTACTACCTTTGAGCGCGAGCAATATCCTTTGCAGTTTTGCGGCGTTCGCGTTCAATTTGTTTTACCAAACTTGCTGGTAGTTGAGATTTTTTCGCCAGTGCTTGATCAAAATAGCTGACCGCCTCCTGTAAAAGTTGTTGATTTTTCTGTTTTCCAGCCATTCCTCGCAAAATTTGGGCTTTGAGGTAATACACTTCTGGATTATTTGATGTCCCCTTTAAAGCACGATTGGCATATTCCAGCGCTTGATTATACTGCTTTAAGTCTCGATATCCATAGGCAATACCCCGATCTGCCAAGTACTCAGGCCCAGCACTTTTGTCTAAGCGTTCAATTGCCTGTTGAGGATTAGCAAAGGGTAAATTTACAGCCAGCATCAAATCCATGTAGCCTTTGAGTAAATTTAGCTCTGGATCGTTGGCAGAAATTGCCTCTGCTTTATCTAAATATTTATAAACTTCCTGCAACTTGCTTAATGCTTGTGCCGCACCGTTGACTGTGCCTTGACGACGAACCTGTGCTGCTCCTTCTAAAAAATGACCGACAGCACTGTAAATGTTACCACGCAAGGGGTCACTAGCAATTAATTTTTGCCCAATTTCAAGAGTTTTTTGGCTATAGGTATCAAGCGCAGCCCAATCTTGATTTGTATATGCTAGAGATGCCCTCATTGCATAGGCTAAAGGTTCATTTGGTTCGCTGGATAATGCCTGTTGCAGGTAATTTTCTGCTGCTTTGTAGTCACCCTGTTGAAAAATAGCTTTGAAAGCTGCTTCAGTTTTATCACCTATATTACGTGCTTCTTTTGTCCGAAAAGGATCAGCAGCAATAGAAGGATTAACCCATGTATTAAGAACTAAAGTCGTTGCCAGACCGACTTGAATGAAGGTTTCAAGCCTACCAGATAAAATTGCTTGCACAGATGGAAACCATTTACTCATTGTTGTGTTTCCTTCAGAATTATTACTGTTAAGGTTGTTGTATATGTTACTTAAAGCTCAAAAAAATTAACAAAATAATTTTGAGTATTTCAGGTAAATCCTGGTATACAGTTTGACTGTGGTGATGTTAACGGGTTCCCATATTTTGTTTTAGCTGTTGTTCCAAAATAAGTTTGCCACAATAAAAACAGTTGTGAGTGAAGTTTGCTTGGCTGTTGCTTTTAAAATTTAAAGAAAAGCCGAATATCCTATAGCCGCTAAATATTTACCATGTAAACATGGCAAATGTCCTGTGAACTTTTTCAGGACTTGGCATATGCTCAGTGTGTATTTAATAAATAAGTCCTAACTTTCTTTGGTATTCTTAACAAATGCTCTATCTCAGAAACGTAGTTTACCACCCCACAGCTTGTCCGACAGCAATTCTCAAATCAATTCATCTAGACTTGGCATCCCAACAGTTGGGTTTGATTATTGGGCCAAGTGGTTCTGGAAAAAGTACGTTACTCGAAATTTTGTCCGGACTAGCTGAACCGACATCCGGTTCTGTGAGTTGGCACGAACAAACCCTGATTGCTGAAGAGTTACAGCAATTAGCAGGTTTAGTATTCCAGTTTCCCGAACGGCATTTTTGTGGTGGTACGATTTTAGAAGAATTACGCTTAGGACATCCAGAGTTAGGAACACAAAGAGTTAAAGAAGCTTTGCAAGAAGTCGGTTTAGAGCATTTATCCTTGGCGACATCACCCCAGGCTTTGAGTGGAGGCCAGCAGCGACGTTTAGCCCTCGCTGTCCAATTAATTCGTCAACCACGCTTATTATTACTCGATGAACCCACCGCCGGCTTAGATTGGTCAATGCGTCAGCAATTAGTCAATTTATTAGCAAAACTTAAAAAAGATTGGACATTGTTGGTAGTAACTCACGATGCTGGGGATATGTTAGCGATCGCTGACCGTTGCTGGAGTATCAATCATGGCGAACTCGAAGCAATCGACCCTTTGACACTCACAAACAAAGTTGACGAACCCCTTTCCGTGGCGTGATTGGGGATTTGGGGGGACAAGGGGGACATGGGAGCAGGGTGCAGGGAGCAGGGAAAGATGGAGAATAACCAATGCCCAATGCCCAATGACAAATGATAAATGACAAATGACAAATAACTAAATTCTTCTGAATTGCCTGGTAGTCACTATTGCTTCTCCATGATCTGGTATCCAGGCTATCCATTCGTCTTGAAAAATTGGACACAGCAGCAGTGCTTCATCAAAGCTGTAGGGATTGGGAAGTTCCAAGAGTCTCACCCAGGTATTAGCTTGAAAATTTTGCTGTTACGCTATGCAAATGGGGTTAGCAAGTCAGAACTGGAAACCAATGACGAGAAATTGTCTGCAATCCTCTACCAAATTACAATTATTGGTGAAGCCACCAAAAGGCTTTCTCAGTCGTTCCGTCAGCAACATCAAGAAATTCCCTGGCGACAAATGGCAGGAATGCCAGATGTGATAGTCCATGAATACGATCAGCTTGATTTTGATCTGATATGGGATGTTGTTGAAAATAAATTGCCAGAACTTTTGAACTTGATTGATTCTTTACTGTAAAGGTGTTTGGCACCAAGCCATGACTGGGCAAACTATCCCAGTGGCTCAACTTTGGGAAGGTCTTGAAGATGGTTGATCAGCCTTTTATTCAACTTAAGCCTTGGGGGTAAAACTGACATGATTGCTCAACCTGAGACAAAGCACTACACCATTGATGAATATCTAGAACTCGAAATCACCTCAGAAACACGTAGCGAATATTGCAATGGAGAAATCATTCCCATGACGGGTGGAACCCCAGACCATAATGATATTGCCAGCAATCTTGTGGCTATCCTTAAAGCAGCATTGCGGGGAAATCCCTACCGTGTATTTATCCTGGATCAGCGACTTTGGATTCCCGATGCAAATCTATATACCTATCCCGATGTGATGGTTCTAGCCAAACCCTTAGAACTTCAAACTGGACGCAAAGATACCGTGGTTAATCCCTACTTTATCGCTGAAGTGTTGTCTAAGTCCACCCAAAACTATGACCGTGGAGAGAAATTTGTTGCCTATCGTACAATTCCCAACTTCCAAGAATATTTGCTGATCGATCAATACCGTATACACGTCGAGCATCATGTTAAAACAGGCGCTCATCAGTGGTTATTTTCAGAATACGACGACCCAGCTGTTACTCTTTCTTTGAGTACCTTTGAGCTTCAAATTCAAATTGCAGAACTTTACGAAAATATCGACTTTTCCAACGTTTGAGTAGAAGGGCGATTGAGACTGATGAAGCGATCGCAATCACTTGGATAAATCAACAGCTTAAAGCATTAAATGAAGCTGAGGTGTTGAAATAACAGATCAAAGAAATTCGCTTTAGCGATCATGCTCAATTAAAAATGGAGGTTTTAGCGAGTCATGAAATAAGCATCGATCCGAACTTTGTAATAGAGACAGTGCGATCGCCAGACAAGCTGGAAATTGCTGAAGTGGATCAACTGATTGCACAAAAACGTTTAGACGAAAATTTAGTGCTTCGAGTCGTTTACCGAGAATTCAATGCTTTCCTTTTGATCGTCACCCTTTATCCTGGCAGGAAGTCTAGATATGAAAAAGATTAGCTATAGCAAAGATGTTGATGCTCTATTAATTGAAATTTCAAATGAGCCTATTGCTTATGCTGAAGACGAAGGACAAGTGATTTTGCATTATTCTCAAGATGCCAAGCTAGTTCTAGTTGAAATACTAGACTTTCGACGCTTTATGTCCAATGAAACTGTGACTGCATTGTTAGCCTCCTGAGAAAATTGCAAAGATAGGAGTATAACGGGCGATTGTCTTACAGTGATTGACATGATTATACAGGCTGAAGCCAAGAAAATTTATACACCCGAAGAGTATCTCGATTTTGAGGTGAATTCAGATATTCGGCATGAGTATATTAATGGACAAATTATCCCTATGACTGGCGGGACTCCCGAACATAATGAAATTGCTAGTATTCTTAATGCTGCTTTAAGAGTTAGTTTGAAAGGGAAACCGTACAGTATTTTTGTAGCAGATCAACGACTTTGGATTCCCGATCGCAAGCTTTATACTTACCCAGATGTTATGGTTGTCCCCCGCCCACTCGAACGACAACAGGGACGAACTGATACAATTACTAACCCGGTGATGATCGCCGAAGTGCTTTCAAAATCAACCAAAAGCTACGATAGGGATGAAAAATTTTCAGCGTATCGTACCATTCCCACATTTCAAGAATATTTATTGATTGATCAATATACTGTTCATGTTGAGCAATACTCCAAAACAGACTCCCACAAATGGATCTTTACTGAATATGACGATCCAGAATCGTATATTTCACTCTCATCGATTCCCTTTGAAATTCGTTTAGCAGATATCTATGAAAATGTTGAATTTGAGACATAGTGGAAATTGCTAAAACTTGAAATATGTTGCAACCTGGATGGGGCAGTGTATGCTGGGCTGTACACTGGCTACTAGATTGAGATTCGTGGGTTTAAATAATGTCAACTACTTCTATTCCCTCACTGCGTGACCAACAACATCCCCTGATTCGTCAACTTGCTGATAGTATTGAAGCAGCTTGGCATAAACACCTAGACCTTTCGCCCTACCATTTACCTGCGGAGTTGGGGTATGTGGAAGGTAGACTAGAGGGCGAAAAATTGATCATTGAAAATCGCTGTTATCAAACGCCTCAGTTTCGTAAAATGCATCTAGAATTGGCTATAGTGGGAAACATGCTGGATATTCTGCATTGTGTGATGTTTCCTCGACCAGAATATGACTTGCCAATGTTTGGTTGTGACTTGGTTGGTGGTAGGGGTCAAATTAGTGCAGCGATCGCTGATCTTTCACCTGTTAACTCTGAGCATTCTTTGAGTGAAGCTTATACTTCTGCACTCGTGGCGCTACCAGTACCAGATTTTTCCCAACCGCGTGATTTACCAGAATGGGGAGATATCTTTTCTGAGTTTTGTATGTTTGTGCGTCCGAGTTCCACTGAAGAAGAAACAATGTTTCTCAAATGTGTGGAAGGATTTTTAGACATTCATTGTCAAAATGCGATCGCATCTAACCAAGTTTCATCCGATAAGGTGATGCAAATTATTGCAGGACAACATAATTACTGTACCAAACAACAGCAAAACGATAAAACTCGTCGTGTACTAGAAAAAGCTTTTGGTTCAGAATGGGCAGATAATTATATGACTACTGTTTTATTTGACCTACCAAATTAATTATTTTTTTGTTATTAGTTGGTTGGTGGTTGGTAGTTGGTTATTTGTGATTAATGTTTTTCCATTAAGTAGGTAAGTGTAATTAAAGATAAAATAAAACCTCACCCTGCCTCCGGCTTCCCTGTCCTTAGTAAGGAGAGGGATTGAGGGTGAGGTTTTATATTTAATTTGACCCACTTACTTAGCAATTACTAATTACCAATTGCCTATCATCTGTTAGGTTTGTTACGTTTCACAAAAACTTATTGATGTAGAATTTATTCAAAGCGAATAAAATGGAGTAAAATAACTGTAATAGCGCCTATAAACTCCACTGCATCTCTTCAAATAACCAGGTGTATCTAGTAGTAACAATTTTAGTTTTTCAATTTTACAAAACCTTCACCTAACTATCTATTAAATAAGTGGCTTGTAATTGATAGTTAGTGTCTGGTTGTTAATACCTCCGAACAACAACAAACAACTAACGATTGCATGAGTGAAATATGTAAAGAAAATCATTTCATGTAACACAGGATAAATTAGCGAAATGCTTTGTTCCTACAAGCGCCATTGTGAAAAACATTGGCGTTGAATTGTCTTGATAAGTAAAAATTGAATATGAAGAACAGCTTTAAATTTGTGTAATTTATGGTTAGTATTTTGCTGTTTCTCAAAAACTATTTCTAATTCATACAACTATGCTTAATTCGCTACTTTTTACTTTCTTTAGTATTAGCAAAATTTAAAGATAAGGGTAATTTACAATGACGCGGATGACAGAGGAATCAGCATTTAGAGAACAACCTCAACTTTGGTGGGCGATCGCGATCGCTCTACCAGTTACAGTTGCGGCTGGAGTGCTGACTATGGCGAAAATGGATCAGGTGAAACAAACTGAACCTATA
Source organism: Pelatocladus maniniholoensis HA4357-MV3 (assembly GCA_019359115.1). Taxonomy (GTDB): domain Bacteria; phylum Cyanobacteriota; class Cyanobacteriia; order Cyanobacteriales; family Nostocaceae; genus Pelatocladus; species Pelatocladus maniniholoensis. Next base: position 38,727 of record JAHHHW010000104.1, read on the forward strand.
GCGAGCGCACCAATTGTCACCACTGTTCATGCTGTGGGACGTATACAACCGCTAGGAGACGTGATCAGACTTTCTGCTCCCGCAGGAATCCAGGGGACTTCGCGAGTTGAACAACTTTTTGTAAAAGAAGGAGAACGTGTTAGAAAAGGTCAAGTAGTTGCGATTTTGGATAGCTTTGGTAATAACAAAGCTGTATTGGAAGAAGCCAGAGCTAGAGTCCAAGAAGCCCGTGCTAACTTGGAACAAATCAGAGCGACTTTACCAAAAGACATCGAAGCTCAAAGAGCAGTTATCGCTCGCTTAAACGCTCAGTTGCGTGGCGAAAGCATCGCTCAACGAGCCTTAATTAACCGTATAGAAGCAGAATTAGCGGGACAAAGAGATGTCTTTGGAGCAAGTATTGCACGTGTTAAAGCCCAACAACGTAACGCCCAAGTCGATGCTCAACGTTATGAGATGTTATACACAGAAGGCGCAATTTCTCAGCAAGAGCGTGACAATAGACGCTTGAGTGCAGTCACATTTGGTGAGCAACTAACTGAAACCCAAGCTACACGTAGACAAACCATTGCAACTTTGCAACAACAAATTGCAGAAGCGACAGTAAACAGAGATAAAACTATAGCAATTTTGCAACAACAAATTGATGAAGAAAGAGCCAGATTGCAAAGACTTTTGGATACTCGTCCGACTAATTTGCAAATAGTACAAGCTCAATATGTGAATGCGATCGCTAATCTTAGAAAAGCAGAAGCACAACTACGCTTAAGCTATGTTGAAGCACCCATGGTTGGAGAAGTTTTAAAAATTCATACTAGGGCTGGGGAAACAATGGGTGTAGATGGTATTGCTGAGATTGGAAAAACTGATCAAATGATAGTTGTTGCTGAAGTTTCCGAAGACACAATTGGTAAAGTACGTCTTGGTCAAGAAGCAACAATTAGTAGTGAAAATGGAGCTTTTAACGGTGAATTAAAAGGAACAGTTACCGAGATTGGTAGAAAAGTGGGTAAGAAAGATGTACTCAATACAGATCCAGCCGCAGATGTAGATGCAAGAGTAGTGGAAGTCAAAATAGCTTTATCTAGTGAAGATAGTGCTAAAGTTGCAGGTTTAACTTATGCCAAGGTAGTTGTGGGTATTGATCTTTAAATTATGAATTATTTCATATCTTGCAGCAACTTTTCATACCGCCAATAAATCTTGGAAATCTATTTCAATAATTTTTACATAAAATGCTTGGAGACAAACATAATGTTTGGCAGCAAAATACCTCTAGCTTGGTTACAACTAAAACGTGAAAGAACACGCCTAGCTGTAGCTTTGGCAGGAATTGCTTTTGCCGATATTTTGATGTTTATGCAACTCGGATTTCGGGATTCTCTGTACTATAGTAACGTTAGGTTTCATACTAGCTTACAGGGCGATATTGTTTTAATTAATCCTCAATCCAGTGCTTTATTGTCAATGAAGCCCTTTTCCCAGAGACGTTTATATAGAGCTTTGGATTTAAAAGCAGTACAATCAGTACATCCTATTTACTTAGACTATACTAGCTGGAAAAATCCGATAACAGGCATCCCCCGCAACTTGCTTGTTATTGGTTTTAACCCCGAATCTAACGTATTAAAATTAGAGGGTCTAGAAGAGAATTTAAACAAACTTAAAATACCAGATGTAGTTTTATATGATAAATCATCTCGACAAGAGTATGGGCCAATAGCTGCTAAATTTCAAGAAGGCAAATTAGTTACCGCAGAAGTGAGAAGACGGTTAATTAAGGTAGGAGGATTATTTACTTTAGGTGCTTCTTTTGGTGCAGATGGTAATTTGATTACCAGTGATGTCAATTTTTTGCGGATATTTTTGAATCGACAGCCAGGGTTAATTGATATTGGTGTAATTAGACTTAAGCCAGGTGCGAGTGCAGATGCGGTTGCTAAAGAATTAAGCAATTATTTACCATCAGATGTGAGGGTTTTAACGAAGCAAGAATATATTGATAAAGAAAGAAACTTCTGGGCAAGTAGTACAGCCATCGGCTTTATTTTTACTTTAGGAACAATCATGGGATTTATCGTTGGAACTGTGATTGTTTATCAAATCCTTTATACAGAAGTAGCAGATCATTTAGTCGAATATGCGACTCTCAAAGCTATTGGCTATGCACAAGAATACTTGCTGGTTGTAATTCTGCAAGAAGCTTTTATTTTGGCAGTTTTAGGATATGTACCAGGATTTGCTTTTTCTTTATTTCTTTATCAACAAGCTAGACTAGCAACTTTATTACCAGTTTATATGAGTGCTGCACGAGCAATTCAAGTATTGATTTTGACGATTGTCATGTGCTTTATTTCTGGTGCGATCGCAGTTAGGAAATTACGATATGCCGACCCAGCAGATATATTTTAATGGGTAATTGGTAATTGGTAATTGGGCATTGGGCATATTTAACAACCATTAACCACTAACTATTTACTATGACACAAGAACCTGTAATCTCTATCCAACACATCAATCATTATTATGGGAAAGGTGCGCTCAGAAGACAAATTTTATTTGACATCAATCTAGAAATTAATCCAGGTGAAATTGTATTGATGACTGGACCATCAGGGTCAGGTAAAACGACATTGCTAAGTTTAATTGGTGGTTTGCGTTCGGTGCAAGAAGGAAGCTTGAAGTTTTTAGGTAAAGAGTTATATCGAGCTAGTCAAACAAAATTAGTCAGTATCCGACGCAAGATTGGTTATATTTTTCAAGCCCATAATTTATTAGAATTCTTAACAGCCAGACAAAACGTACAAATGGCGGTAGAATTAGACAAATATATATCTCAAAAAGAAGCGATCGCTAAAGCTGAAACTATACTCAGAGCAGTTGGTTTAGGACAAAGAATTAACTACTATCCAGATAGTTTATCTGGAGGACAAAAACAAAGAATAGCGATCGCTCGTGCTTTGGTCAACAATCCAGCATTAATCTTAGCTGACGAACCCACAGCAGCCTTAGACAAGCAATCAGGACGTGACGTTGTGGAATTAATGCAGCGTCTTGCGAAAGAACAAGGGACATCTATTTTATTGGTGACTCACGATAACCGGATTTTAGACATAGCTGATCGCATCGTTGAAATGGAAGATGGTATTTTAGTGCGTCAATCTCAAGGTGCGGTGATCAAAGGTAAAGTTTATTAACAGGGAACTGTTAACAGGGTAGAATTTACTTTTTTAAAGTATTTGGTTGGCGACTAGTGCGGAAAGTCACATTCACCCCTTCATTGGATTGTTCTAGAACCAGTAAAGGCGTAGGTTTAGCCTTCTGATCCCAATGCATGTAAGCAACTCTACCTTGAATAGTAGGTTGCCAGTTATCCTCATCATCTACCGGACCAAGATAAGTTTCAATACAGTCGATAATCTGGCTAATTGTGGCAGAAGTTGCTTGTGTTGGTAACTTCATGAGGCGAATTTGAATGCGAAATAGCACTCGCTTAGTAATATTTGGTGCAGTACCAGTTTCATACTCAACATCAAAAATTTCATCGACTTGGCGTCCTGTACTGCTAGCTATTCCCACTACTCCTTGTTGAGCTTGGTTGGGTCGTAGTGCTTGAGAAATTTTATCTTTGACTTTGATTTTAATTTGATTGAGGATCGCAAAATGAAAAACCTCTTCTGACATTCGCATTCGCAGATAGTCTAGATTAAATTCCCGTGAGTTAATCAAATCAGGATTAGTTTCCATTTTACGAATCGTGTCCAAAGCGAGTTTAAACTTTTTGTCTAGTTCTCGCGTACGGAATTTTTCAAACTTGAGCTTTTTGTGTAGCTGATTCATTTTCATTTTGCTATAGACAATTAAAGCAATCACAACTAAGGCCAATCCTCCACAGCTAGCTACTAACAATGGCGCTATTTGCGGATCACTAGTAGGGATTGGTTGAGATACCTTTTGAGTTTTTGTCCCAGAGGATTGGGCAATAAACATAGAATTTGACATGATAAGCAAACATACTTGACTCTTGATGTCTAGGATGCCCAAATTCTTGATATCATTTTGCTGTATTGATGGTATTTTTTAGGGATTAGGGATAAGGAATAGGGGATCAGAGATCGGGCATTGAGCGTTGGGAATGAATCAGTTAACAGTTAACAGTGACTAGTTTAATTTGATCAGGACTTACGCAAGTGTCACAAAAATTTCAAAATTTTGCTTATTTTGAGGACTAAAGTCCTCACTACGAACTTAAAATAATATGCCAGTTGCGTAAGTCCTGTTGATCACTGATCACTGATAACTGATTAGTTGTCCCCCTTGTCCCCCTTGTCCCTCTTGTCCCTCTTGTCCCCCTTGTCCCCGCTCCCCTATGTCCAGATTCCTACCCTTATCTCAAATTTCATCAGGCGATCGCTTCAGTAATATTCGTCTAGTTGCTACAGATATGGATGGGACTTTGACTGTGAGTGGGAAGTTTACAAGTAAACTCCTGCAAGCTTTTGAGGATTTAGCATCTGCTGGGATAAAAGTGTTAATTGTTACCGGACGTAGTGCCGGATGGGTAAGTGGATTGGCAGCTTATTTACCTGTTGTCGGGGCGATCGCTGAAAATGGTGGTTTGTTCTATCCAAGCGATAGCGAAAAACCCATGGTCTTGACGCCTATTGCTGATTTAGTTAACCATCGTCAGCAATTAGCTGTGGCTTTTGAAAAATTACAAACCGAATTTCCCCATCTGCAAGAATCATCAGATAATCGTTTTCGTATTACTGACTGGACTTTTAGTGTTGCTGGATTAAGTGCAAACGAAATCCACACCTTAAACAATCTTTGTCAGCAAATGGGTTGGGGATTTACTTACAGCAGTGTCCAGTGTCATATCAAACCCTGGGGACAAGATAAATCAGTTGGGTTATTACAAGTGTTGCAGAAATACTTTCCCCAGTACGCACCCCAAGAAATTGTGACTATTGGTGATAGTCCCAATGATGAAAGCTTATTTGATGAACGTTGTTTTCCTGTTTCTGTGGGTGTCGCAAATGTTTTGGAATATACAGAACAATTGCAGTATCAGCCTGTTTATATCACCACTGCTGCGGAAGGCGAAGGATTTTGTGAATTTACACGATATTTGATTTCGCTTTAAATTCTTTTTTTTTATTGATGCGATCGCCCTAGACGAAAAATTCTTAACAGAACCGTATTGCGACAACTCTTGCGAAGTCGGGGATCTGAAGTCTTAATTTTTACAATCAATTTAGAATTGCTATAGTTAAATTTTAATTAAATATTTTTACTTTCAATTAAATAGTTTCTTATATGGTAGGTATATGTGTCAACAATTAATGATATTACCAAATTTAAAGTTAGGAGCAAAACTTAGCATTGAATATAACAGCTATTAGTTGAGTACCTATTTACTTCACGCCAGCGAAAAGACAAACATGAGCCTTTCCATTGCTGATTACAACTTCATCGAAGTTCTCTACGAAGACAATATTACTTGGGTTTATCGTGCTTTAAAAGAATCAGAGCAAACTTCGGTGATGATCAAAACACTCAAAAGTGAGTACCCAACTATAGAAGAACTTGCTCGATTAAGACACGAATATAAAATACTTCAATCTTTGGATATAGAAGGAATTGTGAAACCCTTAGCTTTAGAAAGCTATCACAATGGTCTGATATTGATTTTTTCAGACTTTGAGGGAGAGTCTTTAAAAAAGTTTATTAGCAAAAAAAAATTTAATATTAGCGATTTTTTGCGAATTGGTATTCAGTTGTCTTCAATTCTGGCTCAGTTACATCAAAATAATATTATTCATAAAAATATCAAAACTCATAATATTCTAATTAACCCGAAAACAGGTCAAGTCAAACTGATAGACTTTAGCATTTCATCGTGTCTGTCGCGAGAAAATTTCACGGTTATTAATCCTAGCTTAGTTATTCGCGAGGCGCTCTTTGAAGGAGTAAATACTCTTGCTTATATGTCACCAGAACAAACTGGTAGGATGAACCGTTCAATTGATTATCGAAGTGACTTTTATTCTTTAGGCATCACATTTTATGAAATATTAACAGGACAGTTGCCTTTTCAAGTTAGCGATCCTTTGGAACTAGTTCATTGTCATATTGCAAAAATTCCAGTTCCGCCTCACGAACTTAATGTAAATATTCCCCAGGCGGTTTCTGAGATTGTCATGAAATTATTAGCTAAAACTGCTGAGGAAAGATATCAAAATGCCTTGGGAATAAAAGCTGATTTAGAAGAATGTCTACGACAATTGCAAACAACTAACAAAATTGAAAATTTCATAATCGGTCAGCTTGATTTATACAGCCAATTTCTGATTCCACAAAAACTTTATGGTCGTGAAACAGAAGTTAATAAGCTGATGGGTGCCTTTGAGCGAGTTAGTTTAGGGGCAAGTGAAATGATGTTAGTAAGTGGATACTCAGGAATTGGCAAATCTTCCTTAGTTAATGAAGTTCATAAACCTATAGTACGACAACGGGGTTATTTTATTTCTGGTAAATTTGACCAATTTAAACGAAATATCCCTTATGCTTCCCTGATTCAAGCCTTTCAAGATTTGATGCGGCAGTTATTAACAGAAACTGCTGAAAAAATTGCTAATTGGAAAACAAAAATTTTAGAAGCTATTGGTACAAACGGTCAAATTATTATTGATGTTATTCCTGAAGTCGAACAAATTATTAATCCTCAGCCAGTAGTTCCTCAATTAGGTTTGACTGAATCACAAAATCGATTTAATCGAGTTTTTCAACAATTTATTCATGTATTTTGTCAACCGGAACATCCATTAGTGCTATTTTTGGATGACTTACAGTGGACAGATTTAGCTTCTCTCAAGTTAATTCAAATATTGCTCAGTGATCCAGATAGCAAATATTTATTACTAATTGGAGCTTATCGAGATAATGAAGTGAATCCGACGCATCCATTGATTTTGACTTTAGAGGAAATTAGAAAATCTGGTGCAGTTATCAACAATATTGTCCTTCAGCCTTTGGAAATTATTCATGTTAACCAATTAGTTAGTGATACCCTCCGCACTCAACAAAAAAAGTCACAGCCGCTAGCTGAGTTAGTCTTTAATAAGACTCAGGGAAATCCTTTTTTCTTGACTCAACTGCTGAAATCTCTTTACCAAGAAAACCTGTTGTTATTTAATTTCACTGAAGGTACTTGGCAGTGGGATATTAAACTGCTGCAAAATGTTGAGATCACTGATAATGTTGTTGAGTTGATGGTCAATCAGATTCAAAAGCTATCACCAACTACACAAAATATTTTAAAGTTAGCTGCTTGTATTGGGGATAAATTTACTTTAGACGTTCTGAGCATTGTTAACCAAAAACAGTTTTCTGAAACAGCAAAAGATTTATGGGAAGCTTTGCAAACAGGTCTAGTTTTGCCCTTAGATGAATCTTACAAAATACCTCTAGTTATCAATCATCAGCAAAATGAACAATTGACAGTTGCTTATAAATTTTTACACGACCGAGTGCAGCAAGCTTCTTATTCTCTGATTCCAGATTATCAGAAAAAAGAAACTCATCTGCGAATCGGTCAACTCCTGCTAAAAAATACAACGCTTGAAGAACGAACAGAAAATATTTTTGCTTTAGTTAATCAACTCAATTACGGAATTGAGTTACTGACCTCAGAGTCAGAAAAATATGAATTGGCTGAACTTAATTTAATAGCAGGACAGAAAGCAAAAGCAGCAACGGCGTATGAGTCTGCTATTCGTTATCTCAAAAAAGGTTTGGGGTTATTGGCAGCTTTTAGCTGGCATAATCAGTATAAATTAACACTAAAACTGTATGAGTCAGCAGTTGAAACAGCGTATCTCAATGGTGATTTTGAGCAGATGGAGAAATGGACAAAAATTGTCCTACAACAAGCAAAAACCCCCATTGACAAAATGAAAGTCTATGAGGTAAAAATTCAAGCTTGTATGGCGCAAGTCAAGCAACTCGAAGCGATCAAGATTGGATTACAAGCGCTAGAACTACTAGGGGTAAATTTACCAGAGTCACCTAGTTCTTCACAGATTCAGCAAACTCTGAGCCAAACAGCAACAAATTTGGCTGGGAAAAATATAGAAGACTTAATTGATCTCCCATTAATGATGGAGGTAGATAAGCTAGCAGCCATACGTATGCTAACAAGTATGGGTTCTCCTACTTATCAATCTGCACCTGCATTATTTCCGTTAGTTATATGCGAACAGGTAAATTTATCTATTAAAAATGGGAATTCGCCCTTCTCTGCTTATGGCTATGTTTGTTACGGTGTGATTTTAAACGGTATAGTTGAGGATATTGAATCGGCTTATAAATTTGGTCAGTTGGCATTAAGTGTAGTGGAACGCTTCAGTGCTTTAGAACTTAAGACAAGTGTATTTTTTGTCGCAGGAGCATGTACGATTCATGGCAAAGTTCATGCTAGAGAAACTTTGCCACTTTTACAGGATGGTTACGCTAGTGGATTGGAAAACGGACATTTTGAATATGGTGGCTATGCTGCTATGCAGAAATGTCAATATTCATATTATATTGGTCAGGAACTGCCAAAACTTGAACGAGAAATGGCAACAGCTAGTATTGCTCTTGCTCAACTCAAGCAAGAAAACGCTTTAAACTGGAATAAAATCTTTCAACAATCAGTTCTTAACTTAGTTGAACCTTGCGAAAATTGCTGTTTTTTGCTAGGTGAAATATACAACGAGGAGAAAGCATTACCGCTTCTTGAGGAAGCTAATGATAGAACTGGACTCCACTACTTTTATCTCAACAAACTTATCCTTTGTTATTTATTTGGAGAGTATGAGCGAGCATCAGAAAATGCAGTTCAAGCCGAGCAGTATTTAGATGGAGTAAAAGCATTTCTTGCTGTGCCAGTTTTTCATTTCTACGATTCTCTGGTACAACTTGCAATATATTTATCAGCCTCAGAATTACACAAAAAATATATCTTAAATAGTATAATTATTAATCAGCAGAAAATGCGAAAATGGGCAGATCATGCCCCGATGAATTTTCAGCATAAATATAACTTAGTAGAGGCGGAGAAAGCGCGGGTATTAGGGCAATATTGGCAAGCAATGGAATTTTATGATCGAGCCATTACTGGTGCTAAGGAGCAGGGATACATCCAAGAAGAAGCACTAGCAAACGAACTTGCAGCCAAGTTTTATTTTGAAAGTGGCAGAGAAAAGGTAGCTCAAACTTATCTAACTGATGCTTACTATGGATATATTCATTGGGGAGCAACAGCAAAAATTAGAGATTTAGAAGCAATATATCCTCAAATTCTTTCACGAATCTCGGAGCGAAAAACCCAAAGTTTAGAAACGACAACTACAGATATTAGTGGAGATTTTGATTTAGCCGCAGTTACAAAAGCCTCACAAGCTCTTTCTGGCGAAATTATGCTAGACAAATTGCTGTCTAAATTAATGCATATTTTGATGGAAAATGCTGGTGCAGAAACCGGATTTTTAATCCTAGAAAAAGCAGGAAGTTTACTGATAGAAGCTTCAGGAGACTTTAGTGAAGATGAAATAATTGTACGGCAATCGACACCTGTACTTTCTTGTCAAGAACTACCAATATCTGTCATAAATTACGTCCATCGAACCCAAAAAGATGTCGTATTAAATGATGCGGCAATTGAGGGAATTTTTACACCCGATAGTTATATTATTAACCATAAACCAAAATCTGTATTGTGTACGTCAATTGTCAATCAAGGTAAACTGATTGGAATTTTGTACTTAGAAAATAACTTGATTGCTGGAGCATTTACGCCAGAAAGATTAAAAGTTTTGCAACTTTTATCTTCTCAAGCAGCAATCTCAATTGAAAATGCGCGTCTTTATAATGATTTAGAAGAATATAATCGGACGCTGGAAGCAAAAGTAGAAAAGCGAACACTAGAGTTACAAGCCAAAAACTTACAACTACAACAAGAAATTAGCGATCGCCAACGAGCAGAAGAAACCGCAGCTGACGCCAATCGTGCTAAAAGCGAATTTCTCGCTAATATGAGCCATGAACTTCGTACCCCACTAAACGGTATTTTAGGTTACGCTCAAATTTTCCAGAAGAGTAAAAATTTAACAGAACAACAAATAAAGGGTGTAAATATTATTTATCAATGTGGTGAACACTTACTCACATTAATTAACGATATTTTAGACGTCTCCAAAATTGAAGCTCGGAAAATGGAACTTTATCCCAAAGAACTTCATTTACCAGAATTATTGGAGAGTATAGTCCAAATGTGCAGCATTCGTGCTAATCAAAAAGGAATTAATTTAATTTACAAAGAATTAACCCCTTTACCAATCATTGTTCGATCTGATGAAAAACGGTTGCGTCAAATTTTGATTAATTTACTTAGCAATGCCATCAAATTTACAGAAAAAGGTAGTATAACTTTCCAAGTAGAGGTAATTAGTCAAGAGTCAGAGGATTTTAATCCAATAACAAATGACAAAATTCGATTTCAAGTTGAAGATACAGGAGTTGGCATTGCATCGGAGCAATTAGAAGACATATTTTTGCCATTCAAGCAAGTGGGTGAAGATAGTCGTAAGATAGAAGGAACAGGATTAGGATTGGCAATTAGCCGTCAACTAGTGCAGATGATGGGCGGTGAACTGAAGGTGAAGAGTACTTTAGGTAAAGGGAGTATTTTTTGGCTAGATTTAGATTTACCAGAGGCTAGTCAACTAAACCATGCTCAGAACGCCGATGAGCGCAATATTATTAGCTTTGTTGGTTCTAAACGCAAAGTTTTAGTTGTCGATGATAAAGAAGCAAATCGCTCTGTTTTAGTTAATTTATTACAGCCTTTGGGATTTGAAATTCTAGAAGCAACAAATGGCTTAGATGCTTTGCACAAAGCACAGGAATTTAAGCCAGATGTGATTTTTATGGACTTGGTGATGACTGTAATGGATGGCTTTGAAGCCACTCGTCGCTTGAGAAGTTTACCAGAACTGAAGGGAATAGTAATAATTGCCGTCTCAGCTAGCGTTTTTGAGTTTGATAAACAACAGAGTCGAGGAGTTGGTTGTAATGATTTTCTTGCCAAACCCATCCAAGTAGCAGAACTTTTAGAAAAATTACGCGTTCACTTGGGATTGGAATGGGTTTATGAAGAAGTCATCAATTGGCAATACCAAGAAGATATTAATCCAAAATTTAAAATCCAAAATTTAAAATTAATTGCTCCACCAGCACAAGAACTGGCTATTTTGCTAGATTTAGCAATGAGGGGTGATCTTAGAGGTATTACTCAAAAAGCCACAGAATTAGCGAAATTGGATCAACAATTAATTCCTTTTGCCAGCCATTTGCGTCAACTTGCCAAAGGTTTTAAAGGGAAAAAAATTCTAGAATTTCTCAAAAAATTTTAATAAAAAGAGGATTTATGAAAACTAATTTAAACCAAAAGGGTGTAATCCTAATTGTGGATGACACTCCCACCAACCTCGAAATACTATTTGATTTTTTAGGGGATTCTGGATTTACGGTTTTAGTTGCAGAAGATGGGGAAAGCGCGATCGCCAGAGCAGAATATGCTCCACCCGATCTGATCCTGTTAGATATAATCATGCCCGGAATGGACGGTTTTGAAACATGCCGTTGTCTCAAAGCAAATGAATCAACAAAAGACATTCCGATCATTTTTATGACTGCGCTTTCCGACACAGTTGATAAAGTCAAAGGCTTAAATCTAGGTGCAGTTGATTACATCACCAAACCACTTCAGCACGAAGAGGTTTTAGCACGGATCGAACTACATCTAAAGTTGCAGAACTTGACAAAAGCACTCCAAGAACAAAATCTGCATCTGGAAACAGAAATTTCCAAGCGTCTGCAAGTAGAGGAAGAACTGCGACACCATACAGCCGAATTAGCAGAATGGAAAAATCGCTGTGAAGCAGTCATTCAAGCAAGTGGTCAATTTATTTACGATTGGAACTCTGATACAGACGAGATTAGCTATGACGGTGACATAGAAAAGATATTAGGTTACTCTCACTCAGAAATGTCAGGTGGTTTAAACCGCTTTTTAGAGTTAATTCATCCTGAAGATCGAAATTTATTTAATCAAGAAGTAAACCGTGTACTCTCCACAAAAGAGCCATTTTATTTGGAATATCGTTTATGTCGAAAAAATGGTACTTGGATCACCGTTGAAGACAAAGGTTACTTCTTTTTAGATAGTAGGGGTAATCTGAATCGCATGGTTGGCTTTGTCGCTGATATTAGCGATCGCAAACAAGCAGAACAAAAAATCTGCGAACAAGCTGCTTTGCTTGACATCACAACAGATGCAATTCTCTTACGAGATTGGGACAATACCATTTGTTTTTGGAATCAAGGCGCTGAACATTTGTACGGATGGAAGACTCAAGAAGCGATCGGTAAAAATGCGAATCAGCTTTTGTATAAACCAGAAACTGTTTCTCAACTCCAAAATGTTCGTAAAACTTTAGTTGAATCTGATGCATGGCAAGGTGAATTGCATCAGATTACTAAAGAAGGAAAAGCAATTATTGTTGCTAGTCGTTGGACTTTGATGCGTGATCAAGATGGACAACCAAAATCAATTTTGACAGTTAACACCGACATTACAGAAAAAAAACTCCTCGAAAGTCAGTTTCTACGCGCCCAACGGTTAGAAAGCGTAGGGACACTGGCTGGTGGTATTGCCCACGATCTGAATAATATACTGACTCCAATTTTGACAGCAGCCCAACTGCTGCAACTCAAACAACCCAACATCGATGAACGCAGTCAGCAGATGTTTAAGACCATAGAATCTAATGCCAAACGTGGGGCAGCTTTAGTCAAGCAGGTGTTGCATTTTACTCGTGGTGTTGAAGGTAAGCGAACAATTGTGCAAGTTGGTCATTTGTGTTCGGAGATTAAACCGATTGTCGAAGAAACATTTCCCAAATCCATTGAATTTTCTACAAATATCCCACCAGATCTTTGGGCTGTGATTGGAGACGCCACCAACCTGCATCAGGTGATTATGAATCTAGTAGTCAACGCCCGTGATGCTATGCCCAACGGCGGGACTTTGAGTATCTCTGCGGAAAATATATTCATTGATGAACAATATGCCCGCATGAATATTGATGCTTGCGTTGGCCCCTATATTGCCATTACCGTTGCCGATACAGGCATTGGGATGCAAACAGAAATACTAGATAGAATGTTTGAGCCATTTTTCACAACAAAAGAGATTGGCAAAGGTACAGGCCTGGGTCTTTCCACCGTCAGAGGTATCATTAAAGGGCTTGGCGGTTTTGTGAATGTATTTAGCACAGTAGGCAGAGGAACTAAATTTAAAGTCTTCCTCCCAGCAGTCGAAGCAACAGCAACACCGCTATCAGAAGACTTAGAACTGCTCAAAGGTAACGGAGAATTAGTTTTAGTTGTAGATGACGAAGCGAGAATTCTCGAAACTACCAAAATCTCTTTAGAAACCTACAACTACCAGGTGATGATAGCTAAAGATGGCATTGAGGCGATCGCACTTTATGCCCAGTATCAAGATCAAATCAGCACTGTCTTAATGGATATGATGATGCCATCAATGGACGGTGTAACGACATCTCGCACTTTGCAAAAAATTGACCCCTTAGTCAAAATTATTGCCGTCAGTGGTTTAGCTGCTAACGAGAAATTAGCAGGAAACCCAGCAATCAAAGCATTTATCGCAAAACCATACACGACTAAAGAACTGTTGCAAACTTTACATAGGATTCTGTATCAAGAAGCAATGAGTGTAGGACTGAAAAAAATTGGAAACATGCTATGAGATGAGAGAGCATCCAAATGTTCAAATCCGCCTGCGATTGAAATCGCAGTAGAGACGCGAAATTTCGCGTCTCTAACACCAAGCGTATTGGGATCACTAACGAAAGATTAAAGTCAATTTTTGTAACTCCCCAGGTAGGACTGTAAGGATCATTCCATTGAGAGAAGAATTATGGTAGTGTTCACACATGAGTCCAGAAGAAAAAGATCGAAAAATCGAGAGGTTAGAACAAGAAAACCAAGCG
>JAHHHW010000105.1 GCA_019359115.1 Pelatocladus maniniholoensis HA4357-MV3
AATTGATGTATTACCTTGTTCGTAAGCGTTAATTATTTTCTCTCGAAAGTCGATGGAGTAAGCTTTCATTGTCACGTTTGATACACTAGCATTTAGTGTACTCTATCTACCTGCAATCTGCTGTATTATTGGTGGTCTTGGTCAGTGTGTGGCGGCGATGATTGCGGCACAGTTATTTAATCAAAATCAAGATAATGAAGTGGAACGGATTTATGGGTCGGTTACGAGTGGAACTAATTGGAAGTTTTTGTTTATAGAAGGAACGACTGTTTATATAGATTCAGTTGAATACTATATTAAAGAAGTTGATAAAATTTTAGGGATTTTGACGCAACCTTTTCAACCTGTTTTGACTGCTGTTTAAGATAAACATAGCACTAGTTAAGAAATATAAAATCGCTGAAACTTCACCCGATTGTGCTTTGCAAACACGTTCCTAAAATGTACCAGCATGTTGACAAAATAGAATGGTTTCCGATGATGAATATGCTTCCTAGCCCAATACTGCTCGGATAAGACAAATCTATTGACATTTAAATCTGTAGAGACGTTGCACCTCCTAGTCTCTACATGCCCAAAATAATGATGAGATAGCAAACTGACTTGCGTGCTTAGTTTTCATTGGGACTGTCTGAATAAGTTCAAAACTTGCTTATCTTGGACGCCCCAAAGTAGTAACATACAAAACAGCTTCTTCTGTAGGAATACCCAAGACTTCATTGACTTGATCATCAAAGAAGCCACCAATTCCACTAACGCCTAAGCCAAGGTGAATAGCAGCTAAATTCAGTCTCTGTCCTAAATGTCCAGAATCTATGTGTAAGTAACGATAAACGCGATCGCCATACTGGGTAATTGCTGCTTTCAAATCGGCTGTATGAAATAAGACTACTGCTGCATCTCGCCCTAAATCTTGTCCTAAACAAAGAAAGTGTAACTCACGCCGGAAATTTTTAAAGCGGATTTGGCGTAATTCTTGGGCTTTGGGTGCGTAATAATAACAACCAGATTCTAATCCATTCACCCCAGAAACAGCAATGAATGTTTCGATTAAATTTAGGTCAAAGTAGTCTGGGGAAATATCAAAACCTTGATCGATATAATTATGAGGTTGGTAAGTAAAATTCAGTAAAGCTTTTAATTCATCAAACGTTAAATCTTCACCCGAATAAGCACGAGTAGAACGTCGCTTGAGAATCGTACTTTCTAAATCTATTAGCTTTTCGCCCCAGTTAATTGGTACTGTAACAGTAGAAATTTTTTGACAAAAAGGAAAATTATATTTATCCTCTAAAGATTTTTCTTGTTTAATCTCAGGTAAATTAAGCTTTCCTGTAGTACCTGGTTGAATGTGGGTTGCTTTGTGGAAGTATTTCAGCAACTCGCCATCAGGAATTTTAGGATAATTAGTTTCTGTTGCAGAAGGTAAAGCAGTTCGCCATGTTGGTAAGTTTTGCTGAATATCTAGCATATCTGCTAAAGGCAGAATTGCGATCGCTCCTTCTTGTAGAGGATCAATGTAAAGCAACTCATTTACTGCTTCATCCACAAAGCCACCAATTAAATGAGGACGATAGTCAGTAATAGCACTAGCTAACTCGATATTACCTAATAAATGTCCTGTATCTAAAAAAATACGACGGTATGCTCTATCTTCATAACGCCATGCGGAGCGATAAAATACCGCAGTAATAATAATAGCCAGTTGGGTACTTTCTAAACCCGGATGCCACAAACAAGCTTCTTGTAAAGCTTGCCAAACATCACTTTCCCAAAAATGCATCAAAGAATGATTCCGACACTGGTAGTTATAAAGTCCTGGAGGTAACACCGATGTCCCACGGGAAATCAGATACACTTCTGCTGGGTATAATCCACCAGCACTGGGCGCAGCACGGAGATATACTGCGCTTCCCATCGAAGGGATTTTAGCAGTTAATCCATAGCTGCAAAACAAAAGCCGCGATAACCTCTGCCACCATCGCGCTTGTGGATGATTAGCAAAAGTTTCCGGTTTATCTTGAATGTAAGGCTTAAGGTCAAAACTAGAACCTATTTTATACTCTTTAAACGGCACTGGCTGCTTTGCCCAGTCTAACCCCTTACTTCTAGAAGCAATAGTCTGAGGGTCATACTTAGTGCGTTCGTGATAGTGTTGAGCAATAGAAGATTGGCGTAGTTCTGGCATAATAATTTAAATATGCTTCTGCTACAATCTTGGCATTTCTTGGTACTACGATTTCGTCATAAATCCTACAATCTTATTACTAGTCTGTAGAATTTTTGCAATAATGGCATAAAAAATACATGCTATTTAAAGACGTAAAGTTTTTATGTCAAAATTCTGACAATTTTTACTTTCAAGGTTTTAACTTAAATGTCTGTATTAATTAAATTAAGTACATTGCTTATTGATTGATTATGTTATCATAGTAAACACATATTTTATTTTTATCAATACACTTATTTATTTTTTGATAAGTTTATTGGTTTGATTTTGCATTTTTTTTCTTAGTGCTTGTGCTTGTTTATAAACTACTACACGTTTATTATCTGAATGATTTTGCTCATTTTGTTTTAAGTTAATTATTTCTAAAGATTGAATAAAATAACGTAGATGACTTTTAGCTGCCCAAACACCCATGGATGGAAAAATAATAAATACCAGGATTAAAGGTGATAAAGGTAAAAATGGTAATTTGAAGAATCGCTGTAACTTGTGCAGATTAGTAGTCCAGGGATGTAGGTTTTCATTACCAATACAAATTACAGGTAAAATCGGAATTTGAAAACGTTGGCTTAACTGTATAAAACTAATATCAAACTTTTCTAATTGATAACGTTTTTGCCAACCTTTTCTTGGTCCTCTTAACCCTTCTGGTGCATATAAAATAATTGGATTATCTTGCAAAGCTGTAGTAAATTCGTCTAACTCCGCTCTTACACCGCCTAAAACTTTTGACCATCCAGGTGGTAACCACCAAACCATCCAGTCATGATCAAACAAAGTTACCCCAGCTAAGGTTCTGACTATCCATCCTCGCTCTTTTCCTAATAAATAACATAAGGATAAAAAATCCCAAGGAAAACACATTCCTGCATGATTTATGGCTACTAATAATGGTTTTGTATTTGGTAGATTCTCAATTTGATGCAATTCGCCATGAAAGTATTTTTCAACAATTGGAGCGAGGATTTCTTTGCTAAAAACCTGTTGATAACTAGGAACAAAGTCACTGATTTCTTGCCGTGGTGTTCTACATCCCAAGCGCAACCAACGAATAAATATTGCTAAATAGAAGCCACAAGGAATTAAAAATAAGATGTATTCTAGCCAATTCCATCCATCAGGATCTGAATGATAGTGCTGCCAGTGACGGTTAAATAATATTAGCCAGCCAGGAGGATACCATAAGCAAAACCAGTCAAACCAACTAAATTTATATCCATCAGTAGTATAAGTATCTTCAATTGAAGAGTTAATTATATTTTCTTGATTTTGATTAATCACAGTTAAGTAAATCGGTACAAATAAAGCTAACAGTTGGGGTCGTCATTTGTCATTGTCAAGGATTTTAGGTATGTTTATTTCCTCCAAGTTACTTAATAAAGAAATTTAAATACATAATAAACTAGTATATTAATTTTTAAGCTTTGTTATTTACATCTTGCTTGAGACAGAAAACAAAAAGTTTGTAGTGAGCATTTTAGCTTTTACCACAAACTTAAAATAATTATTATCTTTTATAATTTAGCTAAGTTCTGCAATCAATTTTACAACTCGTTCTTTTACTTGATCGCGGACGCGGCGAAAGGTTTCGATTTCTCTTCCTTCTGGATCTTCTAGTTGCCAATCTTCAAACACTTCTCTTATCACCCAATCTTCTGGCAAATTTACTCCACAGCCACACAAAGAAATCACAGCATCGTAATCTTCAGGATTAAAATCACTTAGAGGTTTGGAAGTTTGATTGCTAATATCAATACCCATTTCTGACATAACTTGCACTGTAATTGGGTCTACGTGAGAACCTTCTAAGCCTGAACTTGTGACAGCAACTTTTCCCTGTCCCAATGTACGAGTAAATCCTTCTGCCATTTGAGAACGACGAGAATTTTTTTTGCAGACAAACATTATTTTTTTCATGTTTTTTTGGTTGCGGATAAGTTTACTCAAAGAAAACTTGTAACTAAGTCGGTACAAATAAAGTCGTTATTTGTCATTTGTCATTGGTCATTTGTCATTGGTTATTGGTAACGCACTATTTGCTAATCGAATAGCTTCTTTAGCGGCTTTTTCCTTGCGTTCGCTGTAGCGATCGCTCAGGTAATCTACTTTGTCACGTAGTAAAAGTGTGAATTTATAGAGTTCTTCCATGACATCAACTACGCGATCGCGATAAGCTGAATCTTTCATCGTGCCATCTTCGTTAAACTCTTGGTAAGCCTTAGCAACAGAAGACTGATTCGGATTCTTCTGCTAATAAACGACTATAAGAACGCTCTCGCAAAGAGCCATATAAAAATAATATTCTCGGTGGATGATCGAAATTTTTCGTCATAGTTGATCATAAAATAACAATTACACACAACAGATTTTCTTAGATGATTTGCTGATTGCGATCGCTTAATAAATTCACCCATTATTCAAAAGCCTTAAAACAGCGCGGATCTGGTAAAGTAGCCTTTTCTGGTTCCCGTGGAAACCAAGCTGCTGTGCGCTTACACAATTCAACCAGCATTAACATAACTGGTACTTCGATTAAAACTCCTACCACTGTAGCCAGTGCTGCACCCGAATTTAAACCAAACAACATCACAGCAGTGGCGATCGCGACTTCAAAATGATTACTAGCCCCAATTAATGCAGCAGGTGCAGCATCTTCATAAGATAAATTCAGTTTTAACGCCACTACATAACTAATCAGGAAAATAAAATTAGTTTGGATAAACAGTGGAACAGCAATTAACAAAATATGCAAGGGATTGTTAACAATTAATTCTCCCTTAAACGCAAACAGCAACACTAAAGTAAGTAATAGAGCAGTAATAGCAACCGGAGTCAAATACTTTAAAAATTTCCTTTCAAACCATTCTTTACCTTTGTGTTTTAAAATCCAGTAACGGCTGTACATTCCTGCTATGAGGGGTAGCCCGACATAAATCAGCACAGACAAAACTATTGTTTGCCAAGGTACTGTTAAATCATTTGCTGCTAGCAACCACCTACCCAACGGTGCATACAGAAACAACATCGCTAGGGAATTCACCGCCACCATTACCAAGGTGTGTCCCTGATTACCGTAGGAAAGATAGCCCCACATCAACACCATTGCAGTACAAGGAGCAATTCCTAATAAAATAGTGCCAGCAATGTAGGAATTTGCTAGTGTCACTTCACTACCACGAATGATCTCAGTTCCTGCAATCAAAGAACGAAATAACCATCCTAAGAAAAACTGGGCAAATACCACCATCGTGAATGGTTTAATCAACCAGTTCACCACCAAGGTGAGAATCACAGGTTTTGGTGCGCGTACAGCATTCGCAGCTTGAGTGAAGTCAATCTTCACCATGATGGGGTACATCATGAAAAATAAACAGACTGCAATGGGAATGGACACCTGATACACACTCATCGCGTCTAATGCGATCGCTATCCCTGGAAATAATCTACCCAAGGCGATTCCGATGAAGATACACAAAAACACCCAAACAGTAAGGTATTTTTCAAAAAAACTTAGATTACTACCAGCTTGTACGCGAACTGTACTAGTTTGCGAACGATTTGTTCCCATCGGTATCACCCTCAAAAAAATGTTAAATCCTTAAAACTTTGCTTGTTTTCTTAACAACTCTCCAATTGTCAAGTTCACCTCTGCTTCTCCTGCAAAAACTGTTCCGACCTTACCTCTGGTAAAGTGAACTTCATCAAGGTGATAACCTTCTTCTGGTAAAGGTACGTACCCCACAGAAGCTACTGTTGTTGGTGCTTTTTGAATATAAAAATCTACAAAATTTTTGACTGCTCGTTTCTTTTGAGCAGACTGAGCATTAACATAAATAAACAGTGGTCGAGACAAAGGTTGATATTGAATTTTTTCCACTGTTTCTCGATTAGGCAATACTGCCCCTTTGCCATTATTAACAGCTAGTGCTTTTAACTTGCTTTGATTTTTTTCAAGATAGGCAAAGCCAAAGTATCCTAAAGCATTCGGATCTTTACTAATGCCATCTACTAAGACTTCATCATCTTCACTGGCTGTATAATCACTGCGACTGGCTCCAACTTTACCAACTATTGCTTCTGTGAAGTAGTCAAATGTACCAGACTTGTTACCAGCACCATACAAATTCAGTGGACGATCCGGCCAAGATGCACGTACTTGGTTCCATTTGGTAATTTTCTTTTGGGCTTCTGGTTCCCAAATCTTTTTTAATTCAGCAGTGGTAATGTCTTTTGCCCAAGTATTTTGAGGGTTGACAGCAATAGTAAGAGCATCAAACGCCACTGGAAGTTCTATGAATCTGACATTATTTTTGTTACATACTTCCATTTCTGCGGTGAGAATTGGTCGTGAGGCATTATTAATATCTGTTGTTCCAGCACAGAATTTCTCAAACCCACCGCTAGTACCAGAAAAATCTACTTTTACCTGGGTTTTATCTTGGGATTCTGCCTGAAACTGCTTTGTTATTGCTTGGGTAATTGGATAAACGGTACTGGAACCGTCTATTGTTACTGCTACAACTGTTTGTGGATTAGTAACTTCAGTAACATTGGACGATGGAGAAGTTTGCGTATATGTCTGGGATTTTGTTGTGCAACTAGTAGCCAATACTAAAATCCCAAGCGTGATCGCTAATTTCTCTCCTATCGCGCTCATTGTTTTTCCTCTTAGCTTATATGATAGTTACGCTTTCTATCATTTCAAAAAAAGTTGATTTATTAGTGATAACTAGAATACATTTTACAAAAATAAATCAAAAAAAATTGATATATTCAATTTATAAAATGAGGGAACAGGAAACTCTATACTATCTGTGTCATCTGCTGGTGTTTACTCAAGATTGGTCTTCGCAATAACGTGCTGGTAATATTTGGTACAAATGGCGATAATTTGCTAAATACTCTTCTAAAACAGCAAATTGAGGCAAATTGAGACTGTAATAAATCCAACGTCCTTCCTGACGAGATAGGACTAAATCTGCTTCCTTAAGAGTCTTGAGGTGAAACGATAGCTTTGATTGACTGACCCCCAAAACATCACACAAATCACATACGCATAGTTCGCGTTCTCGCAGCAATTCTAACACTTTTATCCGTAAAGGTTCGGATAAAGCGTGAAAGCCAGCAATAATTATATTAGGGATAACAGAGGGAGTTTGCATTAATCACAAGCGGGTTATAGAGTATGCTTTCTCTATTTTGAACTAGAGACGGCAGCCTCAGCTTGATAACGGATGTTAGCTTGTTGGAATCTGTGCAAGACTTCATTCAAGCGATCGCAATCCGCAATTAAACTAATTCGCACGTATCCCTCACCGCCACTCCCAAAGGCATTACCAGGAGTGACAACTACACCAGTTTGTTGCAGTACCCACAAGGCAAAGTCTGTGGAACTCATTCCCACAGAACAAGGAACCCACAAATACATTGTTGCCTTAGTTTTGGGGATATTCCAACCTAATTGTGTCAAGCCTTGAATAAGAAAATCACGACGGGTACGATAACGAGTTTGGACTTCTTGTAAATAAGAATCTGGTAGTTGTAAAGCAGTTTCAGCTGCTGCTTGCAAAGCTGCAAAAATACCGTAATCCAGGTTAGTTTTCAGTGTCCGCAAACCTTGAATGACGTGGCGATTGCCAACCACAAATCCAACCCGCCAACCTGCCATATTATAGGTCTTAGACATAGTGTGAAACTCCACACCAATATCTTTAGCACCGGGAATTTCCAACAAACTAGTTGGTTGATAGCCATCAAAAGCTAACTCTGCATAACACAAATCGTGTACCAAAAGAATTTCGTATTTTCTGGCAAAGGCAACGATTTCTTCAAAAAATTCGCGGGGTGCGGTGGCGGCGGTGGGGTTGCTGGGGTAGTTAAAATATAGTATTTTTGCTTTCTCGGCAACAGCATCGGGGATTGCTGTCAAATCAATTAACCAGTTATTTTCTGGTTTGAGAACCAAACTATGAACATTTCCCCCAGCAATTACTGGACCACGAAAATGAACTGGATAGGAGGGTGAAGGTACTAAAACCACATCACCAGGATTGATATATGCTAGTGCCAAGTGTGCCAATCCTTCCTTGGAACCCAGTAGTGGTAAAGCTTCGCTGTCTGGATCTAAAACCACTCCATAACGACGTTCATACCAATTAGTGATGGCGCGGCGAAAATTTACAGTTCCTTCAAAGGGAGGATAGCCATGATTACTAGGATTGTGCATGGCTTTCACAGCAGCTTCGATGACTGTCTGTGGCGTTGCACCATCTGGGTTGCCCATGCCCAAATCGATTAAATCTAATCCTTGTTCCCTCGCCTTATTTTTGAGTTCATCCAAACGGGCAAATGGATATGCTGGTAATTTTTGTATACGTTCGGCTGGAGTGATCCAATGCAAGTTCATTGATATAGTAGTTCCCGATGCAGTTAATTTATTAATTGATTGTTGATTGTTGATTGTTGATTGTTGATTGTTAGTTGTTGGTTGTTAGTTGTTTACTCCCCACACTCCCCACATCCCCCACGCTTCCCAATTCACTGTTCAACTTGTTGATGAATTTCTGTTGTTGAAACACGATGAATAGAGTCTTTATTTTCTACTGGTGCAGCAGTAGAAACCATCGCCGCCATTAATTGTTCTAATGTGACTTGAAACGGCAATCGATGAATGTCAGAATTGGGAGCAAGGGCAATTTCCGCAGCTTTTTGCAATTCGCCCAAAGTCACACAGTCCAACCCTAAATCAGTGAATGTTTGCGGCAGTCCAATTTCGCCATAAAACTTCAATAATTGTTGTCGTGCTGTGGCTGCTAGTTGATTGCCTTGGATCATTTCTTCTAAACGTAGTTGCACCAAGATTCCATAGGCGACTTTTTCTCCATGAATACTGCCACTTTTGCAAATGTGCGTTAAACCATTATGTACGGCATGAGCAGCGACAGTACGACATTGAGCGCCACCAACACCACCAATCACCCCAGCTAGTAAAACAGTGGCATCTACTACTTGCTGCCAAAGTTCGCTTCCTGGTTGTTGAAGGGCAGTAGCAGATTTTTGGAAGAGAATATCCCGCAAGACTCGTGCTTGTTGCACCGCAGCAATAATTAAAGTTTGATCTGAGTGTCCACTACTGACTGAAGCTTCATACCACTTGGCGATCGCATCTCCAATTCCCGCTACTAGAGTACGTGGTGGTGCAGTTTGAATCAAATCATAATCAAGAATCAATAAATCAGGACAACGATCCAACGCGACGTCATACAAAAAAGCCCCCTGAGCAGAATACACGTTTGAGAGGGCAGTCCAAGCAGCACAGGTAGCTGCTGAAGTTGGAATTGTTACCACTGGCAATTGCAACTGATGGGCGAGCAATTTTGCTGTATCCAGCGCTTTTCCGCCACCTATACCGATAACGACATCAGCTTGATGTTCCTTTGCAGCTTTTCTTAAAGCTTTAAGACTCGCCTCGCTACAATCTGGAGTGTAGTAAGCAAAAGCAAATTGTAACTGCTGCTGTTCTAACAGTGGTTGCAGATGAGGTTGAACGGCTTTTTGGGTGTGATTTCCTGCCACAATCAAAGGACGAGTACCCAGACGAGTAATTTCATCAGATACCTGTGTCAAGATTTGAGAGCCACGCATCACTTTTGCGGGCGCTACCGTCAACAGCATTAATAAATTAGGAGTTTGAGTAGACAATTTTTCTGAAAAATGAATAGGCATAATAACTCATAAATTAACAGTAACATTTCCAGATATTTTGGAAAACTTCTCAATATAACCGACTATTCATAATCCGATGCTTGTGATGAGTGTGAGGGAAAATTTTACAACCTGTCCTTAATTCACATGTTTTTGTAGCAGTTTCATAGTATAGATTAATATTTTAACTAAAAATTAATTAATTATGTATTAGAAAACACAAAAAATATACAGTTTTTTAATAGTGAGAGGCTAAGACACAGAAAAGATAAAAGTTAAATATAATACTCAGTACATAAATGTTTATACCTTGATGCTACAAACCCTCACTAATCCAAAATTGGATGACGTGTTTGAAGTACCCCACTTGAGTGATGCTATTAAGTGCTTGAAAAATTACACTGTAATAAAGACCGCTCCGAAGGAGTAGGAATATGGAATTCATAAGTTATACTGGCGACAGCATACCAATAACAACACAGTCTGAATTAAAGAAACCAGAGTTGCAATTAGGTTCTTATGGTGAAGCGGTTGTAGAGCTACAAAATCTGTTGATTAAGTCGGGTCTTTATACTGATAAAATTGATGGTATTTTTGCAAAAATGACACAAGAAAGTGTCAAAGCATTTCAGCGCCAAGTTTTTCTGCAAGAAGATGGCATTGTCACAGAAGAGACTTGGCAAGCACTGTACAAAGGTGAACCCGTAAATTTGCCGGAATTGAAACAAGGCAGTCAGGGAGAATTAGTGATGAAGGTACAACGTGTTCTCAAATCTACACAAGACTATGTAGGATACGTTGACGGGGAGTTTGGGCCAGTTACAGAGTCAGCCCTCCAAAGCTGGCAAATGCGTAATAATCTCCCTGATACTGGCATTATTGATGAAGTTACTTGGTGTACTTTAAGCCAAATTCCGCAATAGATTTAGTTAGTGGTTGTTTTTTGGTTGTTGGTTGTTGGTTGTTGGTCAATAAAATGGTCAATGCTCTTAGTTATTCTTCCTTGTCTGCCTATCCTATGATGAAGTGTTGTTAGATTTTGGTAGTTGGGCAAATTTATCTTGGTAAATGTCAATAGCCATTTGCGAATCTTCACGACTAGCAAGCGATCGCTGGACTTGACCCAAATAAAGTGGTGTAGAAACTCCTGGTTCGGGATGGACAATCGTACGGGCGCGGATAGTCAACTGATTGTCACCAGGTTTACCCAAGCGACCATAGGAATATAAATCATTGGCTGCTTGGCGCAAAGTTGCTTCTAATTGAGTAGGAGTTATTTGAGGAGAGATTGCAATTACGGTTTGTGTTGAACCATTGTCGTAAACCAAATGGTATCGCACTGCTCCTGGAATAACTGTACGTGTCAGAGGTGCTAGGGAAAGGGTAAATAAACCAGCCGTCAACACCAACATAAAACCTGTCGAACCCACTAGCCGAAAGCGCAAGCCCCATTTGAAAATAAAACCTAAGACTGTCAACAGTGCAAATACCAAGGTGGCAATACCTGACCATTGGGTGTATTGGATAAAGTCAGCTTGTGAGAACATAATGTAACTTAACAGACTAATGTATAACACCCAGAAATTCTACACAATTTCTGGGTGTTACGTTTGCGGGAGATCGGGGATCAGGGATTGGGGATCGGGGACAAGGGAGAGAATAAACATCAATGCTCATTGATCATTAACTATTGACTATGAACAAATTGCATATTTATCGACAGCAGTTTCCAGCTTTAGAGAATAAAACTTATTTTAACTACGGTGGTCAAGGCCCAATGCCGCAAGTGGTGATGGATACGATTACTGAAGCCCAAACTTACATACAGGAAATCGGACCTTTTGGTTTTGAGGTGGGTAGGTGGATTGATGAGGAAACGAAAGCTATTAAAGTCGCGATCGCCTCTGAATTACATGTACCTCCCGAAACAATCACAATTACTGAGGATGTGACTGTTGGTTGCAATATTGCTATGTGGGGTATCGACTGGAAATCAGGAGATCACCTGTTATTAACTGACTGTGAACACCCCGGTATTGTGGCTATAGCCGAAGAAATCGGGCGCAGATTTGCGGTTGAAGTTACCACCTGTCCGTTGATAGCAACTTTAAACGAGGGTAATCCAGTCGCAGTCATTGACCAACACTTACGCTCAAATACCCGTTTGGTAGTTTTGAGTCATATCCTCTGGAATACAGGTCAACTTTTGCCTCTTGACGAAATAGCAAAAATCTGCATCAAAAACCAAACTAGACTTTTAGTAGATGCTGCCCAGTCTGTTGGTTCAATGCCATTGAATTTAACTGAACTAGAGGTAGATTTTTATGCTTTTACTGGTCACAAGTGGTTATGTGGACCTAGTGGTGTGGGCGGTTTATACGTACGACCAGAAATCAGAGATCGCTTAAAACCCACATTCATCGGCTGGCGTAGCATTATCACCAATAGTCAAGGTAAGTTTGTAGATTGGCATCCAGACGGAAAACGTTATGAAGTAGCGACTTCTAATTATCCCCTTTACGCAGGCTTGAGAGAGGCGATCGCCATTCATCAGCAATGGGGAACAGCAGAGGAACGCTATCAGCAAATTTGTTATCACAGCGAATATTTGTGGCTACGCCTAGCAGCCTTATCTAATGTGATTCCCTTGCGGACTTCGCCTCCTGAAGGTGGTTTAGTCTCATTTCAACTTAGCCAAAATACTCCCCAAGCCCATCGACAACTAGTAGAGTTTTTACAATCCAAAAAAATATTCACTCGCACAATTGCTGATCCCAGTTGTGTACGTGCTTGCGTCCACTACTTTACACTTGAGTTGGAAATTGACCAACTAATTGAGGGAATTCAGGAATGGTTGGTTGTTGGTTAATAGTCATTTGTCATTAGTTTTTCTCTCTTGTCCCCCGTTTCCTCGCGCTCCCTGTTCTCTGCTCCTTTTTCCTCCTTGTCCCCTTATCCCCGATCCCTCATCCCCGATCCCTCATGAAACGTCCAATCATATACATAGCTATTACCAATCATGGTTTTGGTCATGCTACTCGCACCGCAGCAGTTGCAGCAACTATCCAAAAATTATGTCCAGAAGTCTTGCTAATTATTGTGTCTACTGCTCCACGTTGGTTGCTAGAGTCTTACATTAAAGGTGATTTTATTCATCGCCCTCGTGGATTTGATGTGGGTGTGGTGCAAAAAGATAGCTTGACTATGGATAAAGCAACGACATTAGAAAAGTTGCTAGACATTAAAAAGAATCAAAATTCTATTATTGCTTCAGAAGTGAACTTTATTCGTCAAAATCGTGTGCAGTTGATTCTGGCAGATATTCCCTTTTTGGCAACAAAATTTGGTAAGGCTGCTGGTATTCCCTGCTGGATGATGAGTAATTTTGGTTTTGATTTTATTTACCGGAGTTGGGGTGATACCTTTAGAGAGGTTGCTGATTGGATTAGTGATTGTTACAGCCAATGCGATCGCTTGTTTCGTCTTCCTTTTTATGAACCAATGTCAGCATTCAGTAATACTATAATCAGTGATGTTGGCTTAACAGGTGGTTCTCCCTGTGATTCTCCTGAACAAATTCGATCAACTTGGGGAATTACTGCACCAACACAAAAGACTATCTTACTGACTTTTGGTGGTTTGGGCTTGCAACAAATTCCTTACAAGAGTTTACAAAAATTTCCTGACTGGCAATTTATTACTTTTGATCAATCAGCCCCGGACTTAGCTAATATCATCAAAATTCGTGATCATAAATATCGCCCTGTAGATTTTATGCCTATTTGTGGGCGAGTTGTTTCTAAGCCTGGTTTTAGTACTTTTGCTGAAGCCACTCGCTTGAGTGTACCGATTGTATCTGTTACCCGTGATGATTTTGCAGAAGCAGCTTTTCTATTAGAAGGAATTTCTCAGTATAATCAACATCAAATCCTCACCTCAGCAGAATTGTTTGATGGTAATTGGGATTTCTTACTACAACCACTCCAACAACCACTTTCTTCACAACTCATTGCTAAGGATGGTAATGAAACTATTGCCCGTGAGGTTTTAAGTTTTATTGATTGTTGATTATCGATTATTGGCAATGGTTAAGGATTAATGCCCAATGCCCAAATTTCAAATAGTATTAACAATATTTAAAATCCTCTGCTCTTCTAGGGCAGAGGAGTTTAATCTTGTAGATGTCCCTGATGAATCTGTAGATACCGAAAGTGAGTAGAAGCGCTCACCATCATTAATACTCAGTCTAACTATCAAGCAAAAACTCAACAACCGTAATTTCCACTAGTGCATAACAGTCTACAGCACACACAACAAGTAATTACCGTATTCACTTATTTCTTGAGGATGGCTTCCCAGCAGTCGGTTGATTTGTTCTACTAGGTTCATCTCATCACATATGCCTGCGACTATGCCGCAGTGGTCAATATCTTGTACTCTTATATCTAATGGTGAAGCTGTCATGCTTCAAAAATACAATAATTTGCGATCGCACCTGCGGAATGTGGAATATAAGTAATACTTATGGGCTTTATATTCTCTCTCTTAACAAGCCTGATTGCAATTTTTATCTATTTGAACTCTGGCAAAATATCTTTTGTTCTAGAAAAAGAACGTCAAGAAGCAGAACGCAAACGCATTGAAGCTACAGGTATAGCTGATTCTCAAAAAATTATTGCTGATGGACTTAGCAATTCTGTACTCCAACTGCGAGCCATAGAAGCTACTGAAAAATTAGCACAATCTCCCAACTCTAAAATCATTGTGATTGGTTCTGAAAAAGGCACGGTACCAATTTTACTTCAACAAGAAACGAAATAGGAAACATCACTGTATTTACTAGGGCGATTTAATTCTCGTCTAGCCCACCAAGAATTAAAATTATTGGTTTATAGCCTAAGTCGTCTTCATAGGACTACAAAATCTTTTAGTCCATTTTAAATGGAGTTTTGCTGTGAGCAAGGAAATTTATTTCTGAGCGGGCTATGGTAACAATGAAATAGCCATACTTTTAGTAGTCGAAATTCCAAAATCCTAACTAAGAATTTTTACGGATTACTATCATCCCACGAGAGCGGGTAGCAGATAAATCTTTGTCTACGCAAGCTTTGTACATTCTGTCTATGGAACATTTCCAGAAGCGTGTATATTTTTTGGGATTAGTGTCAGCTACAGTGATCTCCTGTGTTGTTGGATTGTAGTCTGCGACTAGTGAGAAATGACCGCCTGCAAAGCTAACGTCATGGGCAATGCCAACATTAAAATTTAAAATGTGAATGTCTTTGTCATCCACCACAGCGTTTTCAATTTCTTTGATAAAAGCGTCCAAACTCATGGAAACTTTGTCAAAATGTTCGAGTCTGACACTCAGGTCTAATTTTGCTCCATTTACATAATTTACACAAGTGTCATACGTTTCAGCGAGAGTCATTCCATCATCTAAAACAGTAGCGATCGGTAATCTAGTAACATAGAAAATTTCATCCACTGTCGTTGGATACCCTAGTGCGGTGAGTGCATAGGCAATAGAAGTAATGTTACAGCAGTTGATAGGTTGTTGAAATTCACACAGCTTAATACCATTTAAATCTTTGGTGACAACTTTTGTGACAACAGTACCTACAACTTGGTCAGATGGTTCAAAACCAGATTGCTTAATTGCATCTAAATCTGTTGTGTTATCGGTGGCTAATTGCTGGGAAGTCATGGTACAGATCCTTGATATTCAAGCAGGTTTATGAGTCGAAATAATTAATGTAGTGCTTACTACTATTAACCATTAACCCATCAATTTCACCGGATGCCCCAAAGCTTTAAAATTTCTTTAGCAAGCAAATACCTAGTCAAAATAATGTAAACAACATCGCAAAGATTGTATATTGTCAAGCGCCTTGCTAAAAACTGCAAAACCATCCCTAGCAACTTCATTACTAGGGATGACAAGCCAGAAATTATGGAGAAGTGGGGTCTGTTTGAAACACAAGGAGAAGCGATCGCTCGTCTTGTTGGACTGATTAGGGCGGCTAAGTACCAACAAGTCTAAAGACAAAAATTAATTTTTTTGTGCGTTTGTCCCTTTCGCTGCAATTTCTTTGCCTAGCACTTCCACAGCTTTAGCGAATTGTGGATCTGCTAAAGTAGCAACTTTGTCTCGTTCTTTGAGCCACAAGTCTTGTCGCTGCTTATCACTTAAATCCACTACTATGTTCGGGTCAATCCCATGTTTGTTGATGTCTCTACCAAGGGGGGTATGGTATTTGGCGATCGTTACTGCTAATCCTGAACCATCATCTAAGGGGCGCACAGATTGTACTAGACCCTTACCAAAAGTTTGACTACCCACTACAACAGCACGCTTGTTATCCTGCAATGCGCCTGAGAGAATTTCACTAGCACTAGCACTACCTTTATCTACCAATACTACCAAGGGTTTATTCGTTAAAGCGCGTCCGTTGGCAATTTCTCGTTCTGTCTCACCCTGGCGATCAATAGTAGAAACAATCGTCCCTCTATCCATCCACATCCGGGCAATATCCACACTGGAGTAGAGAAGACCGCCTGGGTTATTACGTAGATCCAATACGTATCCAGACACTTGCTTACTTTCCAAATTCTTAATTGCATCCCGCATTTCTTTGGCAGCATTTGAACTGAATTGCTTCAGGCGAATGTAGCCAACATTACCTACAGGCGTTTGCTTTTGAGAAAATTGTACTGGATGAATTTCAATCCGCGCCCGTGTAATTGTAAATTCCTTTTTTTGATTATCACGCAAGATAGTTAAGTTAACTTTGCTACCTGGCTCACCTCTGATCAGTGCTACTGCTTCATTAGTATCCATGCCCTCTGTGCTTTTACCATTAATGTAGATAATGGTATCTTTTGCTAGAATACCAGCCTTAGATGCAGGCGTATCCTCAATGGGCGCAATTACAGTAAGTTTTTTAGTTTTTTCATCCAAACCAATTTGGATACCAATACCTGTCAATTCACCAGAGGTATCAACTTGCATATTTTTGAATTCCTCTGGGTCCATAAACCGGGTGTATGGATCGTCCAGTTTTTTCAGCATTTCCCGGATGGACTTATAAGCTTCTTCGTTGTTCTTGTAAGACTTATTCAGGTACTCGCTGCGAACAGCTTTCCAATCTACCTTATTAAAAGTACCGTCTACGTATTGTTTATTAATAATTTGCCAAACTTCATCTATTAATTCCTTTGGACTTTCTTTAAAAAGAGCTTGTCCTTGCGAGTGAATACCAAGGCTAGTAACAGCGATTGTGGATAGCGTCACCGCCGTAGCACCCAAAACAAGTCCATTTCTTGTAATTACCATAATGACAGCTGCGTGGCTAGGGACAAAATTTTATATGCTCAGTATGCTCAATCTAACACAGGCAAATACTGTACAGAATGAACATATCTTGTTATTTCGACAAACTTATTTAAGAATCCGGCGAGCTTAAGGTTAATTGTACAAAAATTGAGGGAATAGGGAACGGGATTGGGGAATGGGGAATGGGGAATGGGGAATGGGAATTAGTGTTTATTTTCTCCCTTGTCTCCCCCTTCTCCCCTGTCCCCTTCTCCCCAGAGCAGGGTGGTTTCATACAAGCAGAGAAAAATTAAAATCTTCTTTTAAAGCCTCTCCCCTTATTAAGGGGAGAGGTTTGGAGAGGGGTAAAAATCTATGCTTCAAAACGATAAATACAGACTTCCATATTTTTATTTTTTCGTATGAAACCACCCTGCTGTCCCCTTCTCCCCCAGAGGGGCCCCATCTTCCCCAATTCCCGATCCCTAATTTCTTCATGGTTCTATCCAGCGTCCATCTACCTTAATCAAATTGATTAACTCCTCTACACCTTGTTCTTCTGGGACTTTCTTAATTTCTTCTCTACCGCGATACAGAGAAATGTAACCTGGAGTCTTACCAACATAACCATAATCAGCATCTGCCATTTCTCCAGGGCCATTAACAATGCAGCCCATAACTGCAATGTCAAGCCCAGTAAGGTGATTGGTAGCTTCACGGACTTTGTGCAGTACTTCTTCAAGATTAAATAAAGTACGTCCACAGGAAGGACAAGCAACATACTCTACCATTGTCTTCCGCAATCCCAAAGCTTGCAGAATACTGTAGCAGACTGGAATCTCTTTTTCTGGAGATTCAGTTAGTGACGCTCGAATTGTATCGCCAATGCCATCAGCTAACAAAGTAGCAATACCAGCAGTGGATTTTATTCTTCCGTATTCACCATCTCCAGCTTCCGTCACACCTAAGTGCAAGGGGTAATCCATACCCAACTCGTCCATTCGCTGTACCATGAGACGATAAGCAGCAATCATCACAGGAACCCGTGAAGCTTTCATGGAAATTACTAGGTTGCGAAAGTCTAAAGATTCACAAATACGGATAAATTCGATCGCAGATTGCACCATTCCTTCCGGTGTATCACCGTAAGTAAATAGCATCCTTTCAGCAAGAGAACCATGATTCACCCCAATTCGCATGGCTTTACCTTGATCGCGCAAAGAAACTACTAATGGTTCTAGAGTTTCGCGGATTTTTTCACCAATTTCGTCAAATTCGACTTTGCTGTATTCGGTTCTGTTTGGGTTTGGTTTTTCAAACACATACAATCCCGGATTTATCCGAACTTTCTCTATATGTTTAGCAACTTCTAGGGCAATTTTCAGTCCATTATGATGCACGTCAGCAACGATTGGCACATCTTGATAGGTTTTGATTAATTTTTGTTTAATTTCTGCCAAAGCTTTAGCATGAGCCATACTTGGCACTGTAACACGAACAATTTCGCAGCCTATCTCATGCAAGCGTCGAATTGCTGCAACAGAGCCATTAATATCAAGAGTATCCTCGTTAATCATAGATTGCACCACCACGGGATGACCTCCGCCAATGGTGACATTTCCTACCTTCACAGGACGTGTTTTCCGTCGTTTAATTGTTGTATCAAAAGTAGGTTGACTGGATAAAGTATTTGAAGTAATAGGTGTGGGTAGAGTTTGCATAACTTCTTAAGTAATTTTGCCGTAGCGAAAATATCAGATTTCAAAATGTTCTGTTTCCCAGATTGCCACAGTTAGTGCTGTTTTGGGCAAAGAACTAGAAAAAAAATGATAGACGTCAAGAATCAAAGAGAAAAGCAGATATTAACTATTTTTCTCAATGTTAAAAATATATGTTCTCCGCCCAAGGAATTTATTCTTTGCGGGACATGAAGTAGCTGCAAGATGTCAGGGTATTAGCTAAATAGTTGCGATGGTCAAAGACCGTTCCTACTCTGCGGAAAACTGATGTAATGGAGCATTGCACTCAGAATCTAAAGTGATTATCCAAAGATTATTCAAATTTGATATCAGATATCGATAGACGCACAATCTCACAAAACTCCATCAAAATAGACTCATCCCCACCCTAAAACTAACTATGACTCAACTAAAAACCCAACTCACCCTAGAAGATAATCTAAAATCCTATTTATTCTGATGTCGTATTATGAATACCTCAACAAAAATCCAACTATCTATTCCCTCACACTTCAACCCCAAAACAGTAGGTAAAGTCTGGCGCGTACCTTATCAACAAAGCGCCACAGCTGCACAAGCATGGGCAAAACAACACGACATCAAACCAGCATCTGAAGATAAAACTCGTATTTGCCTACTTTTAATTGATGTTCAAAACACTTTTTGCATCCCTGAATTTGAATTATTTGTTGGGGGAAAATCTGGTACTGGTGCAGTAGATGATAATTTTCGTTTGTGTGAGTTTATCTATCGCAATTTGGGAATAATTACAAAAATTGTACCAACCTTAGATACCCATACAGCGATGCAAATTTTTCATCCTATCTTTTGGGTAAATCCCGCAGGTGAACATCCAGAACCTGCTGCAACTAATATTATTCCAACAGATATTGA
Source organism: Pelatocladus maniniholoensis HA4357-MV3 (assembly GCA_019359115.1). Taxonomy (GTDB): domain Bacteria; phylum Cyanobacteriota; class Cyanobacteriia; order Cyanobacteriales; family Nostocaceae; genus Pelatocladus; species Pelatocladus maniniholoensis. The sequence continues at coordinate 19,883 of JAHHHW010000105.1, forward strand.
GCAAGGTATTTGGAAAGTTAACCCAAGTGTTGCTTTTAGTCTAGGACTTGATTACGATTTTTTAGAAAAACATGCCTACCATTACGTTAAACAATTAACTCAAGAAGGTAAATATCCATTAACAGTATGGCCTTATCATTCTATGTTGGGTGGTATTGGTCATGCTTTAGTTGCTGCTGTGGAAGAAGCAATCTTTTTCCACTGTATTGCACGTCATAGTCAAACGCAATTTGAGATTAAAGGTAATAATCCTTTAACAGAAAACTATTCTGTTTTACGCCCAGAAGTTTTGTCAGGTTTTGATGAGCATCCTATTGCCCAAAAGAATACAAGCTTGATTCAGCATCTGTTAGAATTTGATGCTGTAATTATTGCAGGACAAGCTAAAAGCCATTGTGTTGCTTGGACAATTGATGATTTATTAACAGAAATTAGGCAGGTAGATAGCAATTTAGCGAAAAAAGTTTATCTCTTGGAGGATTGTACTTCTGCTGTTGTTGTTCCGGGTGTGGTGGACTATACGGAAGCAGCAAATGAGGCGTTTCAGCGATTCGCTGATGCTGGAATGCACGTCATCAAATCTAGTGAATTCGTTTGTTAATAAGCACTAAAGTGCTTACTACAAACCCTGGAAATTAATCAACTTCATTTCATATACTCTTTTGGATCTTGAGCAACCCAACCCAGAGAAGAGTTAGACCGGATTTCAAAATGTAGATGAGGTTGACTGATGGTTGGTTGTCCAGTCTGACCAACTGTTCCTAGCACTTCTCCCTGTTTAACTTGTTGACCAAGGCTAACTTTGATACTCTCCAACTGGGCATAACGGCTTTGCAATCCACCACTGTGATTAATAATTACTAAGTTACCGTAAGTACCGCGATCGCCTACAAAAACTATTGTCCCTGGTGCGATCGCATTTACAGGGGTTCCAATCGCAGCTAACAAATCAATACCACTGTGAAAGAAAACTTCTCCGTTTTTGGGATTGAGTTGCCAACCATAGGGAAACCCTACCTGAGCCATAGATGCTAAGGGATACCCAGTTATTTGCACAGCAGGGGTATTTACACTAGGAGTTGGGGATGGCGACGAACTCGCACGAATTGGTGATTTGTTGGATGTGGGAATAAATGCAATTTGAGATGGTGGTTTACAGCCATTTAACTCAAAAAGAGCATCAGCACGAATTTTGTATTTTTGTGCCAATTCTCGCCAAGTTTGACCACGAGCTACTTCTACTACAATACCATTGTAGGGAGGGATGAGAATATTACTACCTACACTCACCCTACCGTTTTTTAAACTGGGATTCATGGTGATAATAGTATCAGGAGCTAAATTGTAGAGCGCGGCGATACTCTGCAAAGTTTCGCCACGCCCAACTTTATGACGCACAAAGCGTTCTAGAGCTGGAGTTGGACATTTAGCAGCCTGTGCTAGTGCAGAATTTGGGTATGTGGATACAAGTCCCAAAGCAGAGATTAGGCTAGAGAAAACAAGTAGAAGTAGGCGATCGCTAACAGTCATGTATGTTAAATGGAGCAATATTGAAGTACTCAACGTCAACAGTTCATGTATGGCGGGAGTATTCTTGCGATTCTAGCTGAATTTTATATTTTATTTGGCAGTTAGTTGTTAGTTGTTAGTTGATTGGTATTAACTACCAACGACAACCACAACGATTAACAAAATTAATCTGTCTACTTGTCTTTTGCTTGACTAAACTTAGAAATTAGCATCTTCTGCATTGCTGTCCTTGAGTATGGTCAACGACCCAGGTCTAAAAATGCTGGCTTCCAGCCTAAGAGTTTGACTACAGTTGACCAGACTAAGTACATTTTGGCAAGCTCAATGCGTGCCTTGCGTACTACCTTATTGACAAGAGTTAAAGTCCTACCAAGGAATGCGTAGCTAGTTCCTTGCTTTAGAACCAAAGGATTAAACAGATTCCCAAGGGTTAAGTCAGTGTATGAGCGGATAGTACCGAACTTAAACATTGTCTAAGCTAATATTACCCCTTTTGGGAAGCTCCTCGGAGCAAAACCATTATACGTACAGGATGAACAATTCTAGTTCGTAATTGCCCGAACGAAAGTAGAGATTGCAAAACTACAGAGAATTAAGTAACCCCAAGGCGATAATGGAACACGGCGATCAAAAAATCGCACTCTTCGGGAAGCAAGCTACGTGTCGCTTCCCTCTCAGGTCGCGCATACTCCTAGTTTCCCGCATACCGAGAGGTTTTATGAAGTTATCTAAGAAACAACTAGCCGTTTATTTTTCATTGGTTGTGGGCGGCGGCGTATTCGGTGGTAGTGCAGTGTTGCTAGCCAGTCCCTATCTCCTGACACAGAGGCGTACGTTTCAGGAACTCAAGAATGTGAGCATGGGTGCGCCATCAGAAACAGTTGTTACTAATCCTTTGGGAAAAAATATCGAAGCAACTGGGGGTGAAAGCGTTAATTTTGTCGCCACTGCTGTTCAAAAAACAGGATCAGCAGTAGTCCGAATTAATGCAACACGCAAAGTCGCCAATCCTATTTCAGATGCTTTCAAAAACCCTCTGTTGCGTCGATTTTTTGGCGAAGATGAAGAACCAATTCCACAACAGAGAATTGAGCGCGGTACGGGTTCTGGTTTTATCCTCAGTACGAATGGAGAAATTCTCACCAACGCTCATGTAGTAGCAAACACAGATACAGTACAAGTTACCCTCAAAGATGGTAGAACATTTCAAGGAAAGGTGATGGGAGTTGATCCCATGACGGATGTAGCAGTGGTAAAAATTCCTGCCAAGCAATTACCGTCTGTGAAATTGGGCAATTCACAAAATTTGATTCCTGGACAGTGGGCGATCGCGATTGGCAATCCTCTGGGTTTAGATAACACTGTCACTATCGGCATCATCAGCGCTACAGATCGCACCAGTTCCCAAGTTGGTGTACCAGATAAACGGGTTAGCTTTATCCAAACCGACGCCGCCATTAATCCTGGGAACTCTGGAGGACCTTTGTTAAATTCTCAAGGTGAGGTAATTGGAGTCAACACTGCAATTCGTGCTGATGCTCAGGGACTTGGTTTTGCCATTCCCATAGAAATTGCTGCCCGCATTGCTGACGAACTTTTTGCTAAAGGACACGTGGAACATCCTTTTTTGGGAATTGAAATGGTAGACCTTTCTCCTACCAAAAAGCAGCAAATCAATCAAGAGAATAATCTTAACATCCAGCAAAATGCTGGTGTTGCCATCAAGGGAGTTTTAGACAAATCACCTGCACAACGAGCAGGACTGCGCCCTGGAGATATCATCCAAAAATTTAACGGCAAACCAGTTAAAATTGCTGCTCAAGTACAGAAAATGGTTGAATCTAGCAGCGTTGGAGACACTTTACAAATTGAAGTCAACCGGGACGGCAAAATTCAAACTTTTCAGGTTCAGTCAGGAGCTTATCCCCACAAATAGTCTAGAGTCCAAAGTCAAGAATATTTACTACTGAAACATTGACAATTGACTCTTGACTAATGATTGTTAGTCAAATGATCTAAGTGCATTCGTTGTTCCATTTGACGCAGGAAATAGCCCGTCATCATAGCTGATGCTAGAAGACCAGCAAGATTATCCCGGTCGGTTGTAATCTGAACATTGAAGTTTTCAGCAGGCAACATCCCGACTAGCCCTTGGACATTTTGGGAAATAATTTGCTTAATTTCAGGGCTGACGGACTGAGCGACGTTAGCCAAAACTTCTGGAGACTGATGCTGTAAATATTTGAGCAACTGATTAGAGGGTTCCTCAAAAGCGTCACTCAGATGCTGACGAGGGTGTTGTTCAAAATTGTCATTCAAAAAGTCAGGATCAAACACCATTGGCAATTTAAGTTTAGCGGAGTTGCTAATTCTACTCTAAACCATAGTATGGGGTTAAGACATATTTCCTCAGCTAGGAGTAGCATTCATCTTAGGTAAGGTTTAATGATCAGGGATTGGGGATCAAGGATTGGGCAACAAATTCTTAATTTTGAATTTTGTAGACGCAAAGCGGCTACTTACAGAAGTCGCTTACGCGCCTACCGAAGGTATTTTGTACGCCCTTGGCGTTCTTGAAGGGTATTTTGAATTGTTTTGTCCCCCTTGTCCGCGATCTCTAATCCCCAATCCCCGATCTACTCTATTTCCGATGCTGATTCTAGTTTTAGCTCTAATTGTCGTTGCTGTTGTGGAGAGGAAAATGGTGAAGGAAGTTGTTCGATCTGAAAATATTGATGAAATTTGGGTGTTACCTGAAGCGAATAGGAGCGAGAGTCATGATCTCGGCGTTTCTTGACAAAACCAAGTTCCACTAGTTCTTGGACGTGTTGATATGCTCCGGAGCCACGCAGGTTAATTAAATCAGTTTGTAGCATGGGACTATTCAAGGCGATCGCTGCTAAAGTCCGCAATGCACCCACCCCCAATTCTACTGGTATCAGAGTTTGTACTAAATCTTGAAAATCAGACCGCAATTGCAAGCAGTAACCATTTGGGGTTTCTACGACTTCTAGGGCGCTATCACGATGAGCATAATCGTCAATCAGCTCGATAATACCTTCTTCAGCAGTAGCGCGATCGCACGCGGCATAATCAGCAATCTCACTGATTGATAAAGGTTTACTCTTCAAATAAAGAATTGCTTCTATTTTTGTCGCTGCATTCATTCGATCAATAATCAATAGTCAAGAGAAGCCAGTGTGTTCTTAGAAGTTTTCTCCGTTGTAGCACCTGACGTTCTATATTGACATTCCTCATGCCTAAAAGGCAGGGAATTCTTACTTCACAGGGTAGAAAATGAATTTACCCCTTGCTGTTGCATTTCCAATTGTCAACAATCAAGGACTACTGACAGTTGACAACCGAACAAGGAAAGAATAATTTAATATGTAACGATTCAGGTATCACAATAATAACTAAAAGTCAAGTTTAAGTTGTTTGTTGTAAAGAGTCACCCTTGTCTCCCTTGTCCCCTTTTTCGCCAATCCCTACTCCTCACCAAATCTGGTTTTGAAGATAAATTCTGCGATCGCTAAATCTTGTGGGGTAGTTATCTTTAAGTTTGTTTCCTCTCCTTGAACAATTTGCACTTGATAACCACATTTTTCAAATAAAGCAGCATCGTCAGTCACTTCCCAACCCTGAGCTACACCTTCAGCGTGACACTGTTTTAGTAGGTTCACATCAAAACCTTGGGGAGTTTGTGCTGCCCAGAGTTGGCTTCGGTCTGGTGTACTCTGAATTATGCCATTTTCATCTACGACCTTGATGGTGTCTTTAACTGGCACAGCTGCTATTAAACCAGGACATTGCCGAATCGTTTCGGCACATCTGTTGAGTAAATCTGGTGTAGCTAGACACCTAGCCCCATCATGAATCAACACTTGTTTAGCATTGGCTGGTAATGATTGCAACCCATTGTAAACAGATTCTTGCCGAGTAGAACCACCCTGAATTAACTCCAGAGGTTTAGTAAGCTGTAAATTATCGCTGATTTGCTTAAAGTCTTGCCAGTCAATAGGCTGGGAGATAATTCCTATCCAACTAATCTCATCTGATGCTTGTGCAGCTAAGAGCGTCCAAGCAATAATTGGTCGCGATCGCACTTGCAAGAGGAGTTTATTGCGATTACTCCCCATCCTTCGTCCACTTCCGGCAGCAGGAATTAATAAATGCACAGGTTTTTTAACTTTTGACTTTTGACTTTTGACTTTTGACTTTTCTAGTCCCTATCTTCCCCTAAAATAAGGAGCGAGTAGGCGTAAATTAATATTATGCGAATAGTAGCCCTTGTCCCTGGTGGAATAAGCGACCAAATTCTATTCTTTCCGACACTAGACGACCTGAAGCGTAATTATCCTGACGCTCAGATAGATGTCGTTGTGGAACCCCGGTCAAAGGCTGCTTACCAGGTGAGTAAGTCAGTTAATGATGTACTGATATTTGATTATAAAGACCGTAACAGCTTGGCTGATTGGGCTAACTTAGTAGGTATACTTCGCGATCGCGAATACGATGCCGCTATTGCCTTAACGCAAAGCTGGTTAATGGGTCTTTTATTGTGGTTGACTGGAATCCCCATACGTATTGGCTACAAAGGCAAAGGAGCAGCTTTTCTGACTAACACCCTACCTCTCAAGCAAGAACAATACGCTGCTTATGTGTATCACACTTTGCTGCAAGAGTTGGGCATTGAGTCTCCCTGTCCAGAATTAGCTGTGAATGTACCTAAATCAGATATTGATTGGGCAGACAAAGAGCAATTAAGGTTGGGAGTTAAAGAAACTGGTTATATTTTGATTCACGATGGTGTAAATGAGTTAGCACCAAATAAAAGTCAAGATAGAACATACCATGCCGAAAATTGGTTGCATATCATTCAAGATTGCCAACAAAAGCAACCAGATATACCTGTGGTGGTAGTTCAAGAACCAAGTCAACAAGAGTTTGTGGCTAGACTCAAACAGTCTATACCCGACATCAAAATCACTTCCCCAGATAATATGGGCAAGTTAGCGGCAATTATTACAGGAGCAAATTTATTATTATGTACTGATAGTGCGACTGTACAGCTTGCCGTTGCTGTGCAGACCTATACTATTGCCTTGTTTGGTTCTACAGATCCAGCTAAATTATTGCCGAAAAGCGATAAATTTATTGCTATCAAATCTCCTACAGGCAAAATAGCAGATATTTCGCCCAAAATTATTTTGGAAAAAATCTGGGGCGGCTAGCACTTCATTCCCATTGCCTTGAATTGTTCTTGAACTGTTGTATTAATTTAAACCCCCCTTCCACCAGTTGATTTTCTCCTATAAGCGGAAGGGAGGTTTCATATTATTTATCTTACATAAAGAAGGGAACAAGGAAGTTTTAACAGGGAACAGGGAAGGGAAAAACTATTTGTGTAATTAATTTTGTCTAAGTACTTGATAAAGTAATTTTTGTAACGGTAGTACATATACTTAAGCCTAAAAACTGCATAAAACTCATTTGCACTGTATAATAAAATACTCAAAAATTTAATGTTTTTACGGAATAAGAGTTACCTAAACAACTGTTTTTTTTTTCTATAACCTGATATGTTGAATGAATTCTAGGGAAATATTTATTTAGACGCATTTATGAATGTGTATCTCATATACCACAGTCTATAAATATGGAATACACGGGTTCCTATATAACTCCCTATTTGGATAGTTAGTAACAACGTTTACTAAAGATTTTTCTGTGTCCTAAAAGTTACATCTTCAGTATCAGATAACAGTATGGAAAAAAATAAATCACTGACTAAAAAAGTTTTGTTATTACTTCGTGGATAAAAAACTTTGGCGATATTGCTGTTACTAGCTAGATATTTACTGACCGAAGAATATTTAATAAACAACCTGTTCAAATCATATACTGTATGATGTATCTTAATGAAATTAAGTCATCCTAAAAAAGGTTGATGCTAAAACAAATACAGGACTCCTATTTGATTTTGGAAAAAAACTCAGTATACTTCCTGTTAAGAATTCCCCGTTTTTACAAGTAAGTTCATAAATCAAATTGGATTCCTATATTTGTTTCTACAAATTGAGTTCAGCAAAACAGAAAATTCCATCTATTTAACGATTGATAGTTGTAAAAATTACCTGGTGTGATTAGACTTTGGGTGGATCTAACACGCCATTATGTGTGTTTTTTAACTCTAATTCTTGCTAATTAGCAAGGACATCCACCAAGAATGTCATGAAATTTTCAAAGGGAAAACAAATGGCGATTCATTTACATGGCTTTACTAGCAATGGTAAACGTTACATTCAAGTAGAAAGCCAGCCCCATCATATCACGGGCGTTTTTAGAAAAATAGTCTGCTTCTGTAAGAGTAGATGCGAGAGTAAAGTGATGAATACAGAAAGCGCCTATTTTGAGTGTGAGGAAGATGGAACAATTACTTTTTATCAATCACTAAGTACCGATGGAGAAAAATCAGGTATTTGGACTTATCTTGTGTATGAATGTGGAGAGACAGAAGAAAAGGTATTCCAAGACAAATCTATTGATATAAGTATCAATTATTTATATAAATTATTAGCTGGTCAGAAAATAGTTCAAAATGCTATAGGTATTCATGAGTATCTTAAATATAAATTTTACGAAAATGAATATTTAGATGTTTATCTGCCTGCTGATTGGGATAATCTGACAGGTAGAGCAATAGCTAATTTACTTTTAGAGGAAGTTAAGGCATTTAATTCTTCATCTTTATTTGCCAAAGATGATGGTAAAAAATATATGAAAACTGTGATCAATAATTTTATTAAACTGGGGCGAAAAGTTTTAGAAAAAGGTGGAACAATCAAAGATTTTGAATTACATCAATATGATGTACTTCAAAATATTAGAATTAGTGAAATTGCAAATCTAATCATAGAATATAACGATTACCGACTATGGCAAGCAGCCTTACCCAGCAAATCTAAAGCTGTAGAATACGCCTTTAGTGCTGCTTTAGATCTAATATGTCAAATGACCTAAGTATCCGTTATGTACTAATTATTTATTAGCTATTATTAGAACATTGCAAAAAAATCATCGTCTAATTCATAACCTAGCATTTGAGCCATCGATTGCAGACGTGATTGGCTAGGTATATTATTTTGTTTGAACCAGTCACTCAAAATAAAGATTTTATGCATTAAAAAGATTTCCAACGCTTCTGGATTGTACTGAATTCCTTCTTTGGAACTGAATTGATGTGGTACTAGCATAGCTGTATAGCGAGCAAATTCTCCCATTTTCCAGTCAAGTAAAAATGGGAACCAAGGATAACGAGCATCGAGGCGAACAAACCACAGGCGCACTTCTGGAATTTCTGAGAGTTCTCGCGGATCACCTTCTTGTTGGAAATAGTTAACATCAAAGTGTAACTGCTGTTCATGGGATGCGATCGCTCCTTCTTGCAGCAATTGCTCAATTACTGTTGTTACAGGAGATAGATCTAAGTTGTGAATGGAGTCAGAATTGAGAGCGATCGTAATAGACATAAATAACTAAGAATATATATAGTAACTTTGACAATTCAGACTAGCAGCTTTGTGAGTTTAATGCTAGGAGGGGATAAGGGGGACAAGGGAGATATTGTTAACATTTTTTCCGTGTTACAGCGTCTTCTCCCGAAAAAATTCTTTTACTACAACTTAAGATAGATGTATAATTACCTATAAATGTAAGAAGGGGAGTAGCTGCTGGCAAAAAATTCAGCCAGTCCATCTAAATCAACATACTGGCGATGAGCCTGGTTTAGATGACAATCAAGCAATAAGCTAGTTGGAAGCGAGACCTTCACTGAGTTCACACAAAAGGTAAAGTGTGAAGCTCGGTGAGGTTTCGCTAGTCTCATTGAGCTTCACATACGAGTAAACGAATCGTCTGGAGCTTGAGAGAGTGCTAACAGCTTTCACCGCAGGTTTATTACTAATTACAATTTCGGAATTAGGTGACAAAACCTTTTTTATCGCCGTGATTTTGTCCATGCAACACTCGCGGCGACTTGTATTTGCGGGTGTAACAGCAGCTTTAGCGGCGATGACAGTGCTGTCTGTCGTAGTAGGACAAGCAGTATCATTACTGCCAAAAGTTTACATTTATTACGGCGAGATTGCTTTATTTATTGCCTTCGGTTTAAAGCTGTTGTACCAAGGTAGTAAAATGCCCAATGCTACCTGCGATACGGAAGTTGTAGAAGAAGCAAAAACCGCAGTTGCTCAAGCACAAAAGCAAATGAGAAAGCAAAAAACAATGTGGGCAATTGTACTAGAAGCTTTTGCATTAACATTCATGGCAGAATGGGGCGATCGCACACAATTTGCCACCATTGCTCTAGCAGCAGGGAATAATCCTGTTGGGGTGAGTATAGGTGCTATTTTAGGACATGCCATTTGTGCTGCGATCGCTGTAATTGGTGGCAGAATGTTAGCCGGAAGAATTTCTGAAAAAACACTCACCATTGTTGGCGGATTTTTATTTATTTTATTTGGTATTGTCGCGGCTGTGGAAGGAGCATGAAATTTGGGTAGCGGGGAGTGGGAATCGGGGATTGGTTATTCTCCGCGTGTTCCCGCGTCTCCCTGCTCCCTTGTCCTCCTTGTCTCCCTTTCCCCAATCCCCAATCCCCTGTCCCTTCCCTACGGTGCTGGAGTTGCAGCAGGAGTTGGAGTCACAGTCTCAGAACTTTTTTTATTAATTTCGTCTTTGTACTGAGCTGGAGCTAAAGATGCAGCCTTATCAAACAAAGGTTTTGCTTCATCAGTTTTTCCCTGCTCTTTGACAACCATTGCTTTTGCCAAAACAGGACGAAAATCATTAGGAGCGCTATTAATTGCTTGATCGTATACAGACAAGGCTTGTGGATAGCGTTTTTGGGTAGCATGAACATTACCCAGCATCACTTGCACAGCAACAGTATCTACGCTACCAGGTTCAATTTTATTTGCTTGAGTTGATTTAGCAAGGGTATCTTGTAATAACCCAATTGCTGCTTCCGGGCGCTTTTGGTTGAGCAACAAAGCCACCATTCCTTGCAAAGCATTAATATCGCCTGGTTTAGTCTCCAAAACAGAGCGATAAGCCTCTGCTGCACCTTCTTTATCACCCATTTGTTGCTTGGCTTGTGCCAAAAGTACGCCGTATTTAGTTTGTTCTGGATTGAGTTTAGTTAATTTTTCTAGAGGTTCAATAACTGCTTGAATATTACCTACACCTAAACTTAGCAATTGCAAACGAGTTTCTAACAAACCTCGCAGGGCTGTTTGATTTTCGGGTTCTCGCTGCAAAACTTGTTCATAACCTCTTGCTGCATCTTCCAGTTTTGACTTTAGATCCGAGGAAGACGAATTTCCTCTGCCGCTAGCGGAATTTGGGCTGGACTGTTGCGTATCATTAAATGCGGCTATGATGGGAACCATATAGCGTTTCCTATGCTAATGAAGTATAGCTAGACTTCATAGATAAATCATTTCAACTTTGAGAATGTACCTCATCTGAGCGAGAACCGCTATAGACACTCCAACAAAAGCTATCACTGCCAGCACTAACACTACTTTAACTAACCATCTATTACGCGGCTGAGACACAAAACCGTCCTTAACTCTAATAACACTATTGTTTGCCGTTTACACAAAATTGAGAAAATTAAAAAATTGAAAAAGTTTGCGGAATATCGCTAACTAACTGTGAACTTTATAACAAATAGCCATTTTTGATTCTTAAGAAAGAGATGAATTTAAGAGGAGACGCTTAAATAGTAGCTATGCTATGCTTCCGAAACTAGTGGAAAGACGCTAAATTACACATTTAGTGTGTATGCGAAAATAGCGTCTTTCAGTATCATAACAGGGCAAACGATGGTGGTTGTTTTGAAAGTAAATATACTTTGAGCAGCCGCACAACCGCTCTTCCCTGTTGCGTTAATAAAATCCCACAATTGGGATGTGTCTCCGCCGCAAGGAGTTGCTATGAATTCCGACCTGATGCCGTCCCCTGAATCATCAAATTCAATAGCTTCTGATGAAGCAAAACTTAATCAAGAAGAAACTACTGATGTAGTAGCACCACCCGGAGTGTCGCAAAGCGAAGCTTCGTCTGTAACGTCAAGCGAAACTGCTAATGATGGGAACTTAGTGAATCGACAGCAACCGATTCCACCTCCGAGCGAACCAATGCAGTATCGAGCGATTGGTCTAGTCCGGGGTCGTTACTTTGCTAGCAGCGAACAATTTACCCAAGGTGTAATGTTGACCCCAGATGGTACCAAATTGGAGGCTGTGCTACTTGGTCGAATCATGAGTTTAGTCAAAAACCATCTCGACTTAGAGCAAGAGCATCTGTGGGTTGTTTATCCACGGACACGCCAAGAAAACGACAATTTGCATCTTCAAATTGTGGGGGTATGGGAGCCAGAAAAACTGACTAAAAGTTCCATAAACGAACAGCAGCAAGATTTGACCTCACCAGAGGAGGAAACACTCAATCCTGATTTATCCGAGAATTTAGAGGAAAAAGACCAACACACCTCAATAGAACCAGCACCATCATCAGAAATTGTAGATGGCGGTTTTTCTGTTCGTGGCGAAATAGTCTACCAGTCATATGATACAGAGAACTTGGTAATCAAAATTAAGCAATCTGCCCGCAAACCAAATGATAAACCTAAGTATTTCAAATTGAAACTCAAGGGCAAGCTAGAAACCAAAGCAGTAGGAAAGTTTTGGGACTTGCAAGTCCAGCGAGAAGGTGAATTTTTGGTCATAGAGAAAGCAACAGTCATCGCTGAACTGCCCAGAAAACGCAGCAGTAGACCACCATTTCAACGTGGAGGTGGAGGCGGCTCTGGTCGTCGTCCAGGTCCTGGTGGTAGAAAACCATATCCCCCCAGACGAAGTGGAGAAGGCCCACTACGTCCAACTAAAAAAGTGGGTGATTCTTCATCATCATCGCCGCCCTCACCGCCATCACGACCTATACCCAAAGGTTCTGTTCCCAAGCCGGTGAAGCGACCGAAGCCACCGGAGGAATAGGGGATTGGGGAGTGTGGGGAGTGTGGGAAGTGTGGGGAGACTAAATTATAAGTAACCAATTCTTCATTGTCCCCAGTGTCTCCCGTATCCCCCTTGTCCCCCTTGTCTCTCGTGTCCCCCGTGTCTCCCGTGTCTCTCGTGTCCCCCGTGTCTCCCGTGTCCCCCTTGTCCTCAAAACTCCGTCCACCGATCCTGGGGGAGAAAAGAGCGTTCCATCGGGATTTGGGCGACTGGTTCAGTAAGGGTAAAAGTACCTGCTTGAATCCATTGTTTTAACTCTTGGGCAACTTGTCGAGAGAGGAAAATGCTAACAACGGGTGCAACTCTTACTGTTTTACCTTCAATGATGATGTGTCCAGACTTTAGTTGAGCGTAACTCACTAAGCCAAAGGTGGGACGCACACGTCGGGGAATGGAAAAGTCTACGATGGGTGCTACTAAATCTTTATCACTAACTGCACATCTGGCTACTACTTCTTCGTTTAATACCGGAAGTGGTACACCCACACCCAACATTAGAGAAGGGCCATAATTTTTAAAGTAACAACCCCGCACCCAATTAGCATTCATTTGTTTGGCATCACCAATTAAAGCTAAAGTTGCAGCTGGGCCAATGGGTGTACGATTAGGCAAACGTTTTTGTAAAGGAAAATGTTGTGTCCCTTCCCATGCTACATAGCCAATACCCCCACCTAAGAAAATTCGTGTACCAATACCCACTAGTTGGAGATCGGGGTCGTTGAGGAGAGGAGAAATAGCACCAGGGTTAGAATAAACTGCATTACTCAAACGTGGCTGTAAGGGGCCTAAATAAGTAAAAAGTGGGCGATCGCCTCCGTTCACTCCTACAATAAAATTTTGATAAAGATTTCTGGGATTAAATAAATAAAACTGATTAATAGTGTCACGAGTAATTGTTGTTTCAAAGGTAGCCCTGGGATAGCAATCTGTAACTTGTCCTTGAGCGCGTACGTGTACTGGCTTACCAGCAATCAAATCTTCAATCACATGACCGCCACCCCGTTCGCGGACTTCTTCTCCTTCCATTACCTCTACAGTAGAACTTGCACCCAAGTATAAATCTACAGCACCAAAACCGGGATATACTGGAACACTATCCAACCAACAGCGACGAATTTTGATTGGTGGATCAGTATGCCCCAAGTTAATAATTGCACCACTAGATTCCATTGGTTCAAAAGTGCCAGTGGTGATGACATCAACTTCCGTGGCAACTTTTGTAACACCAACTTCCTCAATTCTGGTTTTTAATTCTTCAACAGTCAAAACCACCGCACGTTTACGGCTGATTTTTTCGTTAATTTCCGCAATGGTTCGCATATTAAAGGGGATTAAGCGCTAATACCGTTTCACTATAAGTTTGATACATTTGGGCAAAGGTATTTTATCCCTTGCCCTTTGGTTTTTCCCCTTTAAAGTTTCCCCAACCTACACCAATCAGTCAAAGTTGAGTTGGGAAAGTACTATAGCAGTTCTCGGTTGTGTCCAATACGTACCCCACCCCTTAATCCCCTAAGCGCTTGCGCTTAGGGAAGGTTTTGCGTCAGCAAAGCCGGGGTGGGGTTCCGACTGTATTGCAATCGAGTCAGAAGTGCTATAGTACAGCACGGCGTAAATAAAGCAACCATTTAAAATAGTCGAAAAGCTTATAAAATAAGCATTCTTTCTTTTTACTTTTGCCTTTTTACTTTTGCCTTATTGTACTAGTAGCGCCCATAAATTATAGCCATCTCCTTGAGACGATTACTGTAATCCTCCGTCAAGGCTTCGCTTCGATAGCGCCAATCCCAATTACCATCAGCTTTGCTGGGGGTGTTCATACGAGCATCAGCTCCCAAATTGAAGACATCTTGGAGAGGAATAATCGCTTGATTAGCAACAGAACTCATCGTCAATCGGATCAGATCCCAAGCGATTCCGTGAGAACCATTACAACCAAGGTATTTTTGGACGCGATCGCGTTCATAATCAGAAGCATCATGACCATACCAGCCAATCGTCGTGTTGTTGTCGTGAGTTCCGGTGTAGATCACGCTGTTGGGAAGCACATTATACGGCAAGTAGGCATTGTGAGCATCGCTACCAAAAGCAAAGTGCAGAATCTTCATCCCTGGAAATCCGAAATTGTCTCTAAGATCTAACACTGGCTGATCGATGTAGCCTAAGTCTTCAGCAATAATTGGTAGGGTACCTAAATCTTCACGAATTGTTTCAAATAGAGCATAACCTGGAGCCTTTACCCATCTTCCATTTACTGCCGTTGCTTCTCCTGCTGGAACCGACCAATAAGACTCTAAACCTCGGAAGTGGTCAATACGAATCATATCAGCGTGAGCAAGGATTTCACGTACACGCCAGACCCACCAATGAAAACGAGTTGATTCTAGGTATTTCCAGTTGTAAATCGGATTCCCCCAAAGTTGACCTGTGACTGAGAAATAATCTGGTGGTACCCCTGCGACTTCAGTAGCTTTTCCTGTTTCGGGGTCGAGCATAAAATTCTGCGGATGCGCCCACACATCAGCGCTATTGTGGGCAACGTAGATGGGAATATCGCCAATAATCTGAATATTTTGTTGGTTAGCGTAGAGTTTAAGCTCAGACCACTGGCGAAAAAACTCGAACTGTAGGAATTGGTGAAAAAATATCTGGTCTGTCAATTGCAGACGCCAGTGTTCGAGTACTTCTGGTTTGCGTTGACGCAGTTCTTCAGGCCAGTCAGTCCAGGTTGTAGCTTCTTGGGTATCTATTAATGCCATAAACAGTGCATAATCTTCTAGCCAATTCGCTTTACCTCTGTAAAAACCCTCAAATTCTTTGTGCTGGATTTTACTAGCGTTTTGCTTGAAATTTTCACAAGCTTTCCGCAACAGAGGCATCTTCCAAGCGATCACTCGCTCAAAATCTATATGATCTAATGGGAAGTCTGGCACATCACGCAGGTCATCTTCGCTCAAAAAGCCTTGATCTTTGAGTACATCCAGGCTAATCAACAGAGGATTACCTGCCATAGCAGAGAAACACATATAAGGTGAATTGCCATAGCCTGTGGGTCCCAAAGGCAATATCTGCCACAACTGCTGGCCACTGCGAGCCAAAAAATCTACGAATTGATAAGCCTCCAAACCCAAATCCCCAATTCCGTAGCGACCGGGGAAACTGGTTGGATGTAGTAAAATACCACTGGTTCTGGGAAAAGGCATAAATATCCTGAACTATAAAGAGCAAAGATATGCACTGAATTTAACACGGAACAGTTGTTGACTTTCAGCTATCTGGAAAACCAGATTTGATGTCACAATTGGTGTTTTATGAGTTATCAAAATCCGATTCCGACTGTTGATATCATCATCGAATTGCTTGATCGTCCTCATCGACCAATAGTGTTAATTGACAGACATAATCCGCCGTTAGGTTGGGCCATACCTGGTGGTTTTGTTGATTATGGAGAAACTATCGAAGCAGCAGCGCGACGCGAAGCCTTAGAAGAGACTGGTTTAGAGGTGGAGTTGATTGAACAATTTCATGTTTATTCTGATCCAGCACGCGATCGCCGCAAGCACACGATCAGCATTGTATTTTTAGCAACGGCAAAAGGTGAACCCCAGGCGGGAGATGATGCTAAAGGAATAGAAATTTTTGAATCTTGGCGTGTGCCTAATAATTTATGTTTCGATCACGATACAATTTTGCGAGATTATTGGCGATATCGACATCATGGAATACGTCCGAGGTAGGGGATTGGGGATCGGGATCGGGGATCGGGGACAAGGGGGACAAGGGAGAATTTCTCTCAATGACAAATGACCAATGACAAATGACCAATGACAAATGACCAATAGACCTCTTGCAAAAGTCGAATGAACCCCCCTCAATCCCCCCGTTCACGGGGGGAAGATTTAGTTCCCTCCCCGTAAACGCTTAGGGTTAGGGTGGGGTAAAAATATTTTTGCAAGAGGTCTAATGACCAATGACCAATGACAAATGACAAACAACAGAAGAACTATGAGTAAAGAGATTATTCGTACTGAGAACGCACCAGCACCAGTAGGCCCATATAATCAGGCGATCGCTGCTGCTGGGAAAATGCTATTTGTGGCGGGACAGATTCCGCTTGATCCAAAGACTGGTGCAATTGTCGGTGAGAAAGATGTGAAAAAGCAAACTGAGCAGGTAATGGCAAATTTAGAGGCTATTTTGGTAGCTGGGGGAGCTAGTTTTGCTGATGTGGTGAGAACGACTGTGTTTTTAGCTGATATGAATGATTTTGTGGCGGTGAATGCAGTGTATGCAAAATATTTTGACGAAGCGACAGCACCAGCAAGAGCATGTGTACAGGTATCGCGTTTACCTAAAAATGTATTGGTAGAGATTGATTGTATTGCAGTGGTTAGTGATTAGTGGTTAATCTAAGAATCAAGGGTCAATAGTCAACGGTTAATAGTTATTTTCGGTGAGAGGTGGTCAAGCTTTTCTTTAAATTCGTCCCCCTTGTCCCCCTTGTCTCCTATTCCTCCGAGTGATGCGATCGCTGTTCATGATCAAAAAACAAATTACAGCGTTTTTCACGTAAATGAAGTAGGGGCGTAGGGTCGGAGTGTCCCTACTTTATTTGTGCCGACTTACTCAATAGTTAAATTAATAAAGTATTACTTTAACTGTAGCTAAAGCTATGAAAATATTTATCAAGTAATATTTCCTTCAATGTCAATATATTGAATATATGAGCAAATCAGAAAGTCTAGATTAGAGTAGAAATATTCCCATAAAAATAAGAAAAAAGAGGGAGTCTAATTATGAAGGCTATCTCCAATATCATCGCTAGTATAACTCGCTATATTACTGAAGCAGCAGTACGGATATTTGGCCCGAATGATGACGCTTATCCAAATATTGGCATCCAACCATATACAGGAGATGTTTTTTCTGAATAAATAAAAATTAATCAGTAGTTGATAAAAGATTAAGATGAGTCAATCAATTCAACATCGGTGGAAAAATTAAATCCACCGATATTTTTTATGTTATTAAATAAACCCGCTTGAGTGATTCACAAGCGGGATTAATTTTGATTAACTTATACCAATTAAATATGAAGCTACCCCTCCCAACCTCCCCTTACCAAGGGGAGGTACCGAAGGCGGTGGGGTTCTTTCTATGCATCTTCATATGGAAATGGTATTACAAGAATTATGTTAAAAAGCAACACCCCTATTTTGAAGTTTGTTCTTATTAGTGTCAGAAACCTCAGACTGTTCTCATGGATGTTTTAGCATCCCTCTGGTGACTGTAAAGCAAGGGAAACGGCAAAAACCCTACACCACATAAACAAACTAGACTTGTTTCTCCACACACCGTATAAAGTCAGCAAATAAAAGAAAAGGGTTGTGTTGACTATTGATTTTTATTTGAACATAGGCGATCGCTCGCTACCCTGACGCCGTTCTCCTTCGGATAGCGATGAACAGGACAAACAGCATAATTCCTGCGCCGATCATGCAACATATATATTTTTAGAGATCTTGCAAAAGTTATTTTTACAAGCAGTCTAGTTTTTTATATATGCTGCATATTTTTATTTTGAAATAAAATCTATTATCTGTAGTCGAAAGTACAGAAAATTTAAACTTTTTATTTGTCAATCAACCGAAGTTCATATTGTTGTTGATTAAATAACTTTTGTTCTGGAGTTAAGATGGCGTAATCTTCGATTGGCTGGCGCATATCCCATTGCCATTCTGCTAATATCAATAAACTTGCTGCCATAACAACTCCAGTAGCAAAAAATTGCCAACCACAGCATAAGGGTAAAACAGCAATACTAGTGAGATGAATTATAGCTATTAATAAAAAGGTACGCGATCGCACAGCCCAAGCTGTTAATAAGTAACCAGCAGCGCTTATTATTAACCACAAAGGACATAGGTGCATCAAAACTGTACCCCAACCACAAAAAATGCCCAAATCAGTCAGGGTAACACCTCCAACCATTAAGATTATCCAACCATATAACAGCCAGCGTAGCTTTTCTACACTTACCCAAAACCATGTCAAAACTATCATGCTCATACTAGCGACAAAGGTAAGTACTGACCACAAAATAGCTTGTGTATACCAGCTAACAGGTAGAAATTGAGCTGTGAGAAAAATACCAGCACAAATCAAACCCCAAAGAATAAATACTTGATCGATTCGGGTATAAAAACCTGACCAAAGACTTAATTTACCAACTTTCCAATCAAAGCGTAATAAACCTTGTAAATCTTGAATATCTAACTCTTGTTGTTTCTCACGTAGGAGTGGTTGAGATAATGGCAAAAAAGTCATTTAAGTTTTATTGCTGTCATTGTTCAATAGCTTCTATCAGTTTATATATTTTTGTAAATTTTTAACAAGTAACAAAATTTTTTTAGATGTCAGTTCACCATGAACTATCTTTGTAAAAACATTTGGTGATAATCGTTTCCTAGACCAAAAACTTGGTCTTTAAAACTGGATGGAATCTCAAACTAGCCATTTGTTGGCAGTAAACAAGAACTGCGTGAACCACCAAGCATAAACATTAACCTTCCAACCTTGTTGATGAAGAGTAAATCAAGGATTGAGAAAGGTTTAGCCAAAAACACAAAAATTAGGAGCGTAAAATAATGTTTTGGAAGTTCGTAGTCAGTACTTTAGTATTGCCTATCAGCTTGGGATTAGAAGTAGCCGCAGCGCACACCTTGTCACCTACTCAAACACCCATCATTTCACAACAAGAAGTTGATGCAGTAGAACTAGAACAAACAAAACATAACCAAGATTACAAAATTAGTCAACGACACAGACACTATCGCTACAGAAGAACACGCCACTATAGACAAAATCGTCACTACAGACGAAATCCTCATTATAGACGTCGTCATTATAGGCAGCGTTACTATAGACAGCGTAATAACAGACGGTATCACTATAGACCTCGTTATCAAAGGGTTTATTATTACCATCCAGCAGTACGCTACCGTAGAACCTATCGTCACGGAGTAAATTTTCCGCAAAAGACTTTTTATTATCGTAGATATTAGTATCACCGTTACATAAATCCTGCTCATATCTAGTCAACACCGATCAAAGCTATTTAACTGGGTATGAGCTTCGTTTACCCTCGATTTTATATTTTGGACGAAGCCCCTAGATTTATCTATGGGGTCAATCCAAAATCCATAGACGCTTCTGCAAGTAGCCACTTTGTGTCTACCCGCAGGGTAATCTAAAATCCAAAATTGTTTGACAGACTACTAGCCACTAACCAACAATTTAGTTAATACAAAAGTCAAGGTCGCACTACCCAAGGGAACTGTCAAATTGTCAATCCCAGCAAAAGAAATAGTTTCTAAGCCAGTAGTTACTAAAGCCACTATCACAGATATCATCCAAACTTGCCAAGAGTCACCTTGTACATTCAACAAAATCAAGCTACAGATAACAAAACTGACGATCGCCATTGTCAAAGAACCTTCCCAGCTTTTTTGTCCTCCAAAGAGTTGATACTTATGTTTACCAAATCGCTGTCCAATTATGGCAGCGAGTCCATCTCCCCAAGCCATTGTTAAAATACCTAGTGCTGCATAATGGGGTTGTTGCAGATACCAAAACCAAGCAATCAAAACACCGATACTCATAGAATAGAAGAAAGTCCCAAAACTCCGGCGTCCTACACTATTAATACCGGGGAGAATAGGAAAACGGTAAGACAATAAAGTCACAGCACTGGCTAAAACTGAGGCTGTAATTCCTGCGATCGCGGGAATATTTAGCCACCAAGCCAGCAAAATCACATTACCAGTTCCAATATGCACTATCTTCCGCACAATTTCTGGATCTGCTTTCGCAAAACGACTAACCCCCCATGCAGTTAACATCACGAGGGATAACCAAGCTGCAACGCTAGTAACTTGCAGTCCTAAAGAAGCAATCAACTCTTGATGGGAAAACAAACTTAACAACAGCAAAGATTTAAATAAAAAAACTTGACCTTTGTTACCAATTTATTAGAAAAATGTGACACTGATGAAACTATTATTGATTTGGCTGATTCGGTTCTACCGAATGTTTATTTCACCTTTATTTCTCCCTACCTGTCGCTTCCAGCCTACTTGTTCTATGTATGCTATTCAAGCCATTGAAAGATTTGGCCCTCTGCGTGGTTCTTGGTTGGCTATTCGACGCATCCTACGTTGTCATCCGTTTCATCCAGGTGGTTACGATCCTGTACCAGAGGTAGAAAATGGGGATCAGGGACACGGGGGACACGGGGGATACGGGTTTTGAGGATTTATGCAAGAGGTCTATTAATTGGCGATCGCGTTCTGAGAAGCACGCCATGTGTCTACGCATTTCCAAAATCAGCGTTGATAACAAACATTCCCCCATCCATAGAGAACATCAAAGCGTTTGTTCAATCCGTTTTGACTTTGCTTATTAACATTCCCCCATCCATAGAGAACATCAAAGCGTTTGTTCAATCCGTTTTGACCTTGCTTATTAACATTCCCCCATCCATAGAGAACATCAAAGCGTTTGTTCAATCCGTTTTGACCTTGCTTATTAACGTCAATTCTGTATTGCTTAAACTCTCTACATTTTGGAAGAGCAAAAGCTTAGACTTTAATTATATACATACAAAATACATGCTCACTTTCACTGTCAATCTATCTCTGTTCAAACATGAAAATATACCTATTGAATGATGCAGAATTTAAAAATTAGGTTGATAATTTTTTCTTAACAAAAGTATAAAAATGGCGATCGCGATTAATTGCAAATTTTTCGTGTTCAATAAAAAATTGAAAGACAAAAATGGTTCTCTACAGCATTAGTAATGCTAAAGTGGCAAGAAATTCATGTGAAACTTTCAGCGGGTCTCAATGCTGAAGAAGCTACAGAAAAAACAAATTTCTCTGATTGTGGGTGCAGGACTATGTGCCTTTCTGGCTGGGGCTATGGTTTCAGCCCCTCAGATGGGAAGGTATCTCGGACAATGGCTCAAGCAATTTAATAATCAGTCAGAACAACTGACAGAAGCAAGTAAAGCTGAGTCAGCTGTTTTCTCTTTGGTACTCCAATCTCCTAGCCAAAGAGTAGAAAAACTTGAGGAATTATCCAAAGGGTTTCCATCACAAGATCGGAACCGCGCTCGTTATTTGCTAGCCAGTGATTTAGTTGAACGCAATGAAGGTAAACAGGCGTTAAGTCTCCTAGAAGGGCTGGATAAAGACTATCCACAGCTAGCGCCCTATATTTTGCTCAAAAGGGCCCAGGCGTATGACATTTTAGGAGAACCGGGTAAAGCCTCTGATGATAGACAGGCTGTGGTCAAAAATTATCCTACACATCCAGCCAGTGTGAAAGCCCTTTATTTAATAGCTTTACCTGAATATCAAGAAAAAGCGATCGCCTCTTTTCCTTCCCATCCCCTGACTTGGGATATCATTCGCAAGCGCTTGGCAACAAATCCCAATCAGCCACAATTACAACTAATTTTGGCAAAACACGCCTATGATCAACCAGAAATTATACCCATCTTAGATGCTTTAGTTAAAAATACTACTTTGAAGCCAGAAGAGTGGGAAATTGTTGCTAACGCCTACTGGGAAAATAATCAATTTGCGAAAGCAGCAGAAGTCTACACCAAATCAGCCAAGACACCCCGTAACCTCTATCGTGTGGCACGGGGATTGCAAATAGATGGTAAACGAGATCAAGCGATCGCTATCTACAAACAACTAATTAGTGCTTCCCCAGAAGCCCAAGAAACAGGTACAGCTTTGCTGCGTTTAGCAGAAATGAGCAAACCACGTCAAAATGCTCTACCTTATCTTGACCAAATCATCAGTAAATTTCCTGATCTGGCAGGAGAAGCATTGTTAGCAAAAGTCAAAATCTTACAAGCCCAAAATGACACCAACGGAGCAAATACAGCACTGCAATTACTGGTTAGCAAGTACGGAAATACTGAAGAAGCAGCACAATACCGTTGGAAAATGGCATTAGAAAAAGCTGAAGCCAAAGATTACCAAGCTGCATGGCAATGGGCAGAACCAATTCCTCGCACTAACCCTGATAGTATTTTGGCTCCGAGAGCAGGTTTTTGGATCGGGAGATGGGCAACAAATTTAGGGAAAATGCAGGAAGCTACACAAGCTTATGAGTATGTAATTAGTAGTTTTCCCCAATCTTATTATGCGTGGCGCTCGGCAGTGACT
This sequence comes from Pelatocladus maniniholoensis HA4357-MV3, assembly GCA_019359115.1. Lineage (GTDB taxonomy): Bacteria > Cyanobacteriota > Cyanobacteriia > Cyanobacteriales > Nostocaceae > Pelatocladus > Pelatocladus maniniholoensis. Next base: position 42,741 of record JAHHHW010000105.1, read on the forward strand.
CTGGGATTAAATGTCGGCAACTTCAACAATGTCCGTCAGTTAACACCAGAAATAGTTCCTCTTGTGCGCCCTGTACCCACAGCTGGTTCTGAAACCTTCAAAGAATTATATTTGCTTGGTCAAGATCGTGATGCTTGGTTACAATGGCAAGCTGAATTTAACAACAAAGCTCAACCTACGGTGGCACAACAATTTACTGAGGGTTTGATGCTGCTGACTCAAGGAGAAAATTTACGTGGAATTGACAAAATCTCCAAATTGGAAGACCGAGAAAAACCAGAAGAAAAAACTGAATATGAAAATTTAAGTAAACAAATTATTTACTGGCAAGCTCGTTATCCTTTTCCTTATCTCAAAGAAATAGAATATTGGTCACAGCAACGTCAGCTAAATCCTTTATTGGTAACAGCATTGATTCGTCAAGAGTCACGATTTCAACCAAAAATTAAATCTGTTGCGAATGCGACGGGGTTAATGCAGGTATTACCAGATACAGCTAAGTGGATTGCTCCTCAAATTAAAGAGGACAGTAAAAAAATTAACCTTGAAGATCCTAACGACAATATCATGTTGGGTACTTGGTATTTAGATCATACTCATCAGCAATATGGTAATAACTCGTTGCTGGCGATCGCCAGTTATAATGCTGGCCCCGGTAACGTTGCTAAGTGGTTGAAAACTATACCAACCCAAGATCCAGATGAATTTGTTGAAGAAATACCATTTGATGAAACTAAAAATTATGTACGTCAAGTTTTTGGTAATTATTGGAATTATTTGCGACTTTATAACCCCGAAATTTCTCGGTTAGTCAAGCAATACTCAGCTAAACATCCACCATTACCACAACAGTAACTAAAGTGTGCGTTATCGATAACGCACACTTAAAAACAATTATTTCAAAGCATAGTTTTGGTTATATTCCACTAATTCAATTTCGTTACCATCGGGATCATTAACATAAATTCTATGCTTTGTTTCTGGTGCTGACATTGTGTAATATTCAATACCTTTATCCTCCAGTAATTTTTTCATGATTTCGCCATCTTTAATGACAAAACCAACGTGGTTAATGCCAATATTTTCGTAGGAATGATGTACACGTTCTTGCTCATTCTGGTCATTTAATGCTAAATAAAATTGGCGATCGCCAAAATGTATCCAACGCCGACCATTAAATACGCCTTCTGCACGTACATACCAATCGGGAAATAAAGTCTGGTAAAAATTCCGGCTGGCGTCTATATTTTTACAAGAAAGATTAATGTGTTCAAAACGAATCAAGTTCATATTTGACTCCGGTTATTTGATAAGTGGTTAGGCAAAATTAAATTCATTCGTGGAGATTGGGGGATAGGGGATAGGGAAGAAAAAATATGTTGACTAACTTTTAATTAATTTTGTAATGGTAATCATTGATTAAGTCTCTAAATATTTTGCTGCAATCAATAATTATTATTTTTCTGAGCAATGTTCAAAAATTAAATGAATTTGCCCATTCCCCTTTCCCCGATCCCCTGTTCCTCTTTTACCCCAAAGCAATATCCAAAAACATCATGACTACAAAGCCAATCATCACACCAATTGTTCCTTCTTTTTCTAAGCCTTTGCGATGAGATTCAGGTATAATTTCGTCACTAATCACAAATAACATTGCTCCCGCAGCAAATGCCATTGCCCAAGGTAAGATAAAGTTAGCAATACTCGCTAATCCAGCACCAATTAAACCACCAATTGGTTCAACTAAACCTGTTAACAAAGAAATTCCTAAAGCATAATTTCTGGAATAGCTTTCAGCAACTAAAGATAAGGCCACAACTAGACCTTCTGGAATATTCTGTAAACCAATTCCTAAAGCAACTGGAATTCCATCAGTAATATTATTGTTGCCAAAATTTACTCCCACAGCTAAACCTTCAGGAAAATTATGAATAGTAATTGCGCCAATAAATAGCCAAATTTGCCTCAAATTCTGACTATTACAGTTTTCTTTCCCCTTAAAAAAATGTTCATGGGGTAAAAACTTATGAACTAATTGCAAAAACACTCCGCCTAGTAATACGCCAACAAGGATAATCAAAGCTGCATTGAGTTTGGATGCCCCTTGAGCAATAGCCGCCTCAGTTCCAGGTAAAATTAATGAGAATGATGTCGCCGCTAACATCACTCCCGCACCAAAACCCAGCATGATTCCTTGTAATCGCTGCGTCAGATGAATGGGTAAAAAAATTGGTAAAGCACCAACTACTGTCGCAAGTCCCGCGCCTAAACTGGCGATCGCACCGATAACAAGGTTTTCCATACCTGGGATTTTTGATCTAGCTCTTTAAATTAAATCATAATCGTTATGAGTTTATATTGCAAGTGTCTGATTCCCAAGCAATTGGTGAAAATATATTCGGAAACCCAGGGAGGTTAGAAAATGGTGAATCAGACATATCAAGCCGATGTCTTAGTTGTCGGTGGTGGAACAGGTGGAACCGCAGCTGCTATCCAAGCAGCGCGACGGGGAGTCAAAACTATCCTCGTCAGCGAATTTCCTTGGTTAGGAGGAATGCTGACGTCTGCGGGTGTATCTGCACCGGATGGGAATGAATTAGAAGCTTTTCAAACAGGTTTATGGGGTGCGTTTTTACAAGAATTGCAGCAGCGACAACCAGGAGGGTTGAATAATAGTTGGGTCAGCTTTTTTAGTTATGACCCGCGTATAGGTGCGGAGATTTTTGCAGATTGGGTGCGAAAATTACTAAATCTGCTTTGGATTCCTGGATATGTGCCTTTGGAGGTTTTTCGAGAAGGAGATTGTATCACTGGCGTTAGGTTTGCAGATTTTACTGTTAAAGCCAAGGTGACTCTCGACGCCACAGAATTAGGAGATTTATTGGCTTTGGCTGAAATATCTCATCGCTGGGGTTGGGAGTTGCAGTCGGAGTTTGGAGAAACTAGCGCCCCAGCTAATTTTAATTCTCTCACAGCAAAATATCCTCTGCAAGCCCCAACCTGGGTAGTGGTGATGCAAGATTACCGTGAAGCCGTTGCCCCAGAAATTCCATCTGCACCAAACTACGACCCGTCACTGTTTGCTGGTGCTTGGGATGGCTATGGTGTTGAGAAATTTTTGAATTACGGACGTTTACCAGGAAGTAGGTTCATGATCAATTGGCCGATTCACGGTAATGATTACGGTGAAGGTGTAGGTAGATTGATCCAATCTCAAGCAGTAAAGCGAGAATTTGAGCAAGAATGCTTTTGGCATAGTCAAAATTTTGCCCATTTTATTCAAAATCAGCTTGGTCGTCGTTATGGTTTAGCAGATGGTATCTTTCCCCAAATCCAAAATCGCACAGGTGCTTATGCATTACATCCTTATTACCGAGAAAGTCGCCGTCTAGTAGGGCTAACTACTATTAGAGAACAGGATATTTTGCCAGTAGCAGGGGGTACAGTAGCAGCATTAAATATAGATGCGATCGCCATTGGTAACTACGCCAACGACCATCATTATCCTGGTGTGAAGTTTGACTTACAACCAAAATCAATTCGTTGGGGAGGTCGTTGGACGGGAACTCCCTTTACTATTCCTTATCGTTGTCTGATTCCGGTAGAGACTGATGGTTTATTAGTGTGTGAAAAGAATATTTCTGTGTCTCATATTGCCAATGGTGCAACTAGATTGCAACCTGTAGTCATGGGTATTGGTCAAGCAGCAGGGATGGCTGCTGCTATTTGCGTAGAGTTGAATTGTCAGCCCAGAGAATTACCCGTTAGAGTCCTGCAAACAGCTTTACTGCTGGATCAAATAGCACCAACAGCAGTAATTCCATTATTTAACGCCTCACCTACTAGTATTAATTGGCTACATTGGCAACAATATTACTTAGATAATCCCGAACTATATCCATGTAACGGCTATTATCTTGATGATTCTGGTTATCAGTACGATCACGGCAGTAAAAAAACTGGTCAAGAACAAAATTTTAACTGTTTCCAAGGTATTTTTCACCGCCTTAACCAGCAAGATTACAGATTCACAATTATGATCCCAGCTTCATACAAAGGCCAAATTTGGCAGCTTGTGACTTTGCGATCGCCAATCAATGAACTGCTGCAAACTAAACCCCATGGGCAACAGCTCAATCTTCGGGGTTGTCTCAATCAAGCTGGTCGTTGGTTACTAGTGGAAAGTACTCATGACTGATTCCAATATTTTTTTCAGTTAAAAACAATACTTTTTGACGAAATTGTCCGGAAGCAGTAAAACAAACTCAGTATCAAGGAAATGAAGAGTTCTAAAATAGACACTTGTTATGCGTGCTGCCATTTCACTTTTAGTTACAGGACTGTTACTGAGCAGTTTCGCTGTAAACAGCCAAACAGTTACTAGTTCCCTATCCGATATGTTGACATCTCACTTTAGTTCTCACTTATTAATCTCGGCAAAATCTAAACCTCAAAAGTCCTCTCCTTATCGCGGTAGTGGACGCGATCGAGACAGACAAAGAGTGTCTTATCTTTTGCTGTCTGCAAAAACTACTCCCAGGAACCGTCCTGCTAAGGGTGGTTCGCGTAGAGATTTAATGCAGCATCCTGGTAACAAGCATATTGTTGCCTAACAACAACATACTGAAGACAATCTTTTAGGCTCGTAGTTTTGTTGGTAGCAAGGAATTCAGATTACACCCCAACACGATGTTTTACGTAAACATCCGTTACACACCTTCTATAGCAAGTATATAACAGTTGAGACACGACTAAGTCAGGTAATCGCTCTGTATCAATTCTGTAATCTTCGTGTAAATAAAGGGTCTTCCACCCTTGCAAACAGAAGGCAAAATCAATCAAAATCCGTATTGCAAACAGCATCACTCCTCAAACAAGTAAGCATATCCCGATCGCAAACCTCAAATAATCAGGAAAAGGGTGTCACTTCGTCTACCAGTGCAGCATAAGCACATATGTTTGCTGATATATCTCGATTATTAGGGAAATAGGCAAGAAAGCAACTCCCTGATATCTTACTCAGGCTTTTTTCTGTGTTGAGCTACTGGTATCTTGCATCGGGAAAAAAGAACTTTGTTGAGGTTGCAAACAACATTACTCTTACCAAATTAAAGCTTGTGCTTGCTCAGAAATATTTCAACAAGCGCTAGTTATCTTGGTTCCGCTACCATCATTTCGCAAAACTATTTTGTTTTTTGCCAAAAATTTTTGTCTCAATAGCGTTGTGATGCCAAAAATGGCAGAGGTCGATAAGAATGTGGTAGAAGATGCAAGTTATAAAACTTCTTACCACTTTCTTCTCTACCTCTAAAAGTACAATGGTCTTGATCACAAGGGCTTCAATCCTTGCTCTTTGAGGGTAGTTCTTACCCTTACACCCCCATACCTTATCCCCCTAAACCCGCCCAAAGGGTTTAATCAAACTGGTTTGTGAGCAATTAAATACTTGCTCATCAAATAGACTTGTATTTCAACATTCTCAAAACCTGCTTTTTCCAAACGCTCTACTAAATCATCAGTCATGTAATGCTTATAGTAGGGTTCATGGTACATCTGGTGGAAGTTTTCCATGAATGGTTCCATTTCTGGAGAATCACTCATTTGCACAGAGTCACAAATAATGAACACTCCTCCGGGTTTTGTTACTCGGTAGCATTGTTCAATAACTCGCTGGCGTACCTTTGCAGGTAATTCATGGAAAAGAAACACAGAAGTCACTGCATGAAAATAATTATCCAGGTAGGGTAACTCTTCAGCGTTAGCCTGCAATAGTTGTGGTAATTCTCCTGGAATTTGGCTTAATAATTCATTTGCTTTTCGCAAATAAGCTGGTGACAAATCCGTACCAAACAGCGATGCTTGCGGGAAAGCTGCGCGAATCATTTTTAAAGTCCGACCCGTTCCACAAGCTACATCTAAAATGCGTATTTGCCGATGTGGTAAATCAGCAAATACACTTTTTAGTCCTTTCTTAAGAGGTGCGAGAATTCGCCGTCGCATTGGGTCGGCTGTACCACCAAACAGAATTTCCACCTGTAAATCGTAGAGATTGGCTGACAAGTCGCTCAAGTAGCCATCAGTTTGGTGATGGAAGTTCTGTACGTAATAACTCGGATAACCAGAAGTTTCCACATTTGCGGGAAAGTCTTGATAATTCTTCTGTTTGGCCCGCTCCCACGTTTGGAATAAATCTAGGCATATTACTGGATAGTACTGGAAAAATTCTTGCCAAGGATTATCAAACAGCAAGCTCGTAGGATACACGCCCTGCTCTGCATCTTGCCAATCACTTTCTAGTAAATTATCTAGCTTTTTTTGAAATGTGAGTAAAACTTCTGTCGGGACGGGTTTGGTTTGCTGCTCAAAAGGAGAGATTAAATTCAACAACCGTACGCTCAATGTTTTATGAGCTAAACCAAAATAGTTTTTACCCTGCTGAAATGTTTGATAAGTCAGCTTCGTTAATGTGTCGGACATGTGAATGGCTAGGCTTGTCTTTATTTTTATTTATTTAACTTAAATAATTGTAACTATTAATTCATTAATCTTGAGAATGATCTATTGAGCTTTGGTGCTGACTACAAACCTTTCAATGTGACAGGGTACTTGTCAATAAAATATTAAGTTTTATAAAAATGTATCATTTCGTAACTTCTGATACAGAATTATTCTGCTATCTTATTAATGGAGACAAACAAATCAATCAAATTAAAACTACAGGGAGGACTCTGGTATGTCTACCCAAGACAAAGCTCGTGCTTTAATGATGCGTCATTATCAGCTGATCAAAAATCGGCAACAATCGATGCTAGAACGTGCAGGGGAAGAATTGGGTCTTCCTGGAGAAGTATCTCACTACTGGAACCCGACTCAAGGGAAAATAGACCACAATGCTCGTATGAATTATGACCGCAGTAATGCTGCGATGAGTTAAGTAGTGGGGGCGAATGCTTACTCGCGCCAAGCGCGTCTACGCCCCTACAGTGGTAGAGAAACCCAAAAAAAAGCCACCCAGTTTGGGTGGCTGTATTTATGATTTCAAATAATACGTCTGGTTTTATGGAGAATCGCTAGTAGTTATTTATAATTAACCACTAACTACCAACCACTAACCCTTTGAAATTAACAATCGTAGTAAAGAGCAAATTCGTAGGGATGAGGACGTAGACGCATTGGATTAACTTCATTGTCTAGCTTGTAAGAAATCCAAGTTTCAATAAAGTCTTCGGTAAAGACACCAGGTTCGGTCAAGAAAGCATGATCTTTCTCTAGTGCTTCCAATGCTAATTCTAGAGATCCAGGAGTGGACGGAACTTTCGCCAGTTCTGCTGGAGAGAGTTCATAAATATTTTTATCCAGAGGTTCACCAGGATCAATTTTGTTTTTGATGCCATCTAAACCAGCACACAGCATGGCAGCAAATGCCAAGTAGGGGTTAGAAGTCGCATCAGGACAACGGAACTCTAAACGCTTGGCTTTGGGGTTAGTACCAGACAGAGGAATCCGAATCGAAGCAGAACGATTACCTTGGGAGTAAGCCAAGTTAACTGGTGCTTCGTAACCGGGTACTAGGCGCTTGTAAGAGTTGGTGGTGGGGTTGGTAATAGCCAACAGTGCTGGTGCGTGCTTGAGGATGCCACCGATATAATGTAATGCCATATCACTCAAGCCAGCGTATTTATCGCCTGCAAACAAAGGCTGACCGTCTTTCCAAATAGACTGGTGAGTGTGCATACCGGAACCGTTGTCTTGGAAGACAGGCTTAGGCATGAAAGTAACGGTTTTGCCGTATTTCTTGGCAACGTTCTTGATGACGTATTTGTAAGTCATCAGCCAATCGGCAGCTTCAATTAATTTACCAAAGCGGAAACCGAGTTCGCACTGACCACCTGTAGCTACTTCGTGATGCTGCTTTTCAATAGGTACTCCACACTCTGCCATTGTTAGCAGCATTTCTGTACGAATATCTTGGAAAGTGTCAGTGGGAGGTACTGGGAAATAACCCTCTTTGTAGCGGGGTTTGTAACCCAGGTTAGGACCTTCTTGTTTACCGGAGTTCCAACGCCCTTCAACTGAGTCTACATGGTAGTAGCCTTCGTGGGAGTTTTGGTCAAAACGGACATCATCAAAGATGAAAAACTCAGCTTCAGGACCAAAGAAGGCTGTGTCACCAAGACCGGAGGAAACGAGATAATCTAATGCTTTTTGAGCAATTACACGCGGACAACGACTGTACCATTCGCCCGTACGGGGTTCCTTAATACTACAAATGATACTGAGAGTTGGTTCTTTCATGAATGGGTCGATCCAGGCAGTGTTTGGATCGAGTACCATTGCCATGTCTGACTCGTTGATTGCTTTCCAACCCCGAATACTGGAACCATCGAAGGGTACGCCGTCTGTGAAGCTACTTTCATCGATTTGGTTATGAAACACTGTCAGGTGCTGCCATATCCCTGGCGTATCGATGAATTTCAGATCGATCATCTGAATGTTGTTGTCCCGAATCATATTCAGGACTTCTTGTGGGGTTGTCATGGTTACTCCTTCTCCGCCAATTTAGTACAGTAAACCACAATGTTAATGCACGCTGACCTTGCTTGATGAACCCAAATCATTAAAGACACCTGAAATATCCTAATGATATAAATTTGAGATATTTTGTATTTTTTGTTACAGAATATCATGTTTATAGGTTATGTTCATTTTTGCCGAACTAACTCTACAAAACTTGACAGTTCATCTGTTGGGGTCAACTTTGGCATAGAATCCTTTAAGTAGCGCATACATTGTTTTTGTGCTTGAGCTTCTTTTAATATTCATTGGCACAAAAATTAGCCGCTTGCAAAAGCAGTCAAATAAATATCAAACCATAAATAGCAATGATTGGGAGATAAAGGAATGCGGGATGCAGTCACAAGTTTAATTAAGAATTATGACGTTGCTGGGCGGTATTTTGACCGGAATGCGATCGACAGTCTCAAGTCCTATTTTGAAAGCGGGACAGCACGAGTACAAGCCGCAGGAGCTATTAATGCAAATGCGGCGGCAATTGTCAAGCAGGCTGGTTCTCAATTATTTGATGAACAGCCAGAGTTGATTCGTCCCGGCGGCAATGCTTATACTACTCGACGGTATGCGGCTTGTCTGCGGGATATGGATTACTACCTACGCTATGCTACTTATGCCATTGTAGCTGGCAGTATGGATGTGTTGGATGAGCGCGTGCTGCAAGGTTTGCGGGAAACTTATAATTCTTTGGGTGTTCCCATTGGCCCTACAGTTCGTGGTATCCAACTGATGAAGGATATTGTCAAGCTGCAATTAGCAGATGCTGGTGTCAGTAGTACTAGTTTTGTAGATGAGCCGTTTGACTACATGACCAGAGAGTTGAGCGAGAAGGACATTTAGTGTAATCCAACAGAAGGCAGAAGGCAAGAGACAGGAAATTGTCATGCTTAGACAATCTGTTTTTTCGTCTGGTTTTTCCTGTCTATTTATTTCTGGTATCTTGCACTAGCCAATTCCACATATAAAAAGCTGTGTATATCGCACTTTGCCTTTATGGCAAGGTGCGTTTACTTTTTTTAATACTAAAAATTGATTACTTATCATTGGATAACTACTTAAAAAACTTGTAAAATATATTACTTAGTATGGATGATTGTTGGCAGTAGTTCCATGAGTATTAATGATCTAGAATTTTTGCACGGTGCGGCTTTTCTTCGACTCCTTAAAGGAACGGGAGCATCCCAATTTTGCAAAAAGAGGGAGAGAAGGGAAAAAAATTCGCGATTTTTCATCGCGAATAATCAGGGGACTGTACATCAACACAAGAATTCGCGAGAATTAAAAGTGTTCAATCCCAA
>JAHHHW010000106.1 GCA_019359115.1 Pelatocladus maniniholoensis HA4357-MV3
ATTGAAGAGCTAGAATATTTATTACATCAGCTTTTAAATGAAGGAGAGTTAATTATTAAATGGGGGCGAAAACTCAAAAATAAAGGCGACGCTGTCATCACAATTTAAATGCATAACAGCTTAGCCATTGGAATAAACGCCATCCAGGTATAGTAATGAGGATATTTACCAGCAATCACAATTGCTAGAGGAATAAATAAACCTCCTATAAGTCCAAAAGAAATAGGTGAGTAAAATTTAAATTGTCGCTTGAATATTTGATAAATGACCAGAATTAATGTCAGCAAATGTAAGAGTGCTGTACTAAAATCTACAATGAACACTTTTTGTAGGCTTAAAATTTTGAGTATACCTCCATCATCACCTTGAACAATTGCCTGAGCAACTTGACCTGTTAGTATATGTTGTGAACCAAAGGTTGAGAGAATAAATTTAAACCAAACTCCATTTGTAAAGTAGAGAGTATAAAGAAACATGATTCCGATAACTGCTCCAATTCCCAGGGCGATAAATTCCTTAATTAATAATTTCCTCAAATAAAATAGCAAGACTCCACCAAGGACGATTACATAAGCAAACAATTGTAGTCCTGCAATGGGAATTAAAATACCAATACATGCCAAAGTAACGCAACGTAACCAAGGAGATGTGATTGTGTATGCAAGTAAGGCTGCTGAAGCAACGGTAATTGCAATAGAGTCTGCACGTCCACTACTGTAACTAAAGCTAATACCAGAACTTGAAAGTATCAGACAAATTAAGGTAATTCTGCTCCAAGGTGAATTAATTAATTTGAGTCTAATTACAGATAGCCAGAGCATTAACACAGAGCCAACTATCAGAAAATAATTAATCGATCTGACTGCTGTTAGACTAAAGCCGAAAACTTTGAGCCAGTGGTAAAGAATTATTTCATGGAGTGGTAGATTACCTGCCCAAAATTCTTCTTTTGTTTGATAATACCATGCTGTAGATATCCACCCTTTACCAAAAAAAAGATTATTGGGTGGATCTGTGAACATAACTTCATCTGTCCATACTGGTTCTATTCTAGATGCTACTATTAAGCCAACCAATAAAAATAAAATGCATAGTACAATGATTAAAATAGCCTCGAATTTCCAGCTATTATTTTGCTGTTTACCTTGATTGCGTAGAAACAATTGTTTATGCATAATTAAATTACAAAAATAAATTAAAAATTATTAATGCGCTTTAACTTTCAGCAAAGAATTATTTACCTGTATGTAATTAGAAAATGGCTATAAATATAAAGCCTCTCTATATTAAGAGAATTAGATTTAACAACTTTTCCAGGTTCATAACTTGCCAAAGTAAAAACTCTCAAAAGTTTACTTGCTAGATACTACCTTGACTAAATAATTATTTGAGTGTATAAAAAATATCTTTATACAAGTTTTATGAAATTTTTATACAATCTTTCCCCGTAATTCCCAGCAATTCTAAATTTAAGATTTGACAAAAAATCAGAGCGCGATCCAATACTGTAGGACTAGCCTTTTCAAGAACTCTTATGCACCAAAGAGTTTCCCAATCCAAAATCTATAGACACGTAGACGCGGAGTGGCTACTTCTGTGAAGTCGCTACGCGCCCAATACGGTTCGGATAAGACAAATCGATTAACATTTAAATCCTGTATCAGACGCGATATATCGCGTCTGGTACAATCCCAAAATTATGACGAAAAATCCTTAACTTAACCGTATTGGCTACGCGCCTACCGAAGGTAAGCGGTTTCAAGGAAGAGTAATCCAAAATCCAAAATGGTATAAAGTCAGCTAAAAATAGAGACGTTGCACCTGCAACGTCTCTATTTTGCTTTGCTATGTGTTCCGTAATTACACTACCTGTAATCCAAAGCCTAAACTTGCCCAATGATTCACATCTAATACATAGGAGTCAGCAGGTATAGTATTAGAATCAACTTTTGCTGTACTGGCGTTGTGCAAGTCTTGCAAAAGAGCATAGGCAACTTCTAACGGGTTTAATATTGGGAGAATACGTTGTTGATCGGCGCGGGGATGTTTAGCAGTTCTTAAGGCGTCGAGGGTTTGGGTAAATGGAGCTGTGCTAAAGATTAATTGGGTTTCACTAAAGGAAAGTGGCCCTTGGATTACCCATTCAAAGCCAGATGTGGTTTGTGGTAGAGTCAAAGTCTCGCCGGGAGCTATGGTAATATTAGTCAGCTTTGGTTCTGGCGATTCATCGCTTCCTGTAACTTTTTGCCACGGATAAAGAGCGATCGCATTCTTAGCGCTATTTAGTCCAAAGAGCATACAGTATATTGGGCTGTTGCCCATGTTTTGCACACGATACTGTACTCGACTACCAAGAGGTACAGTGGCTATGTGTCCGATTTCATTACTAGCTGATTTCTTGCTAGTGGATTGTTGAGTGTGCGTTCGCAGTGTTTCGCGATGCATGACTGTGCGAGGTGCGATACCACTAATTATCTCTAGACTTGCCTTCACACTCAAGCGAGAAGAACCTTCATTATCTGTGAGTCGCCACAATTTTGCTGCTAAAAGGGTTTGCAGTTTCGGATTTAACCTCTGTATTGCTACTTTGATTGCTTCTCCTGCTTCGCCAAAGGTGCTGGAAATTTTCTCGCTGCTGGGAGAAAACAAACCATAGCGACTAGGAGAGATCATGAATGAGGTAGAAGCAATGAAGTCTTTATTTTTGCTGTCTGGACGTTTACCAAATAAGTAGTCTGGTGTTTGTTCTCCTGCAACTATACTCGTCACATGAGCGACGCTAGCAAAGGCGCTAGTAGCGTCTACCCGTTCGATTCTTTCTAGTTCTCCATCAAGAGCTACTATTAAGTCGATGTTTCGGGGTAAGACTCGCACTGCTTCTTGGACGAGTTGTCCGACTTGGGGAAAAGTTTTATCTTCAAAAGAAACAATCTGGGTTTTTGCTGTCAAACCACTACGCGATCGCAGAATCAATTCTGTAGTTGTACCTGTTGGCTTCACTAGAGTCAACCGAGAATTTGCACTATAGTATTCCAATACATGGGGTGGAATTCCTGCCAACCATACTAGTGCTGTTTGACCATCTTCTTCGGTTGCAGTGATGACTCCCTCTGCACTAGTTGTATCTGGGAAAAAGTTCTCGATTAATTGGACTCGTTGTTGATTTTTCTTGGCGATCAATAAGCCTGGTTGCTGTGTGCTACCCAACTGCTGCATTGTACTCCCCACACGGGAGATAAATGCAGGAATTGTGAGCTTTGGTGTTGTTTCCCACAGATATTGTGTCAGGGCGTAGGTAAATAATCCTGCACTAAAACCAGAATATTGTATTTCCCGTGCCACTTGATTGGGAGCAGAAGTTGCAGACAATACTACTCCGAGCTGTTCTGTAGTGGCTTTTTTTTGGAGTTGTTTTTGCAAGTCGAGTTCTGCATCTATTAAAACCGCTTCCTGTGGCGTTTGACAGACACGAACTCGCAAAGGAGCTACCAAACTATCAGGAGTATAGTAACTGGTATCTAATACTGCTGTGACTCGATCTGTAGGGAGCGATCGCAGCATCAGTAGTAGGGTTTCTTCTAATAAATACTTGACAGTTTTTGGATCTTGTGAATTTGTTCCAATTCCATTTGCGGGAACAAGAGCATTTTGCACTGCTTCTGGTGAGTTCCCCAAGTGGACACGACTACCATAGCCGCTAAAGTGGAAGACAACCACATCACCAGGTTTTGCTTGTCCAATTAAATGCTCCCAAAAAGCAGATTCAATAAATTCTCTGCTGGCTTGTTCGTCAGTCAGAGACAAAATATCTGAAGCTTTGAACCCAAAACGGTGAATCAAAACCTCTTTTTGTAATTCTACATCTACCAGACAACCATTCAGCGCTGGAATTTGGCGATATTGGTTAATACCCACCAATAAAGCCAGTTTACGCGGACTGGGTTGTGCTAACGCCTGCTGATAACGAGTTCCTAACTGGAACCACTCAGCCTCTGCTACACCCATTACCGCTAATATGGAGCCAAACCGTTGGAAAAACGTTCGCCGCTTCATAATTGCTATCAGCCCTTAGTCCACCAGCTTATTAAGCTTATCGGGCAGAGGGCTGTAGTGTAAAGATTGGGGGTCGGGGAAAGGGGACAAGGGATCGGGGATCGGGGAAAGGGAAAAGGGGATTGGGGAAAAAGGGACAAGACAGACAAAACAATTCAAAATACCTTCGGTAGGCGCGTAAGCGACTTGGTGTAAGTAGACGCTCCGCGTCTACAAAATTCAAAATTCAAAATGAAGAATCTTTTCCCCGATCCCCAATCCCTGTTCCCCGATCCCTTGTCCCCGTTCCCTAAACAGGTACTTTCATCGCCCGTGCTAACTCTGCTGCTACTTCTGGGCGAGAAAATTCTGGTGGGGGTAACTCGCCCCGACGCAACATTTCTCGTACTTTTGTACCAGATAGGTGAACACGTTCTTCTGGTTTACTGGGACTGGTTTTGGTTGTCGCCATCTGCTTGGTACGGGTGCAGTAGAAGGCGTGTTCAAACATCATTGGCGTAATACCAATTTCCTCTGGTTTAAACTCAGCAAAAATATATTGAGCGTCATAGGTTCCGTAGTAATCACCAACACCTGCATGATCTCGCCCGACGATAAAGTGAGTACAGCCGTAGTTCTTGCGAATTAAAGCATGGAAAATTGCCTCACGTGGCCCGGCGTAACGCATGGCTGAGGGGTTAATTGCTAAAATTACCCGATTTTCGGGATAGTAATGTTCTAGGAGAATTTCATAGCAACGCATCCGTACGTCAGCAGGGATATCATCATCTTTTGTTGCGCCTACGAGTGGATGCAAAAATAGACCATCTACAGTTTCTAGCGCACATTTTTGGATATATTCATGGGCGCGGTGGATGGGGTTACGAGTTTGGAAACCAACAATAGTTTTCCAGCCTTTTTGCTGGAATAATTGCCGTGATTCTGCGGGATCAATTTGGTAGGTGGGGAAGTAGGGATGGGGATCGCGTTCTAATAACCACACATCACCTGCAAGATTCACAGGTCTTTGATTGTAGACTACCTGTACACCGGGATGTTTTTCTTCATCGGTGCGGTAGACGTTGATTGCTTCCCGTTGTTTGTCGTAGCGATATTTTTGAGTGAGTTCCAAAACCCCGATAAATCTGCCTTCAGAGTTATCCAGACGCACCAAACCATCTTCGGTAAGAGAAGCTGCTACTTCTTCGCTAACAGAAAGTGTAATCGGAATTGACCACACAGTACCGTTAGCCAATCGCATTTCTGCAACAACGCGATCGTAGTCCTGCTGATTCATAAAACCAGTGAGTGGACTAAAACCACCGATCGCAATCATTTCTAAATCAGAAACTGCTCTTTGATCAAGTTGCACGCGCGGCAGAAACTCGGCTTTGGAAAGAAATATTTCTTTTTGTTCTGGTGTAGCAACGCGATTAATTAACTGCCCACCATGAGGAGGAATGCCTTGTGGATGATAACTCAACTTTGCCCCTTATTGACTTAAATACAGTTTTTTTTAAGGTATGTTAATAACTTACCAAACTCTAAGTATGTATAGAGCAAAATTTATAATTGAATTTCAAAGTAAAATATATACTTGATTTTTAAGTTTAATTGCGTAATTATTTTCTTTTTTTAAAGCTTTTTTATCCAAGCAAATACGCTAATTATACTTTGAACCAGTAAAAAGACTGCGTATCTTTTTCGTATCAAGAAGAATTTGGCTGATTGGATTTAACAAGCAATTTTTTTTGGTAGATTAGGTATCTAAACAAAATTAACTACATATTCTTCAATCTGTTCCCTATTCCCTAAATATAATAAAAGCACGGCTAATTGGCCGTGCCAAGATGGGAAAAAGCACATCACCTGAATCAATATAAGTAACTTACCTGGTTCATAAAACCAGCCATCAGGTTGATTTCTGTGTGTACACTCTGAAACATATCTGCTAATTCTTCAAAGGTAATCTCCTCGTTACCTTGATTACCAACGAGTACCACTTCATCACCCCATTTTACTTCTTTTGGTAGATCGGTAACATCTACTGTTGTGATATTTAGCGAAACTCGTCCCACCACTGGACAACGCTGACCCTGAATTAAAACTATGCCTTTGTTAAAGAGCGATCGCGGATAACCTTCACCAAAACCCACAGGTAAAGATGCAATCAAACTATCGCGTTGAGCAGTATATAAACTGCCATAACCAATAGTTTTGCCTGCTGGTATTTTCCTTACTTGCGCTACTCTGGTTTTTACTGACATTACTGGTTTAAGTTCTAGCGGGTTTTCAAAGTCTCGTGAAGTGCGTACCCCGTAACAAGCAGCACCAACCCTGACTAAACTATTACATTTAGGAGTCAGGCGCACTGTTGCAGCACTATTGTGAGTATGAGTTAGTACATTTTCCGGTAAGTAGTCATTCAAAGCAGTACGAACATGATAAAAATCTGCCATCTGCTTTTCTGTAAACGCCAGTTGTTTACCGTCGGCACTGGCAAAATGAGTCATAATTCCCACAATAGACAAACCTGGCAATGTACAAACTTTCTTTAATTCTTCAATCTCAGATGAGAAGAAACCACTTCTACCCATCCCCGTATCAATATTGATATGCACGGGGATTTTTTTGTTGCGTCTCACCCCTGCGTCAGATAAATACTCTGCTGCTTCCATTGTTCCCACCTGTTCTTCTATATTCAGGTGGTGTATGGATTCTTCTAATTCTTGTGGTAGCGCCATGCGTAAACGCAGGAGTTTGACATCCAAATCCAAATCACGGATAGTTGTTGCTTCTGGATTTGTGCAAATACCAATATAATCTGTTCCTGCTACAACAGCCGTTGTTGCTAACTGTCTTAAACCATGTCCGTAAGCATTTGCTTTCATCACGACGCACAACTTTGCAGGTGCAACAAAATCTCGGATGTAGCGAATATTGTCTTTAAACTTTCTGGCAGAAACTGTGACTTCAATGTGATGCTGATTCATTGGGGTTGTCTAATTAACTCTTTCAACTAGTTAGTTTGTTGATTTATCCAAACAACAAACAACACTCCTAGCTAGTCGTGTCAATTATCGAATACAACCCCTGATTTTCCAGTTTAATTAATTACTTTTTTGATAATATTTTTTCTTAGGAATTATTATTTTGGAAAGGATAATTAGTAATAGAAATAATTACTAATTACCCATAAAGTTATCAAACTAAATTTCTGCCACAGCCCGCTCAATCAAGCGACGTGCAAGGGTTTGTGTGCCTGTATGTTCGTAGTAATTTGTCGCTACATCAAGGAATGCTCCTAAATAATCTAATTTGTCATCAGCTATTTCGACAAAAGTTTGCAAATTATTAACTACTTTTTGAGGCGTCAAATTATTGGCATTAACCAGGTTACTCATCCAACCTTGAACTGAGTTAAAGCTTTCGCCAATAAAATTCAGTTTGCTGCTAGAACTTTGACCTGGAATCGCCTCTTGAATATTTTGAAAAGTTGTATTTTTTTCCAACTCTTGGGGATTGGTTTGATTAATTGTAGATAAGGCTTTGGTGATGAAGTCTGGGCCAAGAGGTATCAAACCATCAACACAAACCAAAGCCACCATCCGAATTAGTGATTCACCACTATACTCACCTAAAGACGCGACAAAATCCCCAATGCTATCACCAGGAATACCGTTGATGCTACAAAAAGCCACTAACTCTGTAACTAATTTCAAACACAGATCAATAGTTTGGGCTTTGTCAGCTTTGGGAGTAACAGAGTTGAGAAACCCCAACAGAGGAATTTTCTCTCCTACTTTATTCGCCAAAGCAGCTGCGCCTAGTGCTTTATCTGTGCTATCAACTGTTTGATACAACCACATGGCGCGTTGGTAGCCTTGGGAACGATCATTGTAAAGATAAATGGCTCGTTCGCCGATCGCTTGAATAAGACTTTCATCGCTTTCGCCAGTCACAGTTTTAATAGTGTTGACAAAACCAACTACATTTTGCCATTCTCCAGGAGCGACAAAATCCAGGGAGTTCAACATCGAAACAGTCAAGTTACTAGTTGGTAGTTCGTCTACCAACTCAAAAATCGGTTTACTCACAAAAATCTCCTTATTTTAGTTATTGGTCATTAACAAAAGACAAATAACAATCTTTTATTTCAGTCTTGCTAGACCAGCCAAGTTGAATTTTTTGATCCAGGTTTCACGATCGCTCGCTTGAAATGATGGTGAACGAGAAAGTACTTTGACTTGGTAGCGATCGTTGACTAGTATGGCAGTTTGAGTAGTACCAACTTCTACTGCTGGATAGCCCGCAATTTGCTTGGTGCTGCTGGCAAATTTTGCTGCTGCTGTGGGTGTACTCTTAGTATCAGAAATAGCCAGCATTGCTATTTCTTTACCGTCTTTTTTTAACTTAGCTTCAGCAAAACCCTTTTTCTCTTGAGTATATACACGCTCGTACCCATCTCCAGCAGGAGGGAAAAACTTGTTAAATTCACTACCTTGGGTTGCATTTTTAGCAACAGCTTGACCAGTTTTTTGACGACTGCTTTCTTGTTGTACCTGGTCAAAACGTCCAGGTTCTTTTGGAGTACAGGCTGTAGTCAGTAACAAAACTGACAGCAACACAACAGCTAAAATCCTGCGGACACGAGGAAAATTCATGTTTAACTCCCGTTATGATCAACGTTCAAGGCAATTATCACGGCTTCTGAGTGCTTGTAGCAGAAAATTTACTTTTTGATCAGACTTTATGAGACAAGGGTGTGGAGGTGTAAGGGTATGCTGACTAAAGCAATGAGTGGTGACTGTAAAACTAACTAGACCTCTTGCAAAAGTCGAATGAACCCCCCTCAATCCCCCCGTTCACGGGGGGAAGATTTAGTTCCCTCCCCGTAAACGGGGAGGGTTAGGGTGGGGTAAAAATATTTTTGCAAGAGGTCTACTGAATAATCATCGTTTCATAAATTCTTACACCCCTACACCCTTACACCCTTACACCCTTACACCCTTACACCCTTACACCCTTACACCCTTACACCCTTACACCCTTACACCCTTAATTCTCTCGTCTAGCGATCACTGCATAAAACGGATCTCCTCCTGATGCACCTAACCACTGAAGAAAAATTGGTGTATTTGATTGCCGAGCAATCACTTTTGGGGTAGTAAATCCATGTACAGAGTTAAAATAGCCTTTAACTAATTCAACTCTGGTTCCTTCTGATGCATCTCGCCAAACTTGGATAGCTTTTTGAAAAAACATGCGGTTAGAAAAGCTAATAATTGCAATCCCATCTGGTTTGAGGACGCGATAAATTTCGGAAAATACTGCTTCAGGATATTGCAAATATTGCACAGAGACGCAGTTGAGAACAGCATCAAATTCTTGATCCGGAAGTGGTAAACGAGGATTTTCGTTGATATCTTGGACAAAATAATGATCTAGACGGGGATTACGTGCTAATTCCTCAGCGTTGAGTCCGTGTCCTTCCACATGCTCAAATTGCATTTCTTCTGGTAGATGAGAAACCCAACTACTCATGATATCTAAAATACGTGTGTTGTGTTGGAGGCGATCGCGATATAAATCCGTTAGTTGTTGAATAAAGCCTTCGTCTACATGAGTGACGAAGCGGGGAAATGAATAAAATTGCTTGTCGTCGTCTGCGTCAAGTTTAGTACGTTGTTCTGGTCTAAGTAGCATAGGACTTTGATTAGGAGAAGTTTTGCCTAAATTTGTGTATCACCATACGTATATTAGAAACAGTCTGAAAAAATAGGTGAGTCTATCAAACATCTACCAATCGCGAAACAATAAAATTCAATGTTATTTAAGTTACCAAATTATCAATTAGCGTGGCAGCGTTTTCGTTCTTGGGTAGGCTTTCCTTACGTAACTTTGTTATTTTGGATACTGCCGTTATTGTTATCTAATTCTGGTCATAGTAGCTTGATGGCCCATGACGAAGGACTTTATGCTTGGCGATCGCGTCAAATGTTTGATTCAAGTAATTGGATCAATCCTTGGTCACAACCCCATCATAAAACCCCAGGTCTTTACTGGTTAATTGCCAGTTCTTACACCCTATTTGGTATCAGTGAGACTAGTGTGCGTCTGCCAAGTATGATTTTGGGTGTATTGAGTATATTCATTCTCTATGAAATTGGCAAAATTTTATTAAATCAAAAAATTGCTTGGTTAGCTGCTGTAATTTTGAGTGTGGAATTTTTGTGGTTACAATACTGTCGTTTGGGTACACCTGATGTGCCAATGATTTTTTTGGTAATTTTGGCAATTTTGGCTTTATTAAAAGCAGAATTAAATCCTCAATATCGCTCTGTTTATAGCTTGGTTGTTGGTGTTTGTTTTGGTTTAGGTTTTTTAGTCAGAAGCTTTATGATTTTTTTGCCAATGATCGCTTTGTTTCCTTATCTGATTAGGGAACATCGCCGTCATCGTCATCTGACAAACCCTATGTTGTATTTAGGTTTTTTGCTGGGTTTAATTCCGACATTAATTTGGCTGTGGTTAAATTTTTCACTCTACGGCATTGATACTATAGAAGAATTATTAGAATTTGTATTTCGTCTAGGTTCTCAAGAACGTGGCAATAATGGGGTTTTATTTTATCTATGGAATGTCCCTATCAAGGTCTTTCCTTGGTTTTTATTTGCTGTTATTGGTGTATTTTTGACTTGTCGTCGCCCTATTTATCGCTATCAATTAATATTGGTTGGTTTGCCATTAATTTTATTTTTTGAAATCAGTATTTTCTCGACTCGTTTACCTCACTATAGCCTTTGTTTATATCCTTTCATTGCATTGCTGGCGGCTTTAGGATTGGACTGGCTGGCTAGTGTGGGTTTTGATGGTAAGAGGTCGATTAGAGAATTAGGAAAAGATGAGCAGACAAGATTAACTTATCTCAAGAAAGTTCCTCGCAATCTCAGCTATGGGTTTGGTGTGATTGCTATTTTATTGTTGTTGACAGGTAGCTTAGTTTTTATTTGGGGTAGTGGTGATCTTCGCAAATATGCAACTATTGGTTTGGCTTTAGGCTGTGGTTGCTTGATTTTACCTTTAGTGTGGATTGGTCGTTATCGCTTTGGTAAAAAGTTTCTGAATTCCAACTACTGGTTGGCTGGTTGGTTGATTCCGGTTTGGTTAGCTTTGGCTGTTGTTGGTAGTCATGGCTTTTTGAGTGATTATAATCCAGATCTGAGAAGTTTTTTAGCACAGCCTGCGATCGCTCAAATTTTGCAGAATCATTCTATCTATTTTGTCAAAGCTGGAGGAAAAACAGGAGTCCTACTTGATTTCTACACTCCTCACCACGGAGAAGATGTAGATACTATTTCGGAATTACCAGTTTATAGCTATGCTTGGCTCTCTCTACAACGAGTGACTGATTTATCTACACCTCATCGTGTTTTGGGTACTGTGCAGAAACATCAATTGATTCAAATCTTGCAGGGTGGTTTCATACAAACAGAGAAAAAACCTGTCCAAGTTGATTGGATAAAGCACGTTGTGCTTGAGAATAGTACGGAAACCAAAAAATAGAGCGATCGTAATAAAAAAGTTACGTTTCAAGCTTGGAGTTTCTTGTTTCAAGCTCGGAGTTTCTTGTTTCAAGCTCGGAGTTTCTTGTTTCAAGCTCGGAGTTTCTTGTTTCAAGCTCGGAGTTTCTTGTTTCAAGCTTGGAGTTTCTTGTTTCAAGCTCGGAGTTTCTTGTTTCAAGCTCGGAGTTTCTTGTTTCAAGCTCGGAGTTTCTTGTTTCAAGCTCGGAGTTTCTTGTTTCAAGCTCGGAGTTTCTTGTTTCAAACCTGAATTGTCTCATTTTAATGAAAAAGGACACGCCCCTTTTTCAGCGAAGCGAAAAGGGGTACTTCACGCTTGGAATTTCTCATTTGAAACGCGATCGCTCAATAGAGAATTTGAAAGCGCGATGTCTGATATCAAGTTCGGGTAATTAGTTATACTTCCCACAGTCATTGTACCCCACCCCTTAATCCCCTCCCCGCACGCGGGGAGGGGAGGTTTTGGCGTTAGACAAAACCGGGGTGGGGTTCAAAGGGAATTAGAAGTAATCAAGCGAACCTGATATGACGACAAGTCGCTGCGCGTCTACGCATCAAAATCCCCGATTTTTATCAAAAATCGGGGATCTTGTTTAGAGTTTCAAAAATTGCGATGCTCCCAACTTAACCAGCTAACACTTGTGTTTTTTCCTTTTCTGGCACATAGGGCTTTTCTGCACCTTGGGCGAGATATTCTGCTAACTGGGATTCAATTTGATCTCGAACAATTTGGCGATACTCTAGGAAATGTTCGTTGTGGGCGCAGGTAGCCAGGTAATGTTCAGCAACACCAGGGTTATGCTTAATAATGCTAAAGAGATGATGCCAGAATTTCCAACGAGTTTCCCGTTTGATTCCTTGGCGCCAAATCACAATTAACAAGGCTTTGATAACTACCCACTCTGGCATTTTAAAGGGTGCTTTCCATTTTGGTGTACCCATCATGAGAAAACAACGATAGGTGCGGTCTAAGTATTTAACTGGGTCATATAAATCACAAAATGCTTCAACATATTCTCTGGCAATTTCTTCCAGGGGACGAGTGGCAATAAAGTTCATCAAAGTAGTTTGGTTGATGTTGCCATCTTTGTTTTCCCGCAGTCGTCCTTCTTTTTTGAGGCGATGCCACAAGGCTGTATCTGGTAGCGCTTGTAACATGGCAAAAGTAGTGGAAGGAATTGCTGCTTGTTCTGCAAAACGGACAATGCGATCGCCTGCGCCTGTTTTTTCACCATCAAAACCAATAATAAATCCCGCCATAGGACGCAAACCTGTTTTGATAATGCTTTGCACAGATTCAACTAAAGAATTGCGGGTATTTTGAAACTTTTTCGTCATTTGCAGACTTTCTTCATCCGGTGTTTCAATTCCCAAGAACACCGCCGCAAAACCGCATTCTACCATTAATTCCATCAATTCTGGATCTTGGGCTAAGTCAACGGATGCTTCGGTGTCAAAGCGGAAGGGATAATTATGTTGTTGCATCCAAACTTTTAACTCTTTGAGCAAC
This sequence comes from Pelatocladus maniniholoensis HA4357-MV3, assembly GCA_019359115.1. Taxonomy (GTDB): domain Bacteria; phylum Cyanobacteriota; class Cyanobacteriia; order Cyanobacteriales; family Nostocaceae; genus Pelatocladus; species Pelatocladus maniniholoensis. Next base: position 13,126 of record JAHHHW010000106.1, read on the forward strand.
AACTTAACATTACGTTTGTTGCCAATAAAGTTATCATCCACCATGAAAACACCCCGCCGCCAACCTAATTCATAGAGATAATCCAACTCTGATAATAGTTGGGCTGGTGTTTTGGTACGAGGTTTGCGACCATAAAGAACAATAATGTCACAAAATTCGCACTGAAAAGGACAGCCGCGCGAAAATTGAATTGACATCATGTCGTAAGCATCAAAATCTAGCAAATCAAAGCGAGGAATCGGAGTTGAAGTGACATCTGGCTTTTCTGTAGCCCGTAAAGTACCAGATGTTTCTCCCCGTTGAATTGCTTCGACAAACATCGGGAGGGTAATTTCTCCTTCATCCAAAATCAGAAAATCTGCGCCAGCTGCTTTTGGTTCAGTTGGTGTAGAAGTAGGATAAGGACCACCCACAGCAACTAACTTCCCACGTTTTTTTGCTTCTCGAATTTGATCAAGCAAATCTTGTTTTTGGACAATCATTGCTGAGAAAATTACTAAATCTGCCCAAGCCCATTCTGCTTCTGTCACTGGACGAATGTTACGATCCACTAATTTAAATTCCCATTCCTGGGGCAAAATCGCGGCTACAGTTACCAAACCTAATGGTGGCAGCAAAACTTTTCGATTTACTAATGCTAATATCTTTTCATATGACCAAAAAGTTTTGGGAAATATCGGATAGACGAGTAATACTCGCATAAAGTTTCAATCCTCCTCACACTTTGATTATTAAATGACGCTGACTAAATAAAGAGTGTAATTTACTGTATCTAAATCTGTTAAATTCTAACATTATTAAATTTTTTCTTGGCGTTATCTAAATTTTTAGTTATGTATCTATCTGCGTTTCATGGCTATATTTGCCTTGCTTTGCACTAAATGAGTACGATAGTTAGAGTTAATTAATTCTGCTTCAGTGAAACTCTGAAAATCCAGTTAAACATACTCAACGATTAATTTACAAAAATCAAAAATGTTCCACTCGTAGCATCAAAGCTAGAGCCAGCTATGCTCAAAATCATCCCAGAGGCAATTGTTCACAACGAGAGCATAAATTTTTACTCCTCTTACACCTCCAATACGGTTCGGTTAAGAATTTTTCCTCATAATTTTGGACATGTAGAGACGCGAAATTACCCTGAGGGAAGCAAGCTCTAAGTAAATACAAAGAAGTTTATTAAATTTTTAACAATATACTGAGTAATTTATACTATACTGATTTAGTAAGGGTGAAAGTAAGTTAAAACCCTACATCCAAAATATAGACTCATTTATCAGGGTATTTTCGTTATCCAGAGTTTGGAGCGAATAACATTTGCTACAGAAAAAATTTACTTAGATTTTGCACCAGTCTCAACAACGTCAAGGAAACGAATTCTTGAGCTATTGCCAAGAAAATTTATTTTCTGATGAGATATTAGCCAGGTGGAAAATCTGAGTTCATGTCAATTACAAACGTGAACAAATGTAAAGCATAAACATATCATGACTAGAATTGCAATATCTGATATTTCTCTGGAACAAAGTTATTTTGCAGACTTATCTGAAACGGAGTCTGCATTGGTTAAAGGTGGTTTAGATTTTAACAGCTTTCTTCTCAGTTTGGCTACGCTTTCTGCTGTAGTTGCGTTGAAAAAAATTGATGCCATCCAAACGATTTTTGTTTCCTCAATTCAAGCGATCGCTGGGGTTTAATCGAGCGGGCGATATTGTGTAATGTCAAAAAAAACAGGGAATTTCCATAAAATTCAAGAATTCCCTGCTTATTGTGAGTAATTTAGACTAGTAAATTAGGAGTTATTTATATTAACTCCTAAATCTTCAATCATTACGCAAACGCTGCTGTTTTCACATCGTTGTTTGCCAACAAGTCTTGCAACTCCTCAGCGTCTACAGTTTCTTTCTCAACTAACATTTCTGCAAGTTGATCGAGAACGTGGCGGTTCTGTGTCAATACTTTCTTGGCACGGGCGTAAGCTGAATCTACTAATTGACGGACTTCTTCATCAACAGCAGCAGCAGTTTCTTCGGAAAAATCACGTTCTGACATGATATCCCGACCTAAGAACATATTGCCTTGCTGACGACCAAGGGCAACTGGGCCAAGTCTTTCACTCATACCAAATCGAGTTACCATTTGGCGAGCAACACGTGCTACTTGTTGCAGGTCGTTAGAAGCACCTGTTGTGACTTCTTCTTCACCAAAGATTAATTCTTCAGCAATACGACCACCTAAGGCCACAGCCATCTGATTCTCTAGATAGGAACGGCTATACAAACCGCTATCCATACGGTCTTCGCTGGGGGTAAACCAAGTTAAACCACCAGCACGACCACGAGGAATAATGCTAATTTTTTGCACTGGGTCATAGTCTGGCATTAAAGCACCAACCAAAGCGTGACCAGCTTCGTGATATGCGACCAATTCCTTGCGTTTTTCGCTCATGACTCGGTCTTTCTTTTCTGGACCTGCCAAAACGCGATCAATCGCATCGTTGATTTCATCCATCGAAATTTCGGTCAGGTTGCGACGTGCAGCCAGAATCGCAGCTTCGTTGAGCAGATTTGATAGATCCGCACCTGTAAAACCAGGACTGCGACGGGCAATTTTATCTAAGTCCACATCTTTTGCCAGAGTTTTGCCACGGGCGTGAACTTTGAGAATTTCCACACGTCCGGAGTAGTCTGGGCGGTCTACAACAACTTGACGGTCGAAGCGACCGGGACGCAACAAGGCTGCATCTAGAACGTCGGGGCGGTTAGTAGCAGCGATAATAATAATACCAGTGTTACCTTCGAAACCGTCCATTTCTGTGAGTAACTGATTGAGGGTTTGTTCTCGTTCATCGTTACCACCACCTAAACCTGCACCTCGCTGACGACCAACAGCGTCAATTTCATCGATGAAGACGATACAAGGCGCATTGGCTTTGGCTTGCTCGAATAAGTCGCGAACGCGGGATGCACCCACACCTACAAACATTTCTACGAACTCAGAACCAGAGATAGAGAAGAAGGGGACACCTGCTTCGCCTGCTACAGCACGAGCCAATAGTGTTTTACCTGTTCCTGGAGGGCCTACTAACAAAACGCCTTTAGGAATTTTGGCTCCAACAGCAGTGAAGCGATCGGCATTTTTCAAAAAGTCTACGACTTCGTTTAATTCCAGCTTGGCTTGGTCAATACCAGCAACATCCCCGAAGGTAACTTGGGTTTGTGGTTCCATTTGCACTCTGGCCTTGGATTTACCAAAGTTCATCGCTTGGCTACCAGGTCCATTTTGGGCGCGGCGTAATAAGAAAAACAAACCAACTAGAAGTAATACGGGGAAGAATAAGCTACTTAGTGCCTTAAACCAGAATCCTTCGTCTGTTTGAGGTAGAACAATAATATCAACGCCTTTTTCATTAAGTTCGTTGATCAGATTGGGGTCGTTAACCAAAGTCACCAATTTCTTTTTAGAGTCAAATTTGGGCGTGACTATAGCTGTAGACCTATCCGCACTAATACTGACTTTTTCTACCTTGTTGTTTCGGACTTCTTGAATAAATTGACTGTATCGCCATGTCTCTCTACTTTGGGGTTGCTTGTCAAAGAAAGCTGTTCCCAAAGCAACGACAACAATAAAAAGCAGTGCGTACAGCCCCGCATTTCTCCATCGTTTATTATTCACTGAGGTCAATCCTCCTAAGTTTGTCGTGCGAGGGCATTTTAAGAATTATGTTAACTTATCTTAAGGTATACCAAATTCCACACCTACAATGCTAGTAAAAATCTCCGTATTTTTTGAAAACAAGTATGGTGGGGATTATATTGTAGCGATCCTGTAGGCTGAATGACGGTGTGGATAGGAACAATTTCGACCACACTGTTACAATAGGCGATCGCTTCCATTTTTTTGACTAGTTCCGGTGTCCAGGGTTCCTCTCGTAATGGCTGCTGTTGTTTCAAATAGTTGATAAGTTGCGATCGCATTATTCCGGGTAAAATTCCCATTGTCAGGAGAGGTGTCCACCAACAACCATCGCACCAACCGAAAAGATTACCTGTACTTGTTTCTAGCCAATTTCCTAGACTATCTACTAATATTGCTTCTTGGATGTCTAGTTTTTGAGCGCTATTTTTCGCTAGCCAAGCACTGAGATAATTGCCAGTCTTGTGATCGGGTAAACTCCGATAGTATTTTGGGAGCGATAAGGTAGCAGATACCCCATGATTTTGTTTTTCTGTTAAGTCTTTTGGTAATTCCCTACCAGTAATCCATTCTCGCCCATCAGGAAATACAGAGATTCTGAGGATGGGGAAATGCATTGTGAGCAATTCTGCACCTTGACGTAATCGCTTTTGTTGTGGTTCGCACCAGTCAAAAGCTTGCAAACTAAATTTCAGGCGATCGTAGTGGGCTTGCCAGTTAGTTAGTCGATGCTCCAAAGATTGATTATAAACCCGCAAAGTTGTAAACACAGTTGCCCCGTAGAGTAAACCCGGATCGTCTATGGGTAACTCTAGGGTTTGGGAATGGATTAATTTGCCGTTGTACCAGTGGAAGGGGATCGGGGATAAGGGAGACACATCAATTCAAAATTCAAAATTCAAGAACAATAACAATAACAAATGACAAATGACTATTGACTCAATCTTGTTTAGGTAATCTAATCCTGGTGGAACCGTCAGGATTTTTGATGACTTTTCCTCCGAATGTTTCTATGGCAATAATTGCTCTTTGGTGGGTTTTTTCGTCAACCTGATTATTTAATACCATCATCCAGGTAGCAATCTGAGCATATTTACTATCAGGATTACGTTCTAAAAAGTCAGCTGTTTTTTGGGAAAATTCCGCGACTTGTTTACTCTCTTCATCTGTATGGTTATTTGCCCAGTTAGCAGCTTGTTGAAAAGATTGTTTGGCATTCTGAGAATCTCCTAAAAATAATAATTCGTCAATGCCTTTATAACGCCACACATAATAGGACTTGGAGGGAACCCAAGGGGAAAGAGACTTTAAGCCAGTTTTCATTAATGCTATGGAACGCTCTGGCATGGCAGCATACATAGAAGTACTGGTAGAAAGACTCAGGTAAGCTTCTAAAAATCGCGGATCGCGTTTCAAGATGACTTCAAAATATTCGGGACTAAGACTGTAACCTGTTTTCGCGCGGACTTCGTCATCACCAAAGTATTGCAAAAAATCTAGATATACGCAGTTTGCTATCAAATTATTATAACCAAAATGCGGCATTTTTTTGAGCAAATTCAACCGAAGTTTTTCTGCGTTTATTTCTCGTTCTAAACTTGCTAATGAAGCAGTTTTATGACTAGAGATTAGTTGTTGCATGTGTGGAAATTGCAACAAAGAAACACCTAAAATACACAGACAAGCTGAAAAAAATGCACCTATACTTTGACGAGAGGAAGCTAACATTACTACTTAATTGACAAATATAAATCATACTCTAGATATATAGTTCCCATATTTTCTCAGAAAGTAACAATATTCGGTAATTTAAAGTTCCAAATAGTAAACTTGGTGGAGGTTTTGGCTCTATCTATATTTTCTTGTCAGATATTGACTGAATCTAAAAAAAATTTTCAGAACGTCACATACCATATTTTGCAGCTTGATAATTCATATTTTATGGTTATTTAAGTTCGAGATTCTAATAAATTATCCTAATATATATTTTGGTAGATATTTTCTATATTAGAGTTAAGCTAAATTTTGTTAAGGATACTCATTAATTCATTTTTGTTCCATGGAGTTAAGTTAAACACTTATCTCTGATTATCGCTTTGAATAATGACAAAGTAATTGCGATTGATTCGGCTTTCAGCTTGAATAACATTTCCAGCCTTTTTAGGCATGGCAGAGTATCAGTTTTGACACCACTATTAAGGTTCTAGATAAATGTTAAAAAACAGCGAACTGAATATTAATCAGGGCTGTAATCTTAAGTGGAAGCTAGGAGACAAGCACAAAAGGTTTTCCACACTAAAAGTCCTGCAAATCATAGCAGTGGAAGAGCAGCCATAACGGAAAAATTTCATATTTTCATTACTAGTAACATCATTTCAATATTCGTACCTTGTTACTATCAGATATTGCATGTATACTAAAAACGGCTTAGAGCTTTTCTTGTTTTGAATGGTTAAAAGCTTTATTAGGTAATGGTTATAACAACTGGAGTTTAACTCAAGTTGTTAGCCTTTGGCAGCATAGATTAATAATGCATCTGTGTAAAAAATAGATGTTGTTTTTATGTGATCTTTATTTGATTGTAATTAGGTATTGAACAGAGTTTTCTACGCTATCTACAGATCCGTGTATTATGTAGTGAGGATTTATAAAGATAGCTTGAAAATTGTGATTGTTCATTGTTGATCAATATCCAAAATGAATCAGGAATAAATAGTAATTTTTCTAGTTATAGGTTGTTGTGACTTGCTTGTAACCTTGAGTAAAAAAGCAATCAACATTCAACATGGATATTGATTCAGATTCACTCGAAAATTCATACACAAAAGGCAAAACTAATGGGTACACCTCACGCTACTTTTGCAGCTACTGAGACAGCATTTCATGTGACTGGCTACGAAAAGATAGATTTTAGCCTGGTTTATGTGAATGGTGTATTCAATATAAAAAATACAGAAATTGCTGATAGTTATCAGAAATTTGGACGCTGCTTGACTGTTGTTGATGATAATGTCTACCGTTTGTATGGAGACCAAATTAAGTCATATTTTCGTTACTATGACATTGACTTAACTGTGTTTCCAATTACTATTACTGAAACTGCCAAAACCATGGCAACTTTTGAGCAAGTAATTGATGCGTTTGCTGATTTTGGCTTAATTCGTAAAGAACCTGTTTTAGTAGTTGGCGGTGGTTTAGTTACTGATGTTGTAGGTTTTGCTTGTGCGGCTTATCGTCGCAGTACTAACTATATCCGCATTCCCACGACTTTGATTGGTTTGATAGATGCTGGGATTGCTATTAAAGTAGCAGTCAATCATAAAAAGCTGAAAAATCGCCTGGGTGCTTACCATGCACCAAAGAAAGTCATTCTAGACTTTTCCTTCCTCAAAACACTACCAACAGCCCAAGTCCGTAATGGAATGGCGGAACTGGTGAAAATTGCGGTGGTAGCAAATGCAGAAGTTTTTAACTTGCTATATGAGTACGGAGAAGATTTACTGCATACACACTTTGGGTATCTCAACGGTACGCCAGAACTGCAAGAAATTGCTCATAAAGTGAACTACGAAGCAATTAAAACCATGCTGGAGTTAGAAACTCCAAATCTGCATGAACTAGATTTAGATCGCGTCATTGCTTATGGTCATACTTGGAGTCCGACACTGGAATTAGCACCGCGCGTTCCCCTATATCATGGTCATGCTGTCAACATAGATATGGCGCTATCAGCAACTATTGCTGAACGACGTGGATATATTACAGTAGCCGATCGCGATCGCATTCTTGAATTGATGAGTCGTATAGGTTTAGCCCTCAATCATCCCCTTCTAGATAGCGATTTGTTATGGTACGCTACCCAATCTATCACCCAGACAAGAGACGGTAAACAACGCGCCGCAATGCCAAAACCTATTGGTGAGTGTTTCTTTGTCAACGATCTTACCCGTGAAGAACTACATCAAGCTTTGATTGCACATAAATCTTTGTGTGCAACATATCCTCGTGGTGGAGATGGGATTGACGCCTATATCAGTGCAGAACAATCTGAGATGGTAGGAGTCTAGAATCGTGCCTAACGTTGTTAAAAAGAACACACCTAGACCCGTAACTCCCCACGGGATATTGGTCGAACAACTACAAAAAACCCTAGCTTTGGCAGAATCAGGAAATACTCCTGAAACTGTTGTCACTGCGCTGCGACAGGCGTATCAATTAGCGGCGGGTTTAGAACCTTATATTAGTGAACACACCACTCCTGAATCTGACGCCTTAGCAGCACTGATACAAAAAACTACCAAAGAAGACTGGACACAACGTTTCACTGATGGTGAAACAGTGCGTCAACTAGAACAGGAAATGCTTTCTGGACACGTTGAAGGACAAACACTCAAAATGTTTGTTCACATGACTAAAGCACAAAGTGTCTTGGAAGTAGGAATGTTCACCGGGTATTCGGCTTTGGCAATGGCAGAGGCATTACCTGATGATGGACAAGTGGTAGCATGTGAAGTGGATTCTTATGTTGCTAGCTTTGCTCAAACTTGTTTCCAGAACTCACCCCATGGTCATAAAATCACTGTGGAAGTAGCATCAGCCTTGGAAACTCTGCAAAAACTTGCAGCAGCAGGTGAATCATTTGATTTGATCTTCATCGACGCTGACAAAAAAGAATATGTGCAGTATTTCCAGATTATCTTGGATAAGAATCTACTTGCATCTAACGGCATCATTTGTGTAGATAACACTTTAATGCAGGGACAAGTTTATCTACCACCAGAACAACGCACAGCTAATGGCGAAGCGATCGCTCAATTTAACCAAATTATTACCCAAGATCCGCGTGTTGAACAAGTTATACTACCGCTTCGTGATGGTGTGACTTTAATTCGGCGATTGTCTTGAAAAACATAGGGTTTGGGTGATGCTGATGGGTTTTTTTGAGGGTGAATTTATGACACAATCTATTTCTGTTGCTTCTCCTGCGCCAAAAACGCAGTCAGTCCCGCTTGGATTTCGCATATCTGCATTGTGGAAAAATGTAGGTACGCTTGCACTGCTGTTGTTGGTATTGCCAATCAATGCTGTGATTGTGTTGGTATCGCTGTTACTGGGTCATCAATCGCAAGCGATCGCCACCGAACCCAAAAACATCTTGATTAGTGGCGGTAAAATGACTAAGGCGTTACAATTAGCCCGTAGTTTTCACGCCGCCGGACATCGAGTAGTTTTAGTAGAAACTCACAAATACTGGTTAACGGGACATCGATTTTCCAAAGCAGTAAGTAGTTTCTACACTCTACCAACACCCCAATCCGACCCTGAAGCTTATACCCAAGCCTTATTAGACATTGTTCAAAAAGAAAATATCGATGTCTATGTACCTGTGTGCAGTCCGGTTGCTAGTTACTACGACTCTTTAGCCAAACCCATACTATCCAAGTACTGCGAGGTTTTTCACTGCGACGCAGATGTCACCCAAATGTTAGATGATAAATACGCTTTTGCTGAGAAAGCGCGGAGTTTGGGGTTATCTGTTCCCAAGTCTTTCAAAATTACTGACCCGGAACAGGTGATCAACTTTGATTTTTCTCAAGAAAAGCGTCAATACATCCTCAAAAGCATTCCTTATGACTCTGTTCGTCGCTTAGATTTAACCAAACTTCCTTGTGAGACTCCCGAAGTAACAGCAGATTTTGTCAACAGCTTACCCATCAGTCCCCAAAAGCCGTGGATTATGCAAGAATTTATTCCTGGAAAAGAATTTTGCACCCACAGCACTGTCCGCAATGGGGAGTTGAGAATGCATTGCTGTTGTGAATCTTCGGCATTCCAAGTTAACTATGAGAATGTCGATCATCCCCAAATTCTGGAATGGGTGCGACACTTTGTCAAAGAATTAGGTATCACTGGACAGGTATCTTTTGACTTTATCCAAGCAGAAGATGGCACAATCTATGCGATTGAATGTAATCCGCGCACCCATTCTGCCATCACCATGTTCTACAATCATCCGAGTGTGGCAGATGCTTATCTGAGTGAAATTCCACAATTAGAACCAATTCAACCTCTTTTTAATAGTAAGCCTACCTACTGGATTTATCACGAAATTTGGCGATTGACAGGAATTCGTCATTGGTCACAGTTGCAAACCTGGTTGAAAAACTTTTTTGGTGGGAAAGATGCAATTTACAGTTTTAGTGATCCTCTACCTTTTTTGACAGTTCATCATTGGCAAATTCCTTTACTTTTGCTACAAAATTTGCAACAGCTAAAAGGTTGGCTCAGAATAGATTTTAATATTGGGAAATTGGTCGAATTTGGTGGCGATTAAATTCAGTGAACAGTTATCAGTTATCAGTTAGTCGCTGTTCGATAATACAGCATATTTCAACAAACGTGAGTTACAGAAGAACCCCACCCGCGCTACGCGCACCCTCCCCGCTTGCGGGGAGGGTTGGGGTGGGGTGCAATGACTGTGGGAAGTATATAGCGTTTCTCAATAAGCGTGAGGTACATTTTTAAAGCTGCTTGTTTTGATATCAAAGGTTTAGGTGTACTTCAGTTGCTTGGGAAACGCTACAACTAATTATCTGAACTTGATATAACTGATAATTGTTAATATTAATTATCTGACTAAAAATAATTAATTATTTATTTTATTAAAGATGGGAATCATGAAGTTTATACATAATTTTCTAGAAATTGGAGAACGAGAAACTTATTCGGAAAGACAATCAGGTAGTGTTTCTGAAAATTATCTGCTGAGTCCAGAAGAAAAGCAAAACATATTATTTACATGGAATCAGACACAAACTAATTATGATTTGTCATTTTGTCTACATGAATTATTTACAGCACAGGTAGAGAAAACACCAGATGCGAACGCTCTCAAGTTTGCTGATCAAGAATTGACTTATCATCAGTTAAATTGTCGAGCGAATCAACTCGCCCACTATTTGCAATCTTTGGGAATTGCAACTGAAGATTTAGTTGGGATTTGTGTGGAACGTTCTTTAGAAATGGTTGTGGGGTTGTTGGGAATTCTCAAAGCGGGTGCAGCTTATGTTCCAATTGACCCTGGATATCCCCAAGAACGTTTAGCATATATGTTGGAAGATTCCCAGGTGTCGGTGTTGTTGACTCAAAGTCATTTAGTTGATAATTTACCAACACGTCCAACCCACACAATTTGCTTGGATACTGACTGGGAGAAGATTTCTCAAAATAGCGATCGCAATCTCCAGAATACAACCACACCAGAAAATCTCGCCTATGTAATTTACACTTCTGGTTCCACTGGTAAACCCAAGGGTGCGATGAATACCCATCGCGGTATCTGCAATCGTCTGTTATGGATGCAAGACACTTATCAACTCACCGAACAAGATAAGGTTCTGCAAAAAACTCCCTTTAGCTTCGATGTCTCTGTCTGGGAATTCTTTTGGCCGTTGATTACCGGGGCGCGGCTGATTATAGCACAACCAGGTGGACACCGGGATAGTTCTTACCTAATTAATACAATCATCCAAGAAGAAATTACCACATTACATTTTGTCCCCTCGATGCTGCAAGTATTTTTGCAAGCTAAAGGAATGGAAAATTTTCAGTCATTAAAACGGGTAATGACCAGTGGTGAAGCTTTACCTGTGAGTTTGCAAGAACGGTTTTTTGAACGTTTGGGATGTGAACTACACAATCTTTATGGCCCTACAGAAGCAGCAATCGATGTAACGTTTTGGCAGTGTCAACCTCAAAGTCAATATCAAACAGTACCGATTGGTCGTCCCATTGCAAATACTCAAATATATATCCTAGATCAACATTTGCAACCTGTGCCTGTAGATGTCGTGGGTGAACTTTACATTGGTGGTGTGGGAGTTGCAAGAGGTTACTGGCGTCGTCCAGAATTAACTACAGAAAGATTTGTAGCTAATCCCTTTGCGACAGGACAGATGTATAAAACTGGCGACTTGGCGCGTTATTTGCCTGATGGTAATATCGAGTATGTCGGCAGAATCGACGATCAAGTCAAAATTCGGGGTTTTCGGATTGAGTTGGGAGAAATTGAGAGTACACTGACGCAACATCCCCAGATTAGCCAAGTTGTGGTTGTCGCCCAAACAGATAATTTGAATAACAAGCATTTAATTGCTTATATTGTTTCTCATCAAGAACCACCCACACCAACAGAACTGCGGAATTTCCTTCGGGATAAATTACCTGAATTCATGGTTCCCTCAGCTTTTGTATGCTTAAATTCCTTTCCTCTGACTCCTAGTGGAAAAATAGACAGGCGATCGCTTCCCAAACCTGATTTTTCTAATTTAATAACTCATGAAAATTTTACTCCTCCACGCAATGACTTAGAGAGAAAATTAGTACAGATTTGGTCAGAAATTTTACAGATTTCGGAAATTGATATCAGAGATAACTTTTTTGAAATTGGTGGCAATTCTCTTTTAGCATTACATTTAACAAATGCCATTGAACAAAAATTTGGTCGAGAGTTATCATTGTCAACTTTACTTACCAATAGTTCAATTGAGAAACTAGCAGAAATTCTGCAAAACTCCACAGATATTTTTTCCAACTCACCTATAGTAGCAATTCAGCCCAAAGGTACGAAACGTCCCTTCTTCTGCATACATCCAGCCGGGGGACATGTACTTTGCTATTTTAGTTTGGCGCATTATTTAGGCACTGACCAGCCATTTTATGGTTTACAAGCACAGGGTTTTTATGGTGAAGAAGAACCACTAACTACAGTTACAGAAATGGCTAGCCTTTATGCTCAAGCGATACAAACAATTCAACCCACAGGCCCATATCAAATTGGTGGTTGGTCATTTGGGGGAGTAGTTGCTTACGAAACGGCTCAACAATTACACCAACAAGGAAAAGAAGTTTCATTACTAGCAATTTTAGATTCCTACGTGCCAATTTTGTTAGATAAAAATAAAAAAATTGATGATGTTTACTTAGTTGGTGTATTGTCGCGTGTATTTGGTGGAATGTTTGGTCAAGATAACCTGATTTTACTAGCCGAAATCGAAAATTTGAGTGTCGAAGAAAGCTTAAATTACATCATCGAAAAAGCACGCCAAGCCAAAATTTTTCCACCAGGAGTGGAACGTCACAATAATCGCCGAATTTTAGATGTTTTAGTAGGAACATTAAAAGCCACTTATTTTTATCAACGTCGTCCCTATCCTGGGAAAGTTACCATTTTTAGAGCCAGAGAAAAACATATCATGGCTCCTGATCCTACTTTAGTTTGGGTAGAATTATTCTCAGTTTTAGCTGCTGAGGAAATTGAAATTCATAACGTACCCGGTAATCACTATTCATTTGTTTTAGAACCTCACGTCCAAGCCTTAGCTGAAAGCTTGCAAAAATGCTTATTATAAAACAATACGCTTGGTGTTAAGAGGGTGTTTTAAAAGTTTTGAAGAGTCAAATCTTATGCCAATCGCTTTATTATAATACGGATCATAGCAAGGTAGATAAACGTCTCTGATGTTTCAGGCAATAACTCGCGTGTCTCTGACCAATCGACGACACCCCATCAACCAACCAAAAGTTCGTTCAACGACCCAACGTTTTTTGAGTATGGCAAAGCCCTTAGTTTGTTTTGGTCGTAGAACTACTTGTACAATCCAAGCTCCTGTTCGATCCGAGTTCAGTCTCGGAGACTATCATGAATTTTCAACCACGTCCCATCTTTACGCCAATTGGTATTAGCCTCAAACAATTAAAGTCAATCTTTAGAATGAAATAACCCTGCATATAAGACTGTTACAATCAAAAACCATAGTCTGTATCTTGGTTATATAAATTGAACATACTAATACCGTTTATTCAAAACCCTGAAACTTCTGGCAACACTCTGCAAATCTCTGAACTTTTGCAACGATTTCTGGAGCAGCATCAAGGTGATGAGGTACGCCTACGGGATTTATTTAACGAGATGGGGGATCGAGCGTTTAGTTCAACACTGTTGATCTGCGCTTTGCCTGAAGCCTTACCTCTGCCAATTCCTGGAATTTCCGCCCTCCTTGCCATGCCCTTACTGCTGGTTTCCGGTCAGTTAGTACTCGGATTCGAGAAACCCTGGCTGCCCGACTGGATACTAGATCAGCCCTTCAAACAAGAGCACTGTGAGCAGGTTATTTGCGGGGCCATCCCTTTTCTAGAAAAGCTGGAATGCTTTTTTGAACCCCGTTGGCCGTTCTTCACCAGCCCTGAAGCTGAACGGTGTGTCGGCGTGATTTTGTTATTTCTCAGCTTCATCATTGCCCTGCCAATTCCTTTTGGTAATATGCTGCCGGCGATCATCATCGTTATGATCTGTCTTGGCTTGATTGAAAAAGACGGGCTAATGATTGTAATTAGTGGTATGGTTGCCGGCATCACTCCGGCACTTCTATTGTTAGTCCTGTAAGCTTAGTCAAGCAGAATTCGGTTTAATACCAGTTAAGCCGAATAATTATAATGTCATGTATAGGCGGCAAAAATCTTTTTACACAAGCAACTAAACTCCGAGTCAATTTTTGAGTACAAAAGCAAATCAGTCAGTTAAAAACAGATTAATCCGAAAGTGGAAAAGAGCTTGTAATCATGACAGTTCAATCAGAGAGAATAGATTATCAAGTTGTTCATGCGATCACTGGACGGATTCGCATTAAGATTCCTAGTCTGCGAATAGATCCCGACTATGCCGATAAGTTACAGCGATTGGTGAAGTCTCTGGGTGCGGTAACACATGTGCATATTAATTATGCTAGTGCTTCAATTGTAATCGAGTATAATACTATAGGTATTGAGAACAAAGCAATACACAAAGAACTAGCAAACTGCATTCAGCAAGCTGGTGGCATAGGAGCAGATGTGTCAGTTCCTCCTGAATCTTCTGAGCAACATGTACCAGAAACAATCAACAAACATGATACAAGCACTGAAGTGGTTTGTGCGGCGGAGCAACCTGAAAATAATGTTTCCAAGGTCATAAAGAAATCCATAGGAATCCAGATACCTGATGAATATTTATCTAGCGATCAATTCCCCATTAACGTCGATCTGGCTCGGAAAGTGTTTGAGGTTGGTATTCCCGCCGCCTACGTACTAGAACCTCTTAATGCTGAACTTGACAAGTTTGAAGCTGAAAATGAGAAAAACACACAGTTGCAGCGTATCAGACTTAAACTTGAAGCCTTTCTCAAGCCAGGAGGTTTTCTGGTCAATGGCATAGCTCGCGGTCAATTCAGAGAATCTTTTGTTTTAAATCCTATAAGTCGCAAAAAACATTACACTCCCTGGGTTTCGATTACTGCTGTCGGGTTAGCAGAACTTGATGCCACCGTTGTTGATGAAACAATCTGTGTTAACCTAACCAAATTGAATATCTCTGGTGAAGAGGATCAGTGGTACAAAAAATTAGTCAAATATGCATTTGAGTTCCTTTTCAAAACCAAACTCGTAGCCAAAATTAACGATGCTTTATCTCAAATTAATGGTGTAAAGATCCAGCAACTTTTCTTTCAGGTAAAAGGAGATGAAAAGTTACGCAAACGCGCTCAGGAGCTAGGTTTGTCTCCTTCTAGGCTAGATGAGTTGTTGGAGCTAGTCGAGGTAAACGCCAGAGTTTCTCCCGACTATTTATGGCTATATGTTCAGCTTTGAGTTGAGCAGGAAGTGCTAAAAGTGGCGCGAATTGGTACTTTTGCAGGAGTCGCCAATAAGTAAATCAAGGGGCTAAGGGCAATTGCGACTAAGGCAGCGTGAGATTGAACACTCGACTCTTTTAGAACCGACATTCCGCAGATATTAAAGCAGATTGAATAAGTAAACCCAATATTTTCTTTTTCTTTATGAGGTTACGCCCGTAGGTCCCACACCTTTTTTGTATTCATCACTTAAAATGTAAAAACCCGGTTTTCCATAAGCTAGAAACCGGGTTTCTTTATGCATAATTTGCCTAAACCAATGATTGAAGTCGATCATCTAAGTAAAACATACGGTTCGACCCAAGCAATTAGCGATGTAACTTTTAATGTCGAACCAGGAGAAATTCTGGGGTTTTTGGGACCGAATGGTGCTGGTAAAACTACGACAATGCGAATTTTAGCTGGCTATTTACCCGCAACAAGCGGTACAGCTAGAATAGCTGGCTTTGATGTTCATGAACAATCTTTGCTAGTGCGCCAAAGAATCGGTTATTTACCAGAAACACCACCGCTATATCCAGAAATGACGGTGGAAGGATTTTTGTATTTTGTGGCGCGGATCAAAGGAGTGTCAGCAGGCGATTGCACAACTAAAATTACAGCCGCGATCGAACGTTGCAACTTGCAAGACAAACGTCACGTCATTATTCGCAAACTCTCTAAAGGATATAGACAACGTGTTGGTATTGCTCAAGCGATCGTTCATGATCCACCAGCTATAATTCTGGATGAACCAACCGTCGGACTCGATCCTCGACAAATAATTGAGGTGCGAAATTTAATTAAAAGCCTGGCTGGAACCCATACTATTATTCTTTCTACCCATATTTTGCCAGAAGTTAGTATGACCTGTAGTCGTGTTGCCATCATCAAAAGCGGAAAAGTTGTAGCAACAAACACTCCAGAACAACTCATGACCCAGTTGACAAGTGGAGCTGGCTATGAATTAGAAATTGGTGGTGAAGCAAATTTAGCTAAACAAGTATTGCAAAATTTGCCCAGTGTGAGTCAGATAGAATCAATTCCTTTAGCAACAATGCATGGTTTGTCTCCCAAAGACAATCGTGCTTATCTGCGAGTTATATCCCACTCAGGTACAGAACCAGGTAAAGATATCGCCGCAGCTTTACTGCGTACAGGATTTGATTTATATGAAATGCGGCGTGTCAGTGCCACACTCGAAGATGTATTCTTACAACTAACTACAGAAGAAAAGACTCTCGAACCAGAGACAAACTCAGCAGCCAATGAGGAGGAAGCAGCTTAATGGGTGTTGTACTGAGTAATATTATTGCCATTTATCGCCGAGAATTACAGAGTTATTTTGTCTCGCCATTAGCTTATGCGATCGCTGGCGTTTTTTGGTTTTTAGCTGGGTTGTTTTTTATCTTAATTTTGATGGGGCCAGATGGTATTTTGGCAGCAGTCACGGCCTTAGATTTACAAGGACAACAGTATGGAGTACCAGTACCACCGATAGATGTACCTTATGAATTTGTGCGAGCATTTTTAGATCGCATGGGATGGCTGTTACTGTTTATACTGCCGCTTTTTTCGATGGGACTTTATGCAGAAGAACGCAAGCGCGGGACATTAGAACTTTTAGCAACATCTCCATTAACAAACTGGGCTGTAGCTATGGGTAAATTATTAGGCGTAGTTACATTTTTTATTACCCTAATATTGCCGATGTTGGCGTTGGAAGCGATCGCTTTAAGTGCATCAACTCCACCCATACCTCCGACAATTCCTCTGTTGGGACATGTAGCATTAATTTTGCTCGCAGCAGCAATTTTATCCTTGGGTATGTTTATTTCTTCTTTAACAGACAGCACGATTTTAGCTGCTGTCCTCACTTTTGCTGTGATTTTATTACTGCTGTTTGTAGATTTAATTGCTAAAACTATCAATGGCCCCATTGGCGAAGCTTTGGGTTATTTGTCATTACTCAAACACTACAATAATCTGATTCAAGGGATTTTTGATAGTAGCAGCATCATCTTGTTTGGTAGTTACATTATCTTAGGTATATTTCTGACTGCACAATCAATTGATGCACTCCGCTTTCAACGACAGTAATTATTAGTCATTTGTCATTTGTTATTGGTTATTGGTCAAACAATTTTGGATTTTAGATTTTGGATTAACCCCACGGATAAATCTGCTTTTTTTACCCTACTTGGAATTATTGGTTATTAGTTATTAATTAATAGTTACTACTTTTTACAAATGACAAATGACCAAACAAGGCAAAAGTCAAAAGGCAAAAGGCAAAAGAAAGAAAAGAGAAAATGGTCACAAGCCCCTAAATTTGTTTATGGAACAAAATAAAAACATTTATTTTGAGATGCATAGCACGAGAAATAATATGTCCGTGGTTATTTCCCCTCAATTTATTTATGGGGATTATCTTTTTACTTTTTACTTTTTACTTTTTACTTTTTAAAAATGACAAGGGACAAAGGACTAATAGAATGAAAACTATCTCTACAAAAAAACTTTGGAAATATTTGATTTGGCCAGGTTTATTTTTAGTTGCTGCTGGCTTAACAATCGGTGTAATTTCAGAACGTTGGGGAACAGTCCCCCTAGCATTTATTATTTCTGGGGTAATAGTAATTGGTTTATGGTTAATATGGCAAAGCCAAGAGAATAACTGGTGGGGACGCCGTTCGACTCAAGCTGGTACTAATGCTTTAGTTGCAAGTTTGGCAGTGTTAGCAATTTTAGGGTTAATTAATTTCTTTGCTAGTCGCTATGAATTTCGGGCAGATTTAACAGAAACTAAGTTGTTTACTCTTGCCCCTGAATCAAAAGAACTGGTACAAAATTTAAAACAACCAGTCAAAGTTTGGGTATTTGATGTCACTCAAAATCCTCAAGATCGAGAATTATTGGAAAGTTATCAAAAGCAAAACTCTCAGTTTAAATTTGAATACGCTGATCCGCAGGCCAAACCAGGGTTGACTGAGAAATTTGGCGTGAAGGATTTTGGAGAAGTTTATCTAGAATCTGGTGAAAAAAAGCAATTAGTGCAAGTTGTGAATGTTAGCGATCGCCTTTCGGAAATTAAATTAACTAATAGTCTCCAACAAATTAGCAGTACCAGCACAACTAAAGTTTACTTCCTTCAAGGTCACGGCGAACACCAACTTTCAGCAGGTGAAGGTGCTATTTTCCAAGCTTCCCAAGCATTAAGCAACAAAAATTATACTACTGCCCCACTTAATTTGATTTCTCAATCTACTGTTCCTAGTGATGCTAATGTTTTGGTGGTGGCTGGCCCAAAGCGAGAATTATTTGATACTGAAGTCAAAGCTTTGCAAAACTATCTCAATCAAGGTGGTAATTTAGTCCTGATGATTGATCAAGGTACAGACCCCAAAATTGATAGTTTGCTGACACAATGGGGTGTGAAGTTAGATAATCGTTTGGCAATTGATGTCTCTGGGAATGTTAGCCTTGGGCCTGCTGTTCCCATTGTTACAGAATATGGTCAGCATCCGATTACTAAAGATTTTGGTAACGGTATTTCTTTTTATCGTTTAGCACGACCAGTTAATACTACTCCAGTACCGGATGTTGAAGCCACAAAATTACTCATCACCAAGCCTTATCCTAACACTTGGGCAGAAAGCGATCTCAACAACGAAAACTTAGAATTCAATGAAGGAAAAGATCTCAAAGGGCCTCTCACGTTAGGTGTAGCTTTAACGCGGAAACTACCAGCTTCAACTAAAGCTACTCCTAGCCCTACACCAACAATATCACCAGAAGCAGAAACTAAACCCTCTCCCACTCCCAGTACTTCTGTTTCTCCTTCTGTTTCTCCTAGTCCTACTCCTAGCAATTCAACCGTTACTGAATCACGCATGGTAGTTATAGGAGATTCAGACTTTGCTACAGATAATTCATTTACACAACAGCTAAATGGTGACGTATTTCTCAACTCAGTCAATTGGGCTAGTCAGCAGGATCGTCAACCCCTTTCGATTCGCCCCAAAGAAGCAAAAAACCGCCGCATTAATTTAACAGGCTTACAAGCAAATATTTTAGCTGTATCTTCTCTGTTAATTTTACCTTTGATTGGGTTTGCAGTAGCAGTTCTTTTGTGGTGGTTGCGTAGATAAATAGTTACCAATACGCTTGGTGTTAAGGTTTTGGAACAAGGGTGTAGGGGTGTAGGAAGATTTTTTGGGGTAGGGATAAAATTTTTCGGAGTCTTTTAAAAAACTCTTATTTCCTCTTACACCCTCACACCCTTACTCCCTTACTCCCTTACACCTCTTTTTCTTAACAAATGACCAATGACTAAAAAATGAAATTACAGCGAACAACTTTAATTTTGGTTATGTTAATGCTGGGTTTGGGTGGTTTTGTTTATTTTCATGAATTTTATTGGAAAACTCAGCAAGAGGAAATCAAAAACAAAAACCAGCAAATTTTCTCTTTTCAGGCGGATGATGTACAGTCTTTAGCAGTCAAGACAAAAAGTGCCACTATTATTTTGGAACGCAACAATAATTCTGATCGTCCAAAATGGCGGATGACATCTCCCCAACAAGTACCAGCCAATGATGCTATCGTTTCTTATTTAACAGATTTATTAGTCAAAGGTGAAAGCGAACGCACGATTTCAAGTTCTGTTAACCAATTAGGAGAATTCGGTTTAACTGCACCCCAAGCAACTATTGATATTAAACTCAAAAATCAGCAAAATCATCAGTTGCTTTTAGGTAAATCTGACTTTAATAATCGTTTTTTATATGCTCAAACTGATCTAAATCCGAAACCAGACGGTAATGTAGATGTGCTACTGGTATCTAAAGATTTTGGGAATGCAGTTAATCGAGAATTATCAGAATGGCAAGAAACGCCAAATCAGAGTGAGAGTACACCTTTACCCAGTTTGAATTTACCCATTTCGCCAAAGAAGGAAAAAACTAAATGATCAAGGGAATACCAAAAAAGAAACTATAGTTGGGAATAGGGAACAAAGAACAGGGTTAAACTTGATAATCTCCTTTTCTAGCTGCATTAAATCTGTCGCATCCGAGGAGCATCTTTACCTGTGCATAGCCAGTAGATTGGTGCTAGCAAACCAAAAGGTTTCCAGTACTTTGGTCGGGCGATCGCTGTTTAAGCCTCAACATATTCGCACAGAGTTGTCGGTTCAGGTATTGGTAAACCGTCTTCGCGTAAGCTTTCCAAATGAAAAGTTATAGCTTCTCTCATCTGTTCCTCTACTTCTTCAAGAGTTAAACCTGTTGCTACACACCCAGGTAAATCTGGAACATAGGCAGAATAATCTCTTTAACTTTCATTATACATCCAGCCCCACCACCGTTAACTGGGGCGGATGCTCAACCATAAACTGATAATATATCTCCTGTTTTCTCTGAGCAGAAATCATCAAATCCCATTCCAACATCCCCATTTCACCTAATTGAATTTGGGGATTAGTGCGATTCAGACGGACTTTTATTTGTTCATTACGGCTGACTGGTAATTGTTCAGTTAATTTTAAATTCGCTGGTTGATTGAGCAAATTGGTAATTATTAACCGATATGCATAACTAATTCTGCGGTTACTACCAATTAATTTTTTCTCAACTTGCCGTTCAACTAACTCACGCTCAATTTTCAAACCTTCGTCAATACCTAAATTAACTTTAAACTCTTGTCCTGGCGCAATATTTTCTAGCTGAGTGCTACCCACAAAAATATTGTCACGATAAATATTTGCTTTACCTGCTAACAAAGTCGCACCTTCCGAGTTATTTTTTACCTTTGCTTGCAGATAAGCGAAACTCACCAAGCGCGGCATTGCGATGTAATTAAAACTACATGGAAAATCATCATTAAAGATTGTCGTTTTATGGGGTGTGCCATCACTAGGTATATTTCCGCTACTACTCAGTTTAAAAGTAACTACACTACCTTCCCTAGATACTTCTGCTACCACAGTTTCAGCTGCTATGTCTGCTTGTACTTCTGCGCTTCCTGGTGCTGGAGTTGGCATTGCTGTATCGGCTTCCCCAGCACCTATCTGACTCCTAGCACGCATTGGTGCTGCTGTCATTACGTAACTTTGTGGCATAAGACGAGGTGCGTCAATATACCAAGGTTTTAGTTTAGGTGGGAGTGTACCTAGTCCTGGTTTAGCGGTAGAAAGGGTAAGATCTACACCCAGCCAATCTTCACCCGTGCTTTGTGTTACTTCTGCAAGATAACCGAGATTGACAACATTGCTGTTACTGCTTACCCGTAGATCATACAAAGGAGTCCAACTCGCACGACTCACTAGGTAAGATACTTCGAGTTCAAATTCGCCTGCACCCGCAGGTTCTATACCTACACTCAAGCTTAAACTTTCTTTGGGATGGGGTGTTTGAATAGTTTGCAACTGCTGGCGGAGTGCTTGTAATTGCTTGTCTAATTCTTTCTGACGAGTTTTGCATTCGGTTGTGGCGATCGCATACTCACCATACTGACTTCCTATAAAGTTCAGAAAATCTAATGTCTCGCTCAGATTGAGATTTTTCCGCGCCAGACTAATGGAAAATTGTTCTTCTGTTTTCTCGCGCAAACCTTGAAGAAAGCTAGATTGTAACGCCAAAGCATCAATTTGTGCTTGTAGATGTTGCCATTCTGCTTCTAATTGTTGAATTTGCTGAGTCAAGTGAGCAACTTTTGCTGCTACAGGTTCAGTAGAAAACATGCGATCGCATTTCACTTCCAGTAAGCGTACTGCTACCTTTCCCTTACCACTAACCCTAACAGACTCTGTTTCAACAATCTCCGGCAGTGGAGTAATTACCAATTCTTTTTCTTGTCCTGTTAAGGAGACTATACCTTTTCTTGTTACCAAAGCTTTGTCAGAGTACACCGTCACTGCCACAATCTGACTTGCTACGATTTTCCGCACAGATGGTATTTCTGGGTTCTCCACTGCCAGTTTCCCCCTATGTTTTAATATAGACGCGCTGGTTCATTTTGCAGTTTTACAGGTCTAGCCGTCAACTTTGCTGGGTTTGTAGTGTAGACGCGTTAGCGGCTTCCCGTACGCCGTAAGGCGTTCCTGTAGGGTAGGGTACGCTTAAGCGTTCATAAAGGACTAAAGTCCTCACTACAAACCTCTCAAAGTTGGTGTGGCGGACTACTAGTATTTACTTCAAATCTTTGTTACTTCAGTCAGAGAAAAGTCAAAGTTGAGACATTACATCTTTAGCTGCTTCTAGCGTTCTGTCGATATCTTCTTCTGTGTGAGCAAAAGAAGTGAAGCCAGCTTCAAATTGTGATGGTGCCAAGTAAATACCATGTTCTAACATCCCACGATGGAAGCGAGCAAATTTAGCCAAATCTGATTTTTTGGCATCTTCGTAGTTATGAACAGGACCAGCAGTAAAGAACAGACCAAACATAGCACTGATGGAATCGCTACAAGCTGGATGACCAGTTTCTTGGGCAATTTGCAACAAGCCATTTGCGAGTTTCTTGGTCATCTGCTCTAAGTACTCGTAAGTACCAGCTTTTTGTAGTAATTCTAGGGTCTTAATACCCGCAGTCATGGCTAGGGGATTACCAGAAAGAGTTCCGGCTTGATACATTGGGCCAGCAGGGGCAACCATTGACATGATATCCTGACGACCACCATAGGCTCCGACAGGTAAACCACCACCGATAACTTTGCCCAAGGTTGTGAGATCGGGGGTAATACCAAACTTCTCTTGAGCGCCACCGTAGGCGATGCGGAAGCCTGTCATTACCTCGTCAAATACCAATAAAGCCCCGTGTTCCTGGGTAAGTTCCCGTAACCCTTCTAAGAATCCAGTATCGGGAGGAATAAACCCAGCATTACCTACTACTGGTTCCAAAATTACTCCAGCAATTTGGTCGCGGTTTTCTTCAAATAGAGCTTTCACAGCTTCCAAATCATTGAAAGGTGCAGTTAGGGTACTACTAGTAACCGATTTGGGAACACCTGGGGAATCTGGTAAACCCAGAGTAGCTACACCGGAACCTGCTTTCACCAGGAACATATCAGCATGGCCGTGGTAGCAGCCTTCAAACTTGATGATTTTTTCACGTCCAGTGAAAGCCCGCATTAATCGCAACACTGCCATACAAGCTTCGGTGCCAGAGTTAACAAATCTTACCATTTCAATGCTAGGAACAGCATCGATCACCATTTCTGCCAAGACGTTTTCTAGCACGCAAGGCGCACCAAAACTAGTGCCTTTTTCCAAAGCTTCATGCAATGCTGCAATTACTTCTGGGTGAGCATGACCACAAATAGCTGGGCCCCAAGTGCCAACATAATCGATGTATTGATTGCCATCGACATCCCAAATGTATGCGCCTTTAACGTGGTCAAATACAATCGGTTGTCCTCCCACAGATTTGAAGGCGCGAACAGGGGAATTTACCCCTCCTGGCATCAAGTTTTGGGCAGCTGCGAATATTTCCTGTGATTTTGTGGTTTTAATTGTTGTATTTACCAAGGTTCTCTCCTCAACAGTGGGATAATTAAAGCTCTATCTTGGGATAGGGGTGAAGTATTCTCAGAACTTCTATCGTATAAAATTACCTGAACCAGGAAAATAACAATATGTTATACAAGTCCAATCAAGACTTGCCTGTAGAGATTCGCACCCGCTTATCCGAGGCACACCAAGATGTTTACCGGGCAGCTTATAATTCGGCAATTCATTGGTATGGTGAAACTACAAAGGCTCATCAAGTCGCTTTAAGTGCTGTTAAGATGCAGTCTGCTATGCATAAAAGTTATGTTATTTAAGTCTGGATAGAAAAAATTTTCAGACAAAAAGTGCCAGTTGTCCTCTTTAGAATGGTATCGTAAACCATAAATCATTCTCGCTTTTTTTGAAGCACCTGGTATGTTTTTTTCTGCGAGCAATTCTCAACGTCAAGTCATCCCTGTTGATCAAATTCGCTACGATGATCGCGGTCTTGTCCCGGCTATTGTCCAAAATTATCTAGATGGTACTGTTTTGATGATGGGATGGATGAATCGGGAGTCCCTACAGAAAACTTTAGAAACAAGAGAAACTTGGTTTTGGAGTCGTTCCCGTGAGGAGTTATGGCATAAGGGAGAGACTTCTGGCCACATTCAGAAAGTGCAAAGTCTTCGTTACGACTGTGATAGTGATGCATTACTCATTGGAGTTGAGCAGGTAGGAGATATAGCCTGTCATACTGGTGAGCGCAGTTGTTTTCATCAGGTAGAAGGAAATATCACTCCACCACCTGCTGATACTTTATCACAAGTATTTGCTGTAATTTGCGATCGCCGTGATCAGCCCCAGGAAAGTTCATACACTTGTAAACTATTGTCTGGTGGTGATAACAAGATTTTAAAAAAAATTGGTGAGGAAAGTGCAGAGGTCGTCATGGCGTTTAAGGATGATGATCACGATGCGATCGCATCAGAGGTTGCAGATTTGTTATACCATACGCTTGTCGCTCTTGCTCACCATCAAGTTGATTTGAAATCGGTGTATCGCAAGTTACAGGAACGTCGGCGCTAATTTTTCTGTATTTATACGGTTATGAACACTTGGTTTAATTAAAAATAAATTTTGAATTTTGAACTTGTAGGGTGTAAGGGTAGTAAAAATCCTTACACCTTAATTGTGCTGGTGAACAATTACCAAAAACTAATCAATGAAATAAGTTAATCTAATATTTTTGTAATTCTTATTATTCTCGCAAATTTTCCTCACTGATTCCACAGAGTTTCCACAGGCTATTTCCTAGTTTTCCACAGATAGTTTACGACGGTATCAGCTTTTGACCCTTGAGGTGGGGATTGTTTGTTCATAACTGTCAGAGATATTTAAGACTGAGTTTAAGTTAATAAATATTACAAAAAAAGCTTAAAAGCCCTATATTTTCGTAAGTATGTATTTTTCATGAACTGATTCGTAATATTTCGCAGCATTGACAACCCCACCCCCTTTTGGCGCAAAATGATGCGGCTTACCTTTTTAGTCTGCTCTGATGTGAAATCTAAAATCGCAAATCTAAAATCCAAGAGATTGACCTTACTACAGAATTATTGGCAGGCAAAGAAAGAGCCTACACACTCTCATCCTGTGGCTATAACTCAAAGCAATATTTCCTAGTCAATGGACACCGCCAAGGAGAAAAACCTCATGAATACAACTGTTAGCATTTTTACAGAAATTCCTGAAACACTACACGAATCTCTCAAAATCTACTTAGAAAAGCATCCTGATTGGGATCAAAACCGGGTCTTAACGGCGGCGCTATCATTGTTTTTACTCCAAAATGGAGATAGCGATCGCCGAGCTGCTCGTGTATACTTAGAAACCTTGTTTCATCACTGCTAGATATTAATACTGTGTACTAAATTATGCCTAAAAGCTAATTTAGTAGACATCTTGGTCATGGGTGTTTCAATTAGCAGTGTAATTAAGTAGACTATGCTATTTAGTATCCAATTCAACATCTACTATCCTAAGTAGCCAAATTTTTGTGAACATGAAGCGGCCGTCAACTGTACTTAGATGTAGCTATCTACCGAAATTAAATGATCGAGCGGCACAAGCCGCTCAAAATCTCTCTAATGGAAGATGCTGCGTTTGGACGTAATCTGTATTGCTTTTCGCAGAGTACGCTTACAGCAACTAAATAAATATTAAATATTAAATATTAAATATTAACTATCAACTATTAACTATTAACTAGCAATCTTGGATTTTGGATTTTGGAAAATGGAATTGAGGTCAATCCAAAATCGCAAATCTAAAATCCAAAATTGATTGACCATTGACTACTGTGGTTTATCTGGCTGCTGAGATTGAGGAGGACATTCAAATTTGTAGCCAACACCACGTACAGTCTGAATTAATGCTGGCTGGCTAGCATCAACTTCTATTTTCTTGCGAATTTGACCTATGTGTACATCTACAACCCGTTGGTCGCCGACGTATTCATAATCCCAAACTTCCTGGATTAGTTCAGCTCTTCGCCAAACTCGACCTGGATGACTAGCCAAAAAATGCAGCAAGTCAAACTCCAAGGCGGTTAGAGGTACTGGTTCATGATTGAGTGTTACCTCTCGCCGCACCGGATCGATCATCAACTTTTCAAATATCAGACGTTTTTGTTCTGCTGTGGTTACAACCCGTTGACGCCGCAAAATAGCTGCGACTCTGACTTCAAGTTCTCCCAGACCAAATGGTTTGGTGAGATAGTCATCAGCACCTTTAGAAAAGCCGCGAATCTTGTCAGCTTCATCTGCACGGCTGGTTAACATCAGAACAAAAACGCCATTGCGGCTTTGCATTTCTTGACAGAGGTTGAAGCCGATCACGTCTGGTAAATTAACATCCAAAATTACCAAATCTGGATTAAATTGCTCAAATAGAGCTAGAGCAGTCTTACCATCTTCAGCAGCCTCCACCTGATAGTTCTGCTTCATCAAAAAGCGTTGGATTAAATTCCGTACCGCAGGGTCGTCATCAACTACAAGAATCTTGGCGGGAGCCATGACCATCACTTTGCACAAAAATTTATTAGGATAAACATACAGGCTGCGTAAAAAACGCATTTCCTGCTAAGGACAAAATAAAATCTACAAGGTTAAGGCACAAATTTCCTGAATGATCCAGATAATTAGTTTAATCAGGATTTTCGACTACTAGAGTGCGAATTTTATGATCATGCCACCCTGAACTGTTTTAGGCTAATAGTTGTTAACCTTGTTTGTAATAAGTAGATGCTCTTACGTTAGCCGCAAACCTAAGTAAACTAAGATACTTTTATATCTTTATTACTTAGTAATTTCAACGCTATTAATTTTAAATCGATATGCGGCTTTATGGTAAAAGGGAATGTAAGGCTTCCTAATTAAAACTTAATCAAGGTACAGTCAACAACCAAATTGGAAATGGAAAAGCTATTTTTTTCATGAAAGAAAGGCTTGTAGGTATTTTTAACTCAAATTCTAGAGTAGAGCTAGAATTTATGAACGACATTAGGGGATACACGGAGTTATAACAATATGTTAAAGTGTCTATAGTTAAAAGTACCAGGTCGATTCTGCTTACAGATGCTACGATTCAGGTATGATACATAATAAATCGACTGAAACATTGGTTTCGACCGACACAAAATCTCAATTTATTTTTTTTGTAAATCAAAGATTGCTGCCGAGTAAGGCTAAAGTTATAAACTCACCATGAGCGAGCAAAGTCCCTACGAAAAACTTGGGGTGTCTGAAGAAGCTAGCTTCGATGAAATTCAAGATGTTCGTAATCGCCTCTTGCAGCAACATAGCGGCGACAGCAAGCGTCTAGAAGTCATAGAAACAGCTTACGATGCGATTTTGATGGATCGCTTGCGGATGCGCCAAGAAGGAAAAATTAAAGTACCAGAACGTATCCGATTTCCAGAACGCCTTGTCCAAGCACCTCCAAAAGAAACTCCCGCACCTCGTGAAAAGTCGCCTGTATGGCTGCAAAATTTTTTGGATAAACCAACACCAGCAGATATGATTTTACCAGGTGCTTGGTATCTGGGTTTAAGTGCTATAAGTGTGTTTTATCCAGGTGGGGGCGATCAAGTTTTACAGATGGCGTTAGTAGTTGGTGTAGGTATTAGTATTTACTTCATCAATCGCAAAGAAGGTAAATTTGGTCGAGCAGTTTTATTTATTCTAGTTGGTCTAATTACTGGTTTAATTGCTGGAGGAATAGTTGCTAATTTGGTATTGCCACAAATACAGCAGTTTGTTAGTCTGACACCAAATCAGTTCTCTACGGTGGTAACTTTTGTTTTATTGTGGTTGATTAGTAGTTTTCTTAAGTAAATAACCTGAAAAAGGGAAAAGGAAAAAGGGTGATCACAAAACTCCTTTAACCTTTACCCAACGAATTACCAATTATCTAGTTCCAATTGGTTGTAAAGCTTGTTCTAAAACTAAATCAACAGCTACACTAAAATTCTTAACAATAAAATCTGGCTGATAAAATTCTAGTTGTGCGCGATCGCGGATACCACTCTCTACAGCAATTGCTTTTATATCATGCCTTTTAGCAGCAGTGATATCAGCTTCTGTATCTCCTACCATCCATGTATCTGTAGCGCCTGGTAATTCTTTCAATGCTCGTGCCATCAACAAGGGTTTATCATCAATGTCACGGGTTTTTACATAGTCATTACTCAGACAATAGCAGCGATTCTGTGGAAAAAATTTACTTAAATCATACTGTTTGAAAGCGTAATCTAGCTCTCTGACTCGACGCATAGTCATAACCGCTAAATCAACACCAGCTTCTTGAAGTTTTAACAACGTATCCACAGCACCAACCGCTAGGCGATCATACTGGAAATAAGGTTCTGTATGTACTGTATTTCGCCGTAGTTTGGAAAACTCTTGTGCTTGTAACTCATCTAAACCAGAAGACATAGCGATTTGGGTTTCGCTAATGCGCGATCGCTTCATTTGCCAAAATTCTGCTTTTGAAAGTTCTTGCACTTGTTGAGATGGACGGCTGATTTTCTGTAAGCAGAACTGATACACACGGTAGTATCGTTCTGAAACATCCATAATTGGGCCGTCAAAGTCTGTTATAAGTCTTAACATTTTGTTAAAAAAATAATACTTAAATTTATCTTTACATTAGCCCAGATTTAGCGATGTTTGGGTTTTAAATATTTGATGAATGAGTTTTGGATTACTAATCAGATGTAGATTTGCGATCAACTACTGACAAAAATTCTGTATTCTGTCATTGGCTCGTCATTTGGTGATGAAATGTGTTCTTTTTCTGCTCCTAACTCTGCATAGACATAAAGACCACGCTTACCTCTGAGATGTCCGTAGACACAGCCATCAGCACAAGCTGCTTCAAATTCCTCGCGTATGGCTTTGATTCTAATCGCCATCTGTCTGTTCTCATACTCCCTAACAAGCACCCCGTTTCATTTGTTCTCGTTCTATGGCTTCAAATAAAGCTTGAAAATTGCCTTCACCGAAACCTTGAGCTTGGCGACGACGTTCTATCAATTCAAAGAAAAAAGTTGGCTGTTCAAAGATAGGCTGAGTGAAAATTTGTAGCAATAAAGCATGGGGAGTCTGTGGGTTCCAGTCCACCAAAATTTCTTGTTGAGCGATCGCTTTTAATTCCTCAGCAGTCAGGGGAAGTTCTCGACGTTCTTTGAGTTGCGAGTAATAAGTTTGGGGAACTGGGAGCAAAGATAAACCACAAGCACGAAATTGAGCGATCGCACTGACAATATTGTCAGTGCGTAAAGCAATATGTTGAATTCCGGAGCCTTGATTGACATTTAGAAATTCTTGAATTTGGGAATTAGCTGAAGTTGGTTCGTTAATGGGCAATTGTACATTGCCACAGCGAGAAACCATAACTTGGCTAGATAAAGACGAGCGATCCGTTTGAATTCTAAATGTCTGCTGGGGTTGAAAATCAAGAATTTTTTCGTACCACGTTACTGCACGCTCTAGATCACCCATTGCGACATTGAGGACAATATGATCTATGGCGGCGATTGAAAAGGACCCGGAAACTAATGTTTCATTATGATCTGCGTTTTCCGAAACTGCGTTAGTTAAACAACCTCTTTCGATCAATGTATGTGACACAGAACCCCAAGCAGCTATTTTGCTCCATTTAATGTATTTATCTCCTTGTTGATGATGTTGGATGGGTTGTAAAACTTTAGTACCGTATGGTTGAGCGCGAGCGATCGCTGCTTCTACATCCTCAACAGTAAAAGCAATATCTGCTACACCGGGGGGATGTTGATGGAGAAAATCTGCCACTGGACTGATAGGTAATAGTGGTGAAGATAACAAAAAGCAAACAGAACCACTTTTTACTGCTTCTGTACAGGTGTGAAAATTACTCCCGTTGTCTATATGTATAAAAGGGGTTAAGAGTGTCGAACTTTCAACGGTTTGAAAACCAAGATGACTGACAAACCAATCACGCCAAGCTTTGGCATCTTCCACGTAAAAGTGAACCCAATTAATTTTCATAAGGTAAGAGAATCCAGCACAACAGCCTATCTGTCTCGTTATTTTGCCTTTTTTGCTGAATTTTCAAGTCATTCCTAAGCAATAAATTAGTTATTGGTCATTTGTCATTTGTCATTTGTCATTTGTCATTTGTCATTTGTCATTAAGTATTAATTATCTCTCTTGTCCCCCTTGTCTGGCGACTCCATTAAATCTCAGTACCGATCGCCAACCGCACTCCCCAAAAGATAATTAAAGCTGCAATAGCTAGCCAGTCAAGTCTTTTGAGGCGTAGATCGTGCCATTGAACTCGATGTTCATTAGGACTCGTAAAGCCTCTTACCATCATTGCATTTGCCATTTGTTCTGCTCTTAGTAGTAGATTTTCCAAAAGTCTCTCTGCTATTAGCATCCAAACTTTGATTGCTCCTTTCAATCCCAATTTTTTCCAGTTTATTGCTCTTGTCATGACAGAGCGAACTAAATTCTGTACTTCTTCTAAAACCAAAGGTATAAACCGTAACGACAAAGTTAACATTAATGTGATTTCAGTTACAGGTATATTAAACCTTTGTAGCGGTTGCATTAAGCTTTCGAGAGCGGCTGTGATTTCTTCTGGTGCGGTTGTTAGTAGATATAAATTAGTACTATAAATAACAGTAAATAATATTGTACTTAGGCTAATTGCTAAATCTAAAGAACGACGAGTTACTTTGATTGCGCCTTTTTCAAATAGTACGTAATTATATTTTTGTTGCTTCTGAGTGGCTAAATTTTTATTGGTTGGAGTTGTAGTTGGAGTTGTAGTTAGAGTTGCAGAAGTAGTAGGATTTGGTTGCTCAGTTAAGATGATATCGTTAGCTGGTAGGCGTGGTTGATATCTTATACCCAAACCATCAGGGCTAATAGCAGCAATCACTAACACAAAAAAGCATAGCATTAATAACCAACCCATCTGCTGCTGCCAAACTCGCTTGGGTATTCTGGCAATTAAGGTAGCAATAATCAACAATACTACCAGTAATATTCGCCACAAGTTGTTAGCAAAAATGTAGGTTGTAAGAAAACTCATCAACCAGATAAACTTGACACGTGGGTCAAGCTTATGTAACCAAGTTTGCGGTTGTTCTAGATAAAGACCGATTGGTAGCGATCGCAGTAAATCCATGTTTCAATTTTAGATTTTAGATTACCCTGCGGGTAGACACGGAGTGCCTACCAAAGGTAGCCGCAGAAGCGTCTATAGATTTTGGATGATTGAACTATTTGTAAGTTCCCAGATTTATGATTTTAGACAGGTTTCCCCAATCTAAAATCCACGCATCCAAAATCCAAAATTCTAGACGCGGGCTGCTCTATTATTACTAACACTTTCCATATCTCGAGCTTTTTTACTCCGCCAGAACAATCGGATCGGAGTACCCTTAAATCCTAATTGCTGCCGGAATTGTCGTTCGATATAGCGGCGGTAGTTATCGTTAAAACGTTTAGCATCATTGACAAACAATGCTATTGTAGGTGGCTGAGAGCTAACTTGCGTACCGTAATAAATTTTACCTTGTTTGCCACTGCGGCTGACTGATGGTGAATGCCAGCGAACTGCTTCCTCTAGAACTTCGTTAATCACCGAAGTGGTGACGCGGCGCTTGTGTTCATCGGCTGCTTGATTTACCAATTCCAAAATCTTCTCTACTCTTTGTCCAGTCAAAGCGCTGACAAAGATAGTTTCTAACCACTCAGTAAAATGTAGCCTTTCTTGCAAATGTTTTTCGTAATCGTAAATGGTATAAGAGTCTTTGTCTACCGCGTCCCACTTATTAACCACAACAACGCAGGCCCGGCCTTCTTCAATTACCCGTCCCGCTAACTTTTGGTCTTGTTCTGTAACACCATCAATAGCATCAATTACTAATAAAACTACATCTGCACGACGAATCGCTTTAAAAGCACGATTAATACTAAAAAATTCCGGGCCGTATTCTACGTTTTTCTTTTTGCGAATTCCTGCGGTGTCGATTAAAACATAGGTTTTGCCATCACGTTCGATTTTAGTATCAATTGCATCACGGGTAGTACCGGAAATTGGGCTAACAATTGCTCTCTTTTCACCAACAAAAGCATTAAGTAAGCTTGATTTCCCAACATTTGGACGTCCAATAATTGCGATTTTGATTTCATCAATATCTGGAATATCTTGGACTGGTTGTAAATAATTTACTAGTTCGTCTAGTAAATCTCCCGTACCGCTACCATGAATAGCAGAGACGGCGAAAGGTTCACCTAATCCTAAATTCCAAAATTCAGCAGCTTGGATTAAACCTTGTTCTGGAGATTCGCATTTATTTACAGCCAACAGCACAGGTACGGGTTGTTGTCGTAACCATGTAGCGATTTCTTCGTCAGCTGCTGTCGGTCCGGTCAGACCATCAACTACAAAAATAGCCGCACTGGCTTCTGCAAGTGCAGCCATAGCCTGTTGGCGAATTAATGGCAAAAATTCGGTGTCATCATTAAAGACTAAACCACCAGTATCGACAACCATAAATTCGCGATCGCGCCAAAAAGCACTCAAGTATGTGCGATCGCGTGTTACTCCTGGTTGATCATAAACAATAGCAGATTGCTCTCCCGCCAAACGATTGACAAAAGTCGATTTGCCCACATTTGGGCGACCAATAATAGCTACGATAGGAAGTCTCATAATGTCGATGCAGAATACTGCAAATCTTTATTGTAGCGATTAGAGCTGTTCTTTTTATCTGTTTACCATTTAATTTAGTAGTAAGTCCTGTTAGCTTTCCTTGCTCAGAATTTAGTTCAGCTAAGAATCTTCAATTAAAATTCAAAAGTAATCAAGAATCTATAAACAATAAACTATATTTTTGATAATTCAATGCCGTTCACCAAAAAAATTTTTCGTGTTGATGACCTGAATGTGCAAATTTATAACTGTGAAGCTGAATTAGGCGAGAATGTAGCAGAAATTGCACGTGATTATTTACAGGAAGTTTTACAAAAAAATGGTCATGCTGCTGTATTGCTAGCTACAGGTAATTCTCAGATAAGATTTCTTGATACATTGATAGCATTGGGTGGTATAGATTGGTCGCAGGTTACTTGTTTCCATTTGGATGAATACTTAGGAATTTCTGCTGGTCATCTTGCTAGTTTTCGACGCTATCTACGGGAACATTTTCACAAACGAGTCAACCTGAAAGAATTTCACTATATCGAAGGTGATGCTTTAGAACCTTTAGTTGAATGCGATCGCTACAGCAAATTATTGCAAGCACAACCAATCGATTTATGTTGTTTGGGTGTGGGAGAAAACGGACACATCGCTTTCAACGATCCATCTGTGGCTAATTTCCAAGATGCTTACAGTGTGAAATTAGTGAAATTAGATCAAGCGAATCACAAACAGCAAGTTAAGCAAGGCCATTTTCCGAATTTAGAAGCTGTACCAAAATATGCTTTTACTGTTACGATTCCCTTGATTTGTTCTGCCAAAAAAATTCTCTGTCTTGCACCAGGATCACACAAAGCTAAAATAGTGCAACAGATGTTACAAGAAAATATTAGTACAGATTGTCCTGCTTCTATTCTTCGCAAATATTCTCAAGCAACATTGTTTTTGAATCAAGATTCTGGTTCATTGGTTAGCAGTTAAGTAAATCGGCACAAATAAAGCTAACTCGTTGAGGTCGTCATTTGTTATACTCTACGAAAAGCCGAAGAAGGCGCGTCTATTTTATTGGTCATTAGTAAGGGTTTTAGGCTTGTTTACTTTTCGTAACATGCTTAGGTTTATTCCCGCCAACTTACTTAGTTAAGAACAGGGAAACAAATTTCCGGCGATTTACCAGACATGCTGTTTGTCACGTCTGGTAAAAAAATCCATTGAAATTGGTTTAGATCAATTTAAAATCGACTAGGATCATCATCCAGTGCTAACAAGAAGTTAATTAAGTCAGTTTGCTTGTTGCGAGTCACATAGAATTCATGACCAGTACCATCAAGATTACTCCTTACCAAAGCAGGATTAGCTTTGTTTGTTGCTATAACTTGGGTGCGAAGTTCCTCATCTAGCAAGGCGCGTAAGCTACTAGCAGGATCGGCGGGAATGCTTTGACTGAGAGTTCCAGTCAATCCCAAGCCAGAGGGGTCAACTATACTAAAGCTACCATCTGAGTTAATTTGCAAACTTCCTGCTCGTACTGCTGCACCACCATCATGCAAATATGGTGCGCTCAAGTAAAGACCCCTTAAAGAAGTAGTTTTGTAACCTCCATCCGGCAATATACCTGTGGGTAAAGTTGTAGAGTTAACAGAAATACCGTCTGTTGGTACATCCAGTACTGTAGCATCGACAGGTACAGGTACAGGTGTATCGAAGCTGTATATTTTTGGTGCTACTAACAAATTATTGAGCTTGAGGCGAGACTTACCACGTTCTGGATTAGTACCAATTTCACTGACTGGATGAATTTTGTTGTCAGTAAAGAAAGGTGGAATATGGCAAGTTGCACATCCGGCTTCCTGAAAGATTTTTGCCCCCCGCACGACAGAATCGCTTCTGAGTGCTTGCCAATTTTCGCGAGTGCGGTTAGCAGGTGGTAGTAAGTTATTTTGGAATACTGACATGGCATTGTTAGCAAATAAGAACTTACCACTAGCGATATCATCTGGCTTGTCAGTGTTGGGGCTAAAAACCAAACCATTATATGTAAATAAACTAGGGTTCAAATCTGGGTAAGTACCTGTTCCAGGTGCAGGAATTTGATCTTCTAATTCCGCTTGGGTAAGATCTGGTGCAACCTGACGTAGCCACTCCGAAGGTTTAACTGGTTTTCCCAGTGGTAAACGCAAACGTGGATCGGCAGCATTTTGGAGAAATGCACCAATGTAGACTTCTGAGTCTATACCAAGGGTTTTTTGACTTAGTTGTGCAGCTGCTAACAGATTCACTTCTGAAGAATGCACACCATTGTTGAAAGCACTAAGTCCAGCAAACGGCCCAACAGCAAACTGACCATCAGAAGAATAAGGATGTGTCTGAAAAGTAAAGATACTGGGAATTTGAGTAGTATTATCAATGCCATCCGGTGAACTCTCGAAGTGACCAAAAGGCACATCTAACACAGCATCATCAAAGGCTTGCTCAAATTTATCAGAATCAGGCAATTTGATCAATTTACCTTCGCTATCAATAATTGTCTTGCCTTTACCTTGGTATTGTGGATCTAGGGGATTAAAGTTTAACCTGGCAAACCCAGCAGCAGAATTTGGTGCTAAAGCAATCAAAAAGGGAATAGCAAGTTCACCATTGGGTATCCCTGCTAGGCGTTTACCTTGATCAGAAACAACAGCGTGACAGACTGCACAGGTAATATCGCCGTTTTCTTTGATTCCCAAAGGGAAAAACGTTCCTCTTTCCACTTTAAAACCTGTGTTAAGCACAGTTCCTTTGGGAAAAGTCCGACTACCCAGTGTTATTTCTTTTTGCAGGGTAATTTGTAAGTTGTTGGTTGACTGTCCACGTAATTGTGCGATCGCTGTAGTTAATTCTGGCAAGATGCGAAATAAGCCTTGTCTAAAACCAAACACATCTTGCAAACCGAAATTATCACCTATTTTCCGGTTAAAAAATATATCCTCGCCTTTGTCAATTAATTCTTGCGTAATTTCGACTGCTCCTATTTTTTGATAGGAAATTGGATCACTCGGATCAAGTTCTTTTTCTTGTACCAACTTTGCTGCATCTTCAGGACTCAGGAGTTTACCGAAGTAGTCATAATAGCCAAGTGGTTGAGTGGATGCAGCTTGTAAAAGACTAATTTTGGCTAGGCTTGGCTGACCTGCCATCAACCAATTAGATAGCAGAATGCCAGAAAAACTAATGATAAAAACGAATACCAAAAAGAAAATTCGAGCCTTAAATGCAAAAAATCCCCTAAATCCACTTTGTTTAGGGACTGTTTTTTTATTTTTCATAGTTATTGGCTTTTGATTTATGTAGTTAGGTAAAGCGTGCAAATACGTATATGCACAGTAACAAAAGGTTTTTTGTGATGGAGTATTATACTTTTATATTTCAGTATTTACTGAACAATAAACAGATTTTGCAACTCAAATTAATATTGTGAAAATACTTGAAATATTTTATGCAATGTTTACTACATGAAGTATGTAGAGACGTATCATAGTCAGCTTATACCGTTTCACAAAAACGTAGAGGTGTATGACTGTATGTCCCTACCCATGTGTTTGTATCATTAAAAAAGTGAAATGGTATTAACCAAAATTCTCAAGATAGTTAAAAATTAAACGTATAAAAATTATTTTATGTATATTCTTAATCTATTCTTTACCTCTAGTTAGAGTGACTGCCTATATTCTGAATAACGGCAAATACTCTCAATTTTTATAAAAATTATGGATCTCAAAGATAAAGTTGCGATCGTGACTGGGGCTAGCAGTGGTATCGGTACAGCCATAGCTCATAATTTAGATGAAGCTGGAATGAAGCTGGTTTTAACAGGGCGATCGCAACAAAAACTGTCTGAACTTGCAAATCAACTTAAAAATGCCACCATTGTTCCAAGTGAAATTACTGAGCCTGCTTTACCACAACGTCTTCTTGATACTGCACTGTCAGAGTTTGGGTCTTTGGATGTCATCATTAACAATGCAGGTGTGATGCACATGATGTCAATTGAAGAAGCCGACATCGAAGCGTTGTGCAACATGATCCGCGTCAATTATGAGGCTGTGGTGAGAATGTGTTACACAGTCTTGCCTTATTTTAAAAAGCAAAAAAGTGGCTTTATCATCAATATGTCGAGTATATCGGGATTAAAAACTACACCGATGATCGGTGTTTATGATGGTACTAAACATGCTGTGGAAGCTTTTACAGATTCCTTACGGATGGAATTAGCTGGTTCTGGTGTTGGGATTGCGACTATAGAACCTGGCGCAGTCGCAACAAATCTTTATGATTCTTGGCGTGAAAGTGGTAAGCAAGGCTACGACGAAATAGTCTCACAGCCACTACAAGCTGATGATGTTGCCCGTTGTGTACGTTTTATTTTAGAACAACCTGCTTCTGTAATTGTGCCTCGCCTGTTTGTAGTTCCAGCCGCATCGCCTGTTTAACAAATTTTGATCACTTCCCTCTTTACTTAGCAAAGAGGGAGTTGTTGTTACTGTATAAAATTTGCCATAAGGTAATTGCGAAAACCCTTGAAATACTATTTACATAAAATAAAGCCGCATTGAGTCATTGCTATGACAACCAAACAAGCAATTTTTATAGTACGCCT
Organism: Pelatocladus maniniholoensis HA4357-MV3; assembly: GCA_019359115.1. GTDB lineage: Bacteria > Cyanobacteriota > Cyanobacteriia > Cyanobacteriales > Nostocaceae > Pelatocladus > Pelatocladus maniniholoensis. Next base: position 50,904 of record JAHHHW010000106.1, read on the forward strand.
TGTATACCTTTGTATAGCAGTGGAGAAAAAATAGTCGCGCTTGAGCAGAATAATTGGTAACAGTCACGTTCCGTTCTTAGGAAAGTGCGGGGTGGTGACACCTCAATGTTAGCGACCCCATCGACTCTAACCAGCTGAGTTAGCGCGATCGCGACCATAAACGAATCACAAGCCAAGTCAACGCGCTTGCTATCACCCCGGCAATGATACTGTATACCAGTGGGATGAAGATATTAAAACTAGGGTCATTGCGGAAGGTGGGCTTTAGCTCTTCCTTTAAACTCATAACAAGAGAACCTGTAGCTAATCCTACACCGACAATGCCCACAGTATTTTGGAAGTTGCGATCGCGTTCAGCCTGGTCAACTTCAACGCGGCTACGAAGCGTATTAATTGAAATATCTAACCATTTAGAACTCATCTCCATATGCTCATAGTCTTTTGTTATTTGTAGCAAATATTTATCGGTCACTAAGTTACTAAATCCTTCTAAAAAATTCAGTTCACTTTCTCCCTCTGCTTGTTTTACCATTCTCTCCAAGCGTTTTTTGTAATTACTTAAATTTATCTCTATCGTGCGACCTTGAAAATCGAGATAGCTTAAGTTAATTGAATAAGGAGTTAGCGTATTCTGTACCTGAAACAAGGATTGCCGGACTTGTTTTAACTCAATATGGGAATTATCTTTTTGGCTAAGTTCAATAGCCTTTTGGATTGTAACTAAATAATTTTTAATATATTGTTTGATCAACCGACTTTGACCATATGCCCACAGGATTTTGTGGCGATAGCAAAATAAGCGCATCCAATCAGGATAGAATCTGGCGGCTTTTTCGGCAGTGGCTTCATCTGGATAAAGAAGAATAATAATGTGCTGATTTTCTTGAATACTTTGAATGTGAGTCGGAGATGCCATTCCTTCTTCAATTGTTAAATGATATCGCGAGAGTTCAAATATATATGCCCCTAGAATCTGCCCTTGTCCTTGCAGATTTTGTTTCCAATTTGAATCAGGCATTAACTCTTGATAGCAAGCTTTGGCAATATCTTCAGGTTTTTTTTCTGAGTTTTTGGGCAGTTGACCAGAAATCATCCACGTTTGCCCAATTGTGGCAACTTCACCATTTAATCTTTGCGAAATTTCATGTTTGAGTGCTGCAAAGCATTTGGTTGGTTGTGCCTGAGTTTTATTGTTAACTGAGCAGTCTAGTAGCAGTCCATAAGTATCACCGATCCGCACAGGATAGTAATAGCCCTCAAAGGGGTACTGGGTATCCCTACCTTCAAACTGTTTTATTTTTGTCTTAGCTAGTAATTCGACATATTCGACCTCAAAGTCTCTATCAAAGAAGTCCGGGAGCGTGAGAACCCCTATCTTTTAAGGAGGGGATGAAACGCGACTCGCACGGCTTTAGCCGTTTGTTTCTCTTTTTCTGGAAACTTCCTACAAAATAGAGTATAATTTT